>CABQER010000024.1 GCA_902463235.1 uncultured Faecalibacterium sp. | reverse complement strand
AGCATTTCGGTTGCATTTACCAACATTATTCATTACCTCCACAAAATCATTGGGGTCTTGCTCGTTTCATATCCGCTTTGTGCACGGTTTAACGAACCTACAGAATTAGTATACCCCAAACAGCGGCCAAAATCAATCCAAACCGGTGTTTTTCCTGTAACAATGCGGGGATTCTGTTTCTGGCAGGGTGCAGGGGGTTACTGCCAGAAGCGCGTATATTCGATAGAATGCAACAAATTTCCATATAATGTGCAATAAGCGGCCGAAAGACAGAAAGCGTGATGAAGGACGGATTTTCAACACAGATCCACATTCGTCAAAATGATATTGGGCAATTTGGCAAAAGCGGACAGGATGCAGTTCAAAAAATTGTCATATTTCCGACTTGTATTCTACAAATTGTACGCAGGAAATCAAAAAAGGTCGAACCAAAAAGTGGAAAACCTTGTGGAAAGTGTGGAATTCCACAGGCAAAACAGGCTTTAAAGCTGGACTTTTGAACTTTCTCCACAGGGTTTTCAACATGTGGAAAAATAATCGCTCTTCTACGGATTGTATACCGCGTTTTTGTGGAAAACTTTTTTCTCCGGCAAAACAGAGGGATATCTACCCAGCAGCCGGGTAAAGCTGATGCAGGGCGGCAGAACATTTCTGCAAAAAAGCGGAAACGGTCTCCGGCACCACGAACAGAAAAACTTTTGCTGGACGCGGATAAAAAACGGTAATTTGCTGGCAAACAAGTTCGGCTTATGCTATACTTCAAGATGAGTTATCATCTTCAGACTATACCGGTGCGCGGCCCAGAGTGCGGCGCGCCTTTTGGAGGGTGTGCACAGCACCTTCCGGTGATACAACGGAAGGAGAAAATCATCATGGAAGAAAAGAACCAGCCGCGCCGTCCGCGCCGCAGCCCGGAAGAGCCGCTGCAGAAGAACGAGAGCCTTGTTTATGGCAAAAATCCGGTGACCGAACTGCTGAAAAGCGGTTCCGGCGTGGACACCGTGCTCATTGCTGAGGGCATGGCTCCGGCCGTGGCGGCTTACTATACCGCATTGGCAAAGGATGCGGGTGCCACGGTGAAGCGGGTGCACCCCAATAAGCTGCGCCTGATGACCGGCACCGAGAGCCATCAGGGTGTGGCGGCATTTGCCAGCGAGATCGAATACGTGACGGTAGACGACCTGATGGCAGCAGCCAAGGACAAGGGTGAGGCACCTTTTCTGGTGCTGAGCGATGGCATTGAAGACCCGCACAATCTGGGTGCCGTGATGCGCAGTGCTCTGCTGTGCGGTGCGCATGGCATCGTGATCCCAAAGCGCGGCGGCGCATCGGTCACGCCTACCGTCATCAAGTCCAGCGCAGGTGCCGCAGAACGCCTGCCGGTGGCTCGTGTGGCCAACATCGGCGAGACCATCCGCCGCCTGAAGGAGCAGGGTGTGTTCGTCTACTGCGCCGATATGGACGGCGTGTCTCTGCGCAGGAACAACCTGACCGGCCCCATTGCACTGGTGCTGGGCAGCGAGGGCAGCGGTGTTTCGCAGCTGGTGAAAAAGCTGTGCGACGGCGTGGTGCGGCTGGATATGGCAGCACCGGGCACCGGTGTGGACAGCTACAACGTGTCGGTGGCTGCGGGCATTATTCTGTACGAGATCCAGTCCCAGCGCGCAGCACAGCAGGCATGATCCGGCATTCGGGCCGGAACCTCAATTTGAATTACAGGAGGGACAAGAATGCCGAAAGATAAAAATAATGGCCGGGAAATGACCCCGGATGAAAAGTTCCGCTCCTTTTTCAGCACCACGGCGGTGGATATCCCGGAGGAGATGACCCGGAGAGACGAAAACCAGCCGGAGGAAAAGCCGCAGAAACGGTTTGGCCTGTTTGGCCGTGGTAAGGAAAAGCAGGAGACTGACGAAGCTGCAGCAGAGCAGCCGCAGGAAATGCCAACCGGTGAGGTGCGGCTGGGTGAGGATGCGCAGCCGGAGCCGGAAGCGGATCTGGAACTGATGCTGAAGCCGGAGGCAGACCCGGAACAGGAACTGGCCCCGTGGCCTTTTCTGGAGAAGGAAGCAGAGGATGCACAGCCGGAAGCACCCGCCAAAAAGCCGGAGGAAAAATCTGCACCGCAAACGGCGGAACCCCCGGCGGCAGTGAAGCCGGAAACACCCCGGCAGAGCGCTGTCCCGGCGGCAAGACCCGCAGAGCAGCATAGCACGGCAAAGCCTCTCCGGCACCCCAAGAATGCGCCGGAGGTGCTGCTGCCGCAGGAAGAGCAGGAGCAGCAGGAGATGGCACAGCTCAAGGCGATGATCAACGGCCTGAGCGACCAGAAGCCGGAAAAGCCTGCACCGAGGGCCGAAGCAGCCCCGGCAGCAGAAACTGAACCGGCTGAAAGCAAAAAGAAACCGTCCGGTGCACCGCTGCCCGCGGCTGTGTTTGCAGCGGTAAAGGAGACGGCACCGGAGCTGCAGCCGGAACCTGTGCCGCAGCCGAAAAAAACGGAGCAGCCGGAAAAGCAGCCGGTGGCCGATTTCTTTGGCAAGGCGCAGAGCGAGGACGCACCGCAGGCACCTTTGGCCCCGGCAGAGGAGCCTGCCGCAAAAGAGGACACCATGAGCCTGCCGCTGCTGCCGCTGGACGGCGAAGAGCCGCAGCAGGCACCGGAGAAGGCATCCGCTGCGCCACAGCCGGAACTGAAAGCTGAGGCGGAGGACGCGGTGTCTCCGGAGGAACATGCCGAAACGGAGCTGCCCGAGCCGGAGGCTACGGTGGATAAGCTGCACCGTATGAGTGCAGAGCTGACGCTGCGCTGCGTGCTAGGCGGCATTCTGGCTGTGGTGCTGCTGCATTTTGGTTTGGTATCGGATGGGCTGCTGCCCGCCATGGCGGCGCTGGACCCGGATGCTGCCCCGGCGGCATTCTATGGTGCAAACCTGCTGCTGCTGGCAGCAAGCCTGTGCGTGGGCTTCCCGGTGCTGCGCGACGGCCTGAACGGCCTGCGCGGACGGTCTTCTTCCGAGACGATGCCGGCGCTGGCCGCAGTAGCAGCGCTGGTGCAGGCGGTTACAGCCATGCTGAACGCAAATGTTTACCGCGGCACCACCGGCATCTCGCTGCTCAGCGGCATGGCCGCGCTGGGGCTGTTCCTTGCGCTGCTGGGCAGCCGGGTGATGCTGGCTGCTGTCAAGGGCGGCTATGAGCTGGTGACCAATGGTGTGGAGTTCGAGGGCGCCTACCGCGCCAAGGACAAAGACCTGCTGCGTGCCCTTGCACGGGATCTGGAACAGAAGGACCCCTGGGTGCTGCTGAGCCGCCCGATGAAGGAAGCTGACGGCTTTGTGGAGCAGAGCTTGAGTGAACGCGCAAGCGAGCGCCGTGCACGCAAAGTTTCGTACATCCTGCTGGGCGTTGCCCTGCTCAGCGGTGTGCTGTTCCTGCTGGCAGGTGCCGGCTGGAACAAAGCGGCGGCTGCCATGGCCGCTGTGCTGTGCATGGGCGCACCGCTTTCTTCTACCCTGATTGCGGGCGTTGCCTCGCTACGGCTGCAGCGTGCGGCTGCGGCTGTGGGCGCAGTCGTGCCCGGTTGGCAGGCCATTGAGCAGCTGGGCGGCATTGATACGCTGCAGATCGATGCAGACGACCTGTTCACCGCCGACAGCGCACAGCTGGAGGATATCCGCATCTTCAAGGGCGGCCGCATCGACCGCGCCATCTTGTACGCGGCCAGCGTGCTGAACGGGAGCCACGGCACCCTGAAGGGGCTGTTCCGCCAGATCGTTGAGGAACGCACAGACATCCTGTTCCCGGTCAAGGATCTGGAGCAGCACCATGGGCTGGGCTTTTCCGCCTGGTGCGATAACAACCGCATTCTCATTGGTACCCGCCGCTATCTGGAGCAGGAGGGCGTGCCACTGCCGGACGAGGAATACGAGATGCAGCACTCGAAGAACGGCGAGCTGCAAATTTTGTATCTGGCTGTGTCCGGCAATCTGCACGCTATGTTCGTGCTGAAATATGTGGGCGGGCGCAATGTGGCCCGCGGCCTTGCCGTGCTGCAAAAGGAGAACATCCGCCTGCTGGTCACATGCCAGGACCCCAGTCTGACTGCACACCACATTACCGAAGCATACCGCCTGCCGGAAGGCATGATCACCGTGCTGGATCAGGAGCAGTGCAACGCCATCAAGGCCGCACCGAAAGACCCGGAGGATACCTGCTGCATGATCCATCTCAAGGCGTTTGCCAGCCTGACCGGCGGTCTGCAGGCTGCGGATCAGGCCCAGAACGCCGAGAGCAGCGCCACCACGGTACAGATGGTCTCGGTGCTGTTCTCCATTATCATTGCAGCGCTGCTCACCAGTGCAGGCAGCATCTGGGAGCTTTCGGTGGCAACGGTGCTGATGTACCAGGCAGCGTGGAGCGCCCTGAGCATTGCTGTGTGTGCACTGAAGCAGCATAACTGAGAAATATTCTCAGAATAAATAGGAATCGTTCTTGATTTCCATCAAAAAATATGGTATACTCTGTTCAGAACCTGAGCCGCAGGCGAAAAAATTACCGCCGGGCTGAATGATAGAGCCGGGATCGGTCGATCCTGACAGAAGATCCGTTTTTGAAAGGAGAGCATCATGGAACTGAAGGGTACCAAAACCGAGAAAAATCTGATGGAAGCGTTTGCAGGCGAGAGCCAGGCACGCAACAAGTACACCTTCTTT
The DNA here is from genome assembly GCA_902463235.1 of uncultured Faecalibacterium sp. Taxonomy (GTDB): domain Bacteria; phylum Bacillota; class Clostridia; order Oscillospirales; family Ruminococcaceae; genus Faecalibacterium. Next base: position 6,864 of record CABQER010000024.1, on the reverse strand, counting down.
GCCAGCATGGCAAAAAAAGAAGGCTACGAGCAGCTGGCCGCGATCTTTGAGGAGACCGCCGGCAATGAGAAGGAGCACGCAAAGATCTGGTTCAAGCTGCTGTGCGGCGGCGCGATCCCCGATACCCTGACTTGTCTGGACATGGCAGCAGGCGGTGAGCACGACGAGTGGACCGAGATGTACCCCCGCATGGCTAAGGAGGCCAAAGAAGAGGGCTTCCCTCAGATCGCAGCACTGTTCACCATGGTGGCACAGATCGAGAAGGAGCACGAGGAGCGCTACCGTGCGCTGGCCGAAAACCTGAAAAACAACAAGGTCTTTGCCCGCGAGGAGCAGCAGGTATGGCAGTGCCGGAACTGCGGCTACACCTATATCGGCAAGTCCGCACCGCTCAAGTGCCCGGTGTGCGCACATCCGCAGAGCTACTTTGAGCTGAAAAAGATCAACTACTAAGCTGAAAATTCAAAAGCAGAACAGCGCCGCCGCATCCGGTTTGCCGGGTGCGGCGGCGTTTTGTACAAAATTGAAAAGCGGATTTTATTATTCTCCACAAAATAAGGCTCAGCTGCCCGGCAGAATGGGCAAAAAACTTGACCCGGTTTTGCACTGCGTGTAAAATAATACGGAGACAGGAATATTTAAAGGATCTTGCAGCAAAGCAGGCGGGGAGGGCAAAGCCCATGAAGCAGGGGTTCAAAGCGTGTGTTTGTGCAGTGGTGCTGTGCGCAGAACTGTTTGCAGCCGGGGCCTTGTCGGCCTATGCTGCGCAGGAGCAGCCGCTGCCGGACAGCGGCATGACATTGGACACTGCCGAACTGACGCTGGATATCACCGAAGGAGACCCGGCCCCGGTGGCCTACCTGAATGTGCAGGCACCCAACGACTACTTCTTTCTGATCTGGACTTCCAGTGATCCGGCAGTGGCATCGGTGGACGGCACTGGCAAGGTGACCGGCCATGCCGAGGGCACTGCGGCCGTCACGGCCCGCAATGAGCGCGGCGAAAAGACCACCTGTACCATCACGGTGCGCAAAAGCACAGCCAGCCGCCTGGTGCTGAACACCAGCGATCTGACGCTTACCATTACAGAGCAGGAGCCTGCCCCGACGAAACAGCTGAAGCTGGAACAGAACAAAGGCGGGTTTACCTATGTGCGGCAGTGGGTCAGCAGCAACCCGGCGGTGGCATCGGTAAGCACAAACGGTACCGTAAAGGCGCAGGGGTCCGGCAAGGCCGTCATCAGCGCACTGACCACAGCCGGGCAGGTGCTGCGCTGCACGGTAACGGTCACATCGGAGATCGGACGGGTGCAGATGAGCAAAAACGCCATGCTGCTGCAGGCAGTGGGAGCCAGTCAGAAGCTGACAGCGCAGGCTGCAGGCACCCAAAACGGAACGATGACATGGTTCAGCAGCAATCCGGGCGTGGCAACTGTAAGTGCGGATGGCATGGTAACGGCGGTGGGCGACGGTGAAACGATGATCCTTGCCGTTACACCGGAGGGTCGTGCCGATGCCTGCTATGTGGCCGTGGGAGCGGCGGCGTGGCGGTTCCGCTCGGAGGACGAGCTTGCCGAAACGCTGACCCTGACCGGCCAGCTGCCCTATTCGGATGGAAAGTAAAAAGAAAAATGGGAGCGTTCTGTGCAGCAGGATGCTCCCATTTTTTCAAAACCCGCTGGGCAGAAAGATCATCGTTCCCCGGGCAGACCACGCCATCCGCTGGGCCATGCAGCCGGGCGCACCGGCCAGCAGAAACAGGGCCAGTGCGGCGAGCAGCAGCACCCATCCAAGGCCGCTGTGCGGCCTGCCGGAAAAAGGATCCCCTTTTTTGCGTCTCATCCCGCTGCCCCCCTTTTTGCTGTGCTGGCCCATGCTATGCGCGGCCAGCAGTGATTGTGCAACGTGCTGGGCTGTGGTACAATAAAATATCGAAATCTACTGTGCAGGGAGAGCGATTTTATGCTGACCATTACACTGCTGGGCACTGCGGCTACCATGCCACTGCCGGACCGGGCGCTTTCGGCGGCGTTTGCTGCCTGCGGCGGTCACGGCCTGCTGTGGGACTGCGGCGAGGGTACGCAGGCAGCGGCACACCGGGCAGGCGTGAACCTGATGCGGGCAGATGCCATCTGCCTGACCCACTACCATGGCGACCACATCTTTGGTCTGCCGGGTCTTTTGCAGACTCTGGGGGCGCAGGGCCGCACAAGGCCGCTTGCGCTGCTGGGTCCGGAGGGCCTGCCGGATATCTGGGCGGCGGTGCGGGCACTGACCGGCCCGCTGCCCTATCCGGTGAAGCCGCAGGTGCTTATGCAGGGCCAGCCGCTGGCGCTGGATGCGCTGAGCGAGGGCTGGCCTGCCGGTGCGCGGCTGGTGCCGTTTGCCACAAAGCACCGGGTAAAAAGCCTTGGCTACCGGCTGGAGCTGCCCCGTGCAGGCAAATTTTCGCCGGAGCAGGCCCGGGCGCTGGGGGTGCCGGTGCAGCAATGGAAGCTGCTGCAGAAAGGGCAGAGCGTTGCCGTGGAGGGCAGAACGGTGCAGCCTGCGCAGGTACTGGGCGCCCCGCGCAAGGGGTTGAGCGTGGTATTTTCCGGCGATACGGCCCCCTGCCCGTATTATTTGCAGGCGGCGCATGACGCAGACCTGCTGATATGCGATGCCACCTATGCCCTTCCGGAGCAGGAAGACCAGGCCCGTCAGTGGGGGCACAGCACCTTTGGGCAGAGCGCGACCCTTGCCGCGCAGGCGAGAGCAAAGCGGCTTTGGCTGACCCATTATTCCCCCATGATCACCGACCCGGAGGAGTATGCCGCGCAGGCACAGAGCATCTTCCCGGCGGCGGAGTGCGGCTTTGACGGCAAAAGCATCACCCTGCAGTACGAGGAGGCACAGCCATGACCATCCGGATGGACGAGGGTGCGGCAGAGCTGCTGGACACCCTGCACAGGGCGGGCTATGCAGCCTACGTGGTGGGCGGCTGCGTGCGGGACAGTCTGCTGGGCCTTACACCGCACGACTGGGACCTGTGCACCAGTGCTCTGCCGCAGCAGGTGATGGAGCTGTTCGGCGCGCAGCGGTGCATCCCCACCGGCCTGCAGCACGGCACGGTAACGGTGAAGCAGAGCGGTGCCCTTTACGAGATCACCACCTTCCGTACAGAAGGCACCTACACAGATGGCCGCCACCCGGACGAGGTGCACTTTGTGCCGGATGTGCGGGAGGATCTGGCCCGGCGGGATTTTACCATCAACGCTATGGCCTACAATGAAAAAGAGGGCCTTGTGGACCCCTTTGGCGGGCAGGCCGACCTGCAAAGCGGCATCGTACGGGCGGTGGGTGTGCCCCGCCAGCGGTTCACCGAGGACGCGCTGCGCATCCTGCGGCTGTACCGCTTCGCAGCCCGGTTTGGCTTTGCCATCGACCCGCCCACGGCGCAGGCGGCACAGGAGCTGTGCGCCCATCTGGACTGTGTATCGGTGGAGCGCATCGAGGAAGAGCTTGCAAAGCTGCTGAGCGCACCCGCCCCTGCGGCATATCTTGACGAAAAAATACTCGGTGTTGTTTTGCCCGAGCTTTCACCGGAGGCACTGGCGGCGGCAAAGCCGGTGGTGGATGCCTGCCCGGCGGGTGCGGAAAACCTGCCCATCCGGCTGGCGGCGCTGCTGCTGAGCCTTGGCGAGGATGGCATCCGCCGCACCCTCAAGCGCCTGCGCTGCTCCAACGCCTTGATTGAAGAGGCGGCGGTGTTGGTGCGGGAAGCCAGAGGGTGTGACGGTAGCTTTCTCTTCGGACACGAGTTCGAGTTGCGGCACCCAGCGGATGCTTCGTGCTTTGAGCAGCACTCGCATCCTGCTGGCCGCTGCCCCAACAGCAACTCCTTGTTTCCGCCGCAGGCGGCAGTCGTTGCCGTTGCAGGCCATTCCATCGCCCGCCCTATTGCCTTCGGCAACAGGGTCCCACCCCAGCGGACGGTCCTCAGAGAAACTACCGTCACACCCGGCTTTACCATCTACGCCCGCCGACTACTGGGCAAATATAACTTGTGTACCGTGCAGCGCATTGCTGCACTGGGCACAGCCCTGCAGCCGGAACGGGCGGCTGATTTTGCTGCACTTTCCGAATTGGCCGAACAATTGGACGCGGACGGCGTATGCTGCCGCGTCAGCCAGCTGGCTGTGAATGGCCGCGACCTGATGGCGGCAGGCGTCCCGGCGGGGCCGGGCATCCGCAAAGTGCTGGAAGCGCTGCTGGACGGTGTGATCCGGGAAGAATATCCCAACGAGCGGCAAGCCCTGCTGGCCGCAGTGCAGCAGCTCGCTGCGTCTTGACAAGCTCTTTTTTCAGAGTTACTATTATACTACTGTTTTAGTGTGTTGAATGCACCAAAGGAGAACTTATGACCACACAGACCCCTGATTCAAAGCCGCGTGCCCTCATTGCCATGAGCGGCGGCGTGGACAGCTCGGTGGCGGCATGGCTCATGCAGCAGGCAGGCTATGACTGCACCGGCATCACCATGCGGCTCACCCGCAACGAAACGCTGGGACAGTCCGGCTTTCACACCTGCTGCTCGGAAAAGGACATCGAGGACGCGGCAGAGGTGGCGTATGCCATGGATATCCCGTACGAGGTGCTGGATTTCACGGCCGACTTCCGGGAACAGATCATTGAAAAATTCGTCCGCGTGTATGAGGCGGGCGGCACGCCGAACCCCTGCATCGACTGCAATAAATATATGAAGTTCCGCCATCTGCTGGACTGGGCCCGGGCACACGGCATGGAGTATGTGGTCACGGGCCACTATGCCCGGGTGGAGCAGGACGAGGCCACCGGCCGTTTCCTGCTCAAAAAGGGGCTGGACGAGGGCAAAGACCAGAGCTACGTGCTCTACAACCTCACTCAGGAGCAGCTGGCGCATATCCGTCTGCCGCTGGGCGGCCTGCACAAGACTGAGGTGCGCGAGATCGCGGAGCAGCACAAATTTGTCAATGCCCGCAAGCACGACAGTCAGGACATCTGCTTCGTGCCGGATGGCGACTATGCCCGCTTTATGGAGGACTTCACCGGCAAACACTACCCGGCAGGTGATTTTCTGGATGAGAGCGGCAGGGTGGTGGGCACCCACAACGGCGCGGTGCGGTACACCATCGGCCAGCGCAAGGGGCTGGGCCTTGCCATGGGGGCACCTGTGTACGTCTGCGGCAAGGACATGCAGGCAAACACCGTCACGGTAGGGCCGGAGGCGATGCTGTTCGACCGCATCGTGTATGCGGACGAGGTGAACTGGATCGCCATTCCGGAGCTGACCGGGCCGCTGCGGGTCACAGCCCGCACCCGGTACCATCAGGTGGAGCAGGCCGCCACCGTCTACCCGGCGGAGTGCGGCTTCCGGCTGGAATTTGACCAGCCCCAGCGCGCCCCTACGCCCGGTCAGGCCGTGGTGCTGTATCAGGGCGACACCGTGCTGGGCGGCGGCACCATTACGAGAGTGGAAAAGTAACAAGGAGAACAAAATGCAAAATCAGTATTCCCGCACGCAGTTGCTGCTGGGCGCGGAAGCTATGGAAAAACTGCACAATTCCCGCGTGGCGGTGTTCGGCATCGGCGGCGTGGGCGGCTACACGGTGGAAGCGCTGGCGCGCAGCGGCGTGGGGGCACTGGATCTGATCGATGATGATAAGGTCTGCCTGACCAACCTCAACCGCCAAATCATCGCCACCCGCAGCACGGTAGGGCAATATAAAGTAGATGTGGCTGCACAGCGCATCCACGACATTGACCCGGACATCAGGGTAACCACCCACCGGTGCTTCTTTGGTCCGGAAACACAGGACCAGTTCGACTTTACCCAGTACGACTATGTGGTGGATGCCATTGACACCGTCACCGGCAAGCTGGCCCTTGTGATGAAGTGCAAGGAGGTGGGCACTCCCATTATCTGCTCCATGGGCGCAGGCAACAAGATGGACCCGACCCGCTTTGAAGTGACCGATATCTACAAGACCTCGGTCTGCCCATTGGCCAAGGTGATGCGCACCGAGTGCCGCAAGCGCAGGATCAAGCACCTGAAGGTGGTCTACTCCAAGGAGCCTGCCATGACCCCCATCGAGGATGACGACATCAGCTGCAAGTATCACTGCATCTGCCCTCCGGGTACCCAGCGCAAGTGCACCCAGCGCCGTTCGGTGCCGGGCTCCAATGCCTTTGTACCCTCGGTGGCCGGCCTGATCATCGGCGGCGAGGTGGTAAAAGACCTTGTGGGCTTTGTGCCAATGAAGGGGTAAAACAAAAGGCAGACTCCTGCTGTGTGGGACGATTTTGAATGCGCTCCGCGTTGCTTTGCGCATAAGCTAAGGAAATTATATTTTTGATTTTGGGGTCCAGAAACGCCTGCGGGTGTTTCTGGACCCCATTTTCATGGGCGGGGGTCGTGGAGGAAAGGCTTGTGCTTGCGGGCAGAACCCTCTCGGTCACGCCTGCGGCGTGCCAGCTCCTGAGAGGGTTCAGCCCGCTGAAAACAAGCAGAACGTTAACTCCGCCGCGCGAATGTTTCCACAGGAAACCAGCGCGGCAGCTTCCGCTTTCGGTTATGACTCCTCCCGTGAAAAGGCAATTCTGGAAAATCCGCAGATTTTCCAGAATTGCGAAATAAAATAATAATTCCGCTGAAAATGGTCAGAGCATCAGCGGAGACCATTTAAGATCGTGCTTTTTACGCGCTGCAGCGTTCTATAATATAAATTTGCAACTAATTTGCATTTTGGTATTGCAATTGGAGAGAATATCGTGTATAATCATCCCTGTTCAAAAATGCAACCAATTTGCAATTTACTAAAATGAAGCGACGAACGGTCGTTTTTAG
>CABQER010000023.1 GCA_902463235.1 uncultured Faecalibacterium sp. | reverse complement strand
GCGGGAACAGCGGCTCCTTGTAGCCAAAGGCCTCGCGGATGAAGATCAGGGTCACTACGGTCTGACGACCGGGGTCCAGCCGGAGGGTATACAGGGTGTCCAGTGGCTGCTGGGTGGGCTGGTGCAGGGTGAGATGCAGCAGAAAGCCGCCGTCCTTTTCCCGGCGGCACTCGTACACGAACTCGTCGGCGTCCCTGTGCTCGTCCAGCCGGTCGAAGCACTCGTCCAGCGGCAGGTCGGTGCGGAACTCCGAAAGGCCGGCGGGGCCGTACTGGCTGCGGCGGGTATTCTCGCGCCGGGACAAAAGAAAAACGATCACGCCAAGTACGGCGGCAAGCAGGACAATGGAAACTGCGGCGTTCATGAAGATCCTCCTGAAGAGTTTTTCTTATTGTAACACAACCCGCATACTTTTGTGCTATAATATTTTTAATTCTTTGAAAATTTTGTCAGGAGCCTGCGCACTGCTGCAGGCGGGAGGAACACAATGAAGCTCAAATTTACACGCAAGACCTGGTACTTTTTCCTGCTGGCGGCAGCGGCAATGTCCATGCTGGGCGGCTTTGCCGTGCTGGGCGGCATGGATTTTTCGGGGCTGGAACTGATCGTGTTCTGCATCACCGGCATTGCAGTGCTGTTTTTGGCCGCACAGAAGGGTGCGCCCGCCAAGGATAAGCGCAGCTACACGCTGGTGTTCGTGCTGCTGATGCTCAGCAAGCTGGCTGCAGGCGGCTGGGCGGGCGACCTGTGCTCGGCACTGGTGTGGCCGGGCCTGCTTGCCATCGAGTACGGCCACGGCAGGCCCATCCAGCGCCCGCTGCAGCTGGTGTGCATCTCGGAAGCGCTGCGGCTTTTATTCTGGCTGCTGACGAAGTATGCGGGCATGAGCGCCCTTGCCTTCTGGACGAACATCATGTTCGTGCTGCTGGCCTGCGCCCGGGGCTGGGCAGCGCTTGTGCTGTATAAGACCCAGGAGGAGACCCTGTGACCCAGCGGCGCAAGTCCAAAAAAAAGGAAGCGGAACCGCGCCGTGTGAACCGGCGCACCTTTCTGGCGGGGGCCGGTGCTGCTGCCTGTGTGGGTGCGGGGCTGTGGCTGCGCAGAAAAAAGTTTTCCAAACAGGACAAAACAAAAGCAGAAAAACAGCCTGTTGAGAACCCTGCCCTGCCTGCAGGCGAGTGGCGGGCCGTATGGGTGAGCTATCTGGAATGGGCAGCAATGGATTTTTCCTCGGCGGATGCCTTCCGCGCCGGGTGCGTGCAAATGCTGGAAAACTGCGCGGGCCTTGGGCTGAACACGGTGCTTGCGCAGGTGCGGCCCTTCGGGGATGCACTTTACAAAAGCCAGCTGTTCCCGTGGAGCCACCTGTGCACCGGCGTGCAGGGGCAGGACCCCGGTTTTGACCCGCTGGACATCCTTTTGCAGGAGGCCCACGGGCGCGGCCTTTCGGTGGAAGCGTGGCTGAATCCCTACCGGCTGCGGTCCTCTGCAGCCATGCCGCCGAATCTGGCAGAGAACAACCTTGCCAACACCCACCCGGAATGGGTGTGTGCAGTGGGCGACGGGCTGTATCTGAACCCGGCCGAGCCTGCAGCGGCGGACTATGTGGTGCAGGGCGTGGCCGAGCTTTTGCAGAACTACGCGGTGGACGGCATCCACTTTGACGATTATTTTTACCCTACGACCGAAGAAAGCATCGATGCGGCGCAGTTTGCGGCCAGCGGTGCGGCAGACCTTGCAGCATGGCGGCGGCAGAACGTGACCGCTCTGGTCAAGAAGGTGCACGACACGGTGAAGACTGCAGACCCGACGCTGCGCTTTGGCATCAGTCCGCAGGGGAATCCCGACAACGACCTCAACAGCCAGTACAGCGATGTGACGGCGTGGCTGGCTGCGGGCGGGGAAGAACAGGTGGTGGATTATCTCTGCCCGCAGATCTACTGGGGCTATGGCTACGCGCTGCAGAGCGGCAGCACCCGCTTTGCCTTTGAGAACATCGTGCCCGCGTGGCTGGCGTACCCGCGCGCAGAGGGCGTGGCCCTGTACTTCGGGCTGGGTGCGTACCGCGTGGGCACCGGTGACGGCGGCGCGAACCCGGACAGCGTGAGCGGCTGGAGCACCGGCGATGTGCTGGCCCGGCAGGTGCAGGACCTGCGCAGCCAGAACGCGGGCGGCTGGGCGCTGTACCGGTACGGCAGTCTGTTTGGTGCAGGCGCACCGGAGCAGGCCGCTGCCGAGTGTGCTGCCCTGCAGGCGGTCACTGGCAAAGAAACGTAAAATCAGGCGGCAAACCGCACAAAAAGAAAAGCCCCGGCGGGGCTTTTCTTGCAGTACGGCACAGGACAAACGTCTTGTACAGCGCCGGAAAATGCGGTATACTATATCTGTATCTGCTCTGTACAAGAACAGGGCGGAGGGATGAAAAACAAAGAGAAGCGCATTGCTTCGTGAGGAAACGTATGAAGATGAAAAAAAGGATCGTTGTGCTGCTGATGGCGCTGGTGCTTGCAGTGGGCCTGATCGGCTGCAAGGACACCCTGAAGAGCATCGTGCACAAGGCATCGGGCACTTCAGACGAAGTGCAGGAAGAGGACACTACCCGCTGGGCCGACCAGACCGGTGATCCGCTGATCATTCAGGGCATTGCAGACTCCTCAGCCAAGTTTGCCACGGCCACGGCGGATGGCTGCCTGTATGCAGTGTTCAACGGCATCTGGAGCCGCCAGACCAGCTACTTTACCGTGCCCTCCGGCACGCTGAGCATTATGGGCTGCGGCACGGCTGAGGGCACCCAGCGGTTCAAGGTGGCCGTGTGGAAAAAGGTGGACGGCGGCGCAGAATATGTGACCGACAGCACCTATTATATCCATACCGACGGCACCGACTACCGCTGCACCATCTCCGGGCTGGATCCGGCGGCGCAGTACCGTGTGACTATCTCCTATGACTCCAGCAAGTACTACCTGTACGGCCTGCTGAAGGTGGAGGGCATTGGCTGATGAACACACAAACCAAGAACTCTCTGCTTTTGCTGCTGTGCTCCCTTATTTGGGGCACAGCCTTTGTGGCCCAGAGCGCCGGTTCCGGCATGGGAGCCTACAGCTTTCTGGCCGGGCGCAGCTGGCTGGCTGTACTGGTGCTGATCCCCACGGTGATGGTGTTTGATGCCATCCGCCGCAAAAGCGGCACCGATGCAAAGCCCAAAACTGCTGCCGAGAAGAAAAAGCTGCTGGCGGCAGGCTTTGTGTGCGGCACCCTTCTGTTTGCTGCATCCGCTGCACAGCAGATCGGCATTACCATCAATCCGTCCACGGCAAAGGCCGGCTTCCTGACCGCCATGTATGTGGTGCTGGTGCCGGTGTTCGGCCTGTTTCTGGGCCGGAAGGGCAGTGCGCAGCTGTGGGTGAGCATGGTGGTGGCCGTGCTGGGCCTGTATCTGCTGTGCATGAAAAACGGCTTTGGCAGCATCGAGTCCAGCGACTGGCTCCTGCTGAGCTGTGCGGTGCTGTTCAGCTTCCAGATCATTGCGGTGGACCACTTTTCCCCGCAGGTGGACGGCGTGCGGCTGAGCCTTGCCGAGTTTCTGGTGGTGTCGGTGGAAAGCACCGCTGCGGCTCTGCTGTTCGAGACACCTTCCGCAGCGCAGTTCGCGGAGAATGCGCTGCCGATCCTCTACTGCGGCATCATGTCCAGCGGCGTGGCCTACACCCTGCAGATCCTGGGCCAGCGGGACCTGAACCCCGCCATTGCCAGCCTGATCATGTGTCTGGAAAGCGTGTTCAGTGCGCTGGGCGGCTGGATGCTGCTGCACCAGAACCTTTCTGCCCGGGAAGTCTTTGGCTGCGTACTGATCTTTGCTGCTGTGGTGCTGGCCCAGCTGCCGCTGGAAATGCTGCACCGGGCAAAAAAGACTACCTGACTTCATGGCGAGCAGAAAGCAGGAGACACAGCTGCGCACGGCAGGCGGCATCCAATACGAGCTGACCCGCAAACGGGTCAAGAACCTGAACATCCGTGTGCGGGAGGATGGCACCGTGGCGGTGAGCATCCCCCTGCGGACGAGCGCAGAAGCGGCAGACCGCTTTGTGGCCGCACGCGCCGACTGGGTGCAGCAGGCCCGGGAACGTGCCATGCGGCGCGCAGCGCAGGAAGCGCGGCCTCTGCCGGATAAGGAAACAGCGCTGGCCTATTTTACGGCCATGAGCGATAAGGTCTACCCGGCCTTTGCCGGAGTGCTGGGCGGGCACAAGCCTGTTATCAAAGTGCGCAGCATGACCAGCCGGTGGGGCGTGTGCTTTATGGCAAAGCGGCAGATCACCTTTGCGCTGCAGCTGTATCATATGCCCCCGGCGGCGCAGATCTATGTGGTAGTGCATGAGTACTGCCACTTTTTGCAGCCCAACCACAGCCCGGCGTTCTGGGCCGAGGTGGCAAAGCTGCTGCCGGACTGGAAAGCCCGGCGGGCGCTTTTAAAGTGACTAAATAGTGGGAAAGCGGATGCGGGCGGTCACAGACCGGCCCGCATCCGAATTGTAAAACAGGAGGGAAGTTCCCTTGGAAAACGAAAAAAAGTCCGGCGATAAATATTCAAAGCTTGCCGGCAACACATTGATCTTTGCCATTTCCAGCTTTTCGTCAAAGCTGCTCACCCTGATCGTCCAGCCGTTCCTTACCTATGCAATGGCGGAGATCTCGGATCTGGGCCTTTCCAAGATCCTGAGCCAGTACGCGAACCTGCTCATCCCGTTCGTGTCCATGGGCATGTCCAACGCCATCATCCGCTTTGGTCTGGACAAGGGCAACAGCGAAAAACAGGTGTTCACCAACGGCCTGCTGACCATTCTGGGCGGCTTTGGCATTCTGGTACTGTGCTGGCCCATTGCGCAGTTCCTGCCCGATATGGCACAGTACGGCCTGCTCATTTACATCTATGTGCTCATGAGCTGCCTGCGCACCCTGTGCACCCAGTTCGTGCGCAGCCGCCAGTGGAACAAGCTGGTGGCCGTGGACGGCGTGCTGTGCACCGTAGCCACTATGGCTTTCTACGTGCTGTATCTGGTGGGCTTCAAGTGGGGTGCCAACGGCTACCTGCTGGCCATCATCAGCGGCGACCTTTCCAGTGTGCTGTTCCTGATGTTCACCGGCAAGCTGTGGAACTATGTGGAGCTGAAGGGCATCAACAAGGATCTGTGGAAGCAGATGCTGCGCTTCTCGCTGCCCATGATCCCGGCACAGATCAGCTTCTGGATCATCAACGCATCCGACCTGTTCTTTGTGCGCGAAATGTGCAGCGGTCTGGACGGCCACAACGGCGACGCATGGAGCGGCCTGCTTTCCACCGGCTACTTCCTGCCCACCATCCTGACCACGCTGGGTCTGATCTTCTACGATGCGTGGCAGCTTTCCGCCGTCACCGAGGAGGAAGGGCGTGCGCGGTTCTTTACCCAGATCTTCCGCACCTATTCCAGTGTGCTGTTCTGCTGCGCGGCGGGCATTATCTGGCTGTGCCGCCCGGTGATGCACGTCATGAAGTCCAACTACTACTACGCATGGCACTTTGTGCCCTTCCTTGTGCTGGCTTCCACCTGCAGCTGCTTCAACCAGTTCATGAACAGCGTCTATGTGGTGACCAAAAAGTCGCAGCGCAGCATGGTCACCATGATGGCGGGCGCTGTGAGCAACTGCATCATGAACTACTTCTTCATCAAGTGGTGGGGGCCTGTGGGCGCTACCTATGCGTCCTTCCTTGGCCTTGCGCTGGTGTTCACCCTGCGCGCCATCGATGCCCACCGCATGATCGGGATGCAGGTGCATCCGGGCCGCGTGCTGGTGAACGCCGCCGCGCTGGTGATCGAAGCCTTTGTGCTGCTGGCCGAAACGCCGCTCTATGGCCTGTGGACCGGCATCATCACGGCGCTGATCATCCTGTACAACTTTGCCGGTGTGTGGGCCATGGCCCGTGTCCTGCTGCCCAAGCTTCTGGGCCGCCGCGGCAAGGCACTGGTAAATGTGATCGACGGCTGGATCGCACCCAAGAAAGCATAACAGCATAACTGAAAATAAACGCAGAAAGTCCCCGGAACGCTGGTTCCGGGGACTTTTTCAGCAATCGGGAAAACTTTCAGTGCCGGGCATTTTTGCCGGTCAGGCTGGCAAAAGCGCCGCCAGCCATTAGGGCAAAAAGTACTGCCATTCCTCAGAATGACGGTAAAACGGATGCAGCAGATCAGGCAAGATGCTTTTCCAGCCAGCTGCCGATATCTTCAAACACTTCCTGATGGTTCGTTTCCACCAGCAGTTCATGCCGGGCACCGGGGTACAGCTTGCACTCAATGTTCTGCACACCGGCATCTTTCAGGCTCTGGATGGCACGCTGCACGCCCTTGCCCTGTTCGCCCACCGGGTCGGCATCGCCAGCCAAGAACAGCAGCGGCAGGTCTTTGGGCATCTTTGCAAGGAACGCCGGGTCGTGCAGGCGCAGGATGCCGCTGAACATGCTGTAGTAGGCGTTCAGCGTAAAGGTAAAGGTGCAGCGTTCGTCGGCCAGATATTTGTCCACCTCGGCCTGATCGCGGTTGAGCCAGTCGTGGGTGGTGCGGCCCTCCAGCCCTTTGTTGTAGCCCATAAAGGACATGTTGGCCACGAACTTGCTGCGGTACTGCCAGCCATGAAAGACCGCCAGCACCCGGCAGAGGGTTTTGGCAAACTGCACCAGTGCCTTGGGCTGGAAGCCGGTGCCCATGATGATGGCTCCGTCCAGCTCATGGCCGTATTCGCACAAATACTGCCGGGCATAGAACGAACCCATGCTGTGCCCCAGCAGGAAATAAGGCACGCCCGGGTACAGCTCTTTGGTGCGCACGGTCATGGCGTGCAGGTCGGCCAGAACGGCGCGGTTACCGTCCGGCTCGGCAAAGTAGCCGTAGTCCGCTTTGGTGCGGATGGAGCCGCCGTGGCCCAAATGGTCGTGGCCGGTAACAAGGATGCCCCGCCCGGCCAGATATTCCGCCAGCGGCTTGTAGCGGTCAATAAATTCCACCATGCCGTGGGACAGCTGCAGAACCGCCTTTACTTCACCATCCGGCACACAGCGGAAGGCATGCAAAGTCCGCCCCGGCACAGTGGACGGGACGGTGAAATCGATCATCTGGCTCATAGCAGAGCCTCCTTTTTGTGTGTTTTACAGTGCACCGATCTTGCGGCGGCAGGCCGGGCAGATGCAGTAGCCCGCAAACTGCACCGAAGACTCATCCACCTCGCCGCAGAAATCGCAGCTGCCGGCGGGCCGATGCTTTTTGAGCACGATGGAGTCGCCATCCACAAAGATCTCCAGCTTGGTGTCAGTGTCCAGATGCATACTGGTGCGCAGCTCCTTGGGCAGAACGATGCGGCCCAGCGCATCGATGCCGCGGACAATTCCGGTACTTTTCATAGTATTCCATTCTCCTTTATCCTTTTCCTGTGATAGCCAGTCTGTGACACAATAGGAAAATTGTTCCAGTGGCGCTATGCTCAGTATACAAAAAATAACAGGGTTCGTCAATGATTGCGTGACATTTCGACAAAAAACAACCTTTTATGCAACTTCTTCCGGCTTGTTCTCCACACGGGCGCTGGTGCGTCCCTCGGGACGGATCTCTCCAGCGGCAGTCAGTGCGATCTTGGTCAGCGTGGGGCCTGCCAGCTCATACACCAGCACCGAGAACAGCACCACGTTGCGCACCATGTGGCCGTCCGAGAGCTGGGCGGCTGTGGCAGCCATGCCAAGTGCCACACCGGCCTGCGGCAGCAGGGTGATGCCGAGGTACTTCTGGATATCATCACTGCAGCGGGCCCGCGATCAGCGAAAGGGAAGAACGAAAAGGAAAAACGCAGCGCAGCCAGAAAAAACGCATATACGTCCAATATACTATCCGCCCAGACAAAAAGCAACCGGAATACGGCATTTTTGCAAAGATTTTTTGCCGTGTGACAAAAAGAAACTCCTTCCGTCATCGCTGCGCGATGCCACCCATTCCCCTTCTGGCACTTTCGTGCCACCTCCCCCGGCCGGGGGAGTCTTTCTCACGGAGGGAGGCTCTGGCGAGAAGGAGAGGTGTTCCATTCTGCCAAAGGCTCCCTCTTTGAGGAAGCTGGCACGGCGTAAGACGTGACGGAAGGAGTAAATTTCAAAGAATCAGTTGAACTTGAAGACCTTGCGCAGCTGGCGGTAGACGCCCAGAGTGAGCTTGTCGCCGCCGGGGAACTTCAGGTCGGTCAGACCGCCCAGATTGTAGCGCACGGCACGGTAAACACCGGTGCTTACGTGGTCCTTGAGGTACTGCCACAGCCCGGTGCGCTTGGCCTTTGCCTCGTCGCTGCCGTCCAGCAGCAGGAAGATGTCGCTCACGGCCATCATCACGGACAGATAGTGCACCATGTAGGCGTGCAGACGTTTCTGATCCTTCAGCTCATCCAGATCCTGACAGTCGATCATGTGCCGGGTGACCCGCAGCTGCTGATCCACCCGCTTGACCATGATGCTCTCGTTCACGCTCTGGTCGGCACGGCCGATGAAGTAGCGGTACAGATCCAGATCCATGTAGTACATGCTCTTGACATAGGGCAGGGGCTGGTAGACAAAAATGTTGTCCACATAGAAGGTGTGCTTGGGCAGCACCATGCCGCACTTGCGCAGCACCTCGGTGCGGTACATCACCGAGTGCATCAGGATGTTCTGGTCCGGGCGGAAGTGGCCCACATGGGTCCAGTTGAACAGGCGGTTCTGGGGGAACACGTTGGTGTAGCGCACGGTCAGGGTGGTGTTGTCCTCCACATGCTCGTACACATAGTTGCAGATCATCATGTCCGGCGCGGTGCCGCGGGCCACCAGAGTGGTCAGGCGGGCCAGAACCTTTTTCAGGGCGTCGGTGTCCAGCCAGTCGTCGCTGTCCACTACCTTATAGTACAGGCCTGTGGCGTTGCGGATGCCCTGATTCACACCCTCGCCGTGGCCGCCATTTTCCTGATGGATGGTCTTGACGATGGTGGGATATTTGGCGGCGTACTCGTCGCAGATGGCGGGGGTATCGTCCTTCACGGAACCGTCGTCCACAAGGATGATCTCGGCCTGCTCTCCGGCAGAAAGCAGGGTCTCGATGCAATGGCGCATATATGCCGCCGAGTTGTAGCACGGAACGGCAAAGGTGATGAGTTTCTGCTGCATAAGATGATTGCTCCTTTTTCTATCAACAGTCGGCGCACAAAAAACGCCGGACATGGAGTTATGTGCTCCTATTATATCATTTTCGCGCCTGAAAAGCTATCATTTGCAAAAAAATTACCTTTGACATTTCGTGCTTTTTGCCGAAAAAACGGCTCTGTACCTGCGCAAAAGCCCGGCTTTTGTGGTATACTGATATGGTTTTGAAGACATTGCGCAGAAAAAAACCTATTCTATGATACGGAGGGACCCATGGAAAACCCGCACTCGATCTTAAAAAAGGTATTTGGCTACGACAGCTTCCGCCCCGGACAGGAGGACATCGTCCGGCGGCTGCTGGACGGGCAGGATGTACTGGCGGTGATGCCCACCGGTGCGGGCAAATCCATCTGCTATCAGGTGCCGGCGCTGCTTCTGCCGGGCATCACCATCGTGGTGTCGCCGCTGGTCAGCCTGATGAAGGATCAGGTGGGGGCACTGGTGCAGGCCGGTGTGGCGGCGGCCTTTTTGAACAACAGCCTGAACGATAACCAGAAGGCACTGATGCTGCGCCGCGCCCGGGAAGGCTGGTACAAGATCATCTATGTGGCACCGGAGCGGCTGGAAATGCCCGGCTTCCAGCGGTTTGCGCAGGAACGGACCATCAGTATGGTGACGGTGGACGAGGCCCACTGCATCAGCCAGTGGGGACAGGACTTCCGGCCCAGCTACCTGCGCATCAAAGCCTTTGTGGACAGCCTGCCCAGCCGTCCGGTGGTGGGCGCATTCACAGCCACGGCCACCGCCCATGTGCGGGACGACATCCGGGAACAGCTGGCCTTGCAGAAGCCCTACGAGGTGACCACCAGCTTTGACCGGCCCAACCTCTATTTTGAGACCCGGCGCGCCCTGCCCAGCCAGAAGCCGAAGGAGCTGCTGGATCTTGTGCTGAAAGAGGGTGACAACGCGGGCATCGTCTACTGCAGCACCACAAAGCAGGTGGATGAGACTGCCCGTCTGCTGCAGAGCCGCGGTATCCGGGCTGCGGCCTACCATGCCAAGCTGGACGCGGATACCCGGCGGAAGAATCAGGACGATTTCCTCTACGACCGGGTGCAGGTCATGGTGGCGACCAATGCCTTCGGCATGGGCATCGACAAGCCCAACGTGCGGTTCGTGATCCACTACAATATGCCCAAGGATCTGGAAAGTTATTATCAGGAAGCAGGCCGTGCAGGCCGCGATGGACAGCCCGCCCGGTGCACGCTGCTCTATTCCGGCACCGATGTGCGCACCATCCGCTTCTTTATTGAAAAGGAGATGAAGGCAGACAACGGCCTGCCCGCCGATGTGAAAGCCGAAGCTGCCCGCAAGGCCGAGGAACGGCTCAAGTACATGACATTTTATTCCACCACGCAGGACTGTCTGCGGGGATTTCTGCTGCATTACTTCGGCGAAGCTGCACCAAAGAAATGCGGCAACTGCTCCTGCTGTCTGGCCGCAGAGCAGGAAGCGCAGCTGCAGGTGGAGTATTCCCGGCGGCGCGCGGCGGATAATGCCCGCCGCCTGACCGAGAAGCCGCGCCGCACAAAGGCGGTGGCAGGTGAGCTGAGCGAGTTTGACGAAAAGCTGCTGAATGCCCTCTATGCTCAGCGCAAGCGGCTGGCCGGAAAGCAGAATATCCCGGCCTTTATGGTGTTCAGCGATGCCACCCTGCGGGAAATGGTGGAGAAGAAGCCGCTGAGCACCGATGAACTGCTGAATATCAGCGGTGTGGGCGAGAAGAAAGCCGCCCGCTACGGCAATGCCTTCCTGCGCATCATCGAGGATGCCGTGGGCAGCAGAGAGTAAAACAAAAAAGAAAGCGTCCAGTTTTCCACACGTTCCGTTCAGGAAGTGGAAAACCGGACGCTCTTTTCTGTTGTGTTTATTTTTCCATGGTATGGGTGGCGAACACCTTTTCGTCCTCCCACCACACGGGCTGACCGGCGGCAAGGGTCTTTTTCACATCCAGCAGACGCTGGTTGCTGCTGCCGCGGAACCGCAGGGAGATATCGTGCTTTGCCTGCACGAACTCGCCGTCCACCAGCACATCCAGCAGGCTCAGCAGCTCGTCGGTGGCTTCACACCGGGCAAGGCTTGGCTCTTTGCCGGTCAGCTGTTCCCAGGTGTAGCCGGAATAGCACCATACCGTTTTGTTCGGGTACAAGGCCTTGAAGTTGCGCACGAAGGGCAGCAGCTCCCGCTGATTTTCCGGCTCCATGGGTTCGCCGCCCAGCAGCGATAGGCCCGCGATATAGTCCGGCTGGCAGGAAGCAAACACTTCGTTGCGGGTGGGTTTATCGAAGGGCTGGCCATAGTCAAAGTCCCACGCCACGGCGTTGAAACAGCCGGGGCAGTGGTGGCGGCAGCCGGACACGAACACGCTGGTGCGCACCCCCGGGCCGT
>CABQER010000022.1 GCA_902463235.1 uncultured Faecalibacterium sp. | reverse complement strand
GTTCATATTGCTCTGCACAAAATCCTGCATCGTTTGGCGTAAAATTGGCGTATGGCGCAATTTTCGCCGGAAATCCATCAAGAGAAAAAGCCTGAAACTTCTCGGTACATCAAGAAGTTTCAGGCTTTGTTTTTCTTAAATTGGAAATTTACTGCTCGATCGGCTTCATCGTGGGGAACAGCAGCACGTCACGGATAGAAGCGCTGTCCGTCAGCAGCATGACCAGACGGTCAACACCGAAGCCGAGGCCGCCCGTGGGAGGCAGACCGTACTCCAGAGCGTTGACGTAGTCGTAATCGACCTGTGCCTTGCAGTCGGGCTCGATGGCCTTGCGCTCGGCGACCTGACGCTCGAAGCGGCCCTTCTGGTCGATGGGGTCGTTCAGCTCGCTGAAAGCGTTGCCGTACTCGGTGCAGTCGATGAAGTACTCAAAACGCTCGGTGAAGGCGGGATCGTCCGGCTTGCGCTTGGCCAGCGGGCTGATCTCGACGGGGTAATCATAGATGAAGGTGGGCTGGATGAGCTTGTCCTCGACGAAGGCGTCGAAGAACTCGGCCAGGATGGCACCCTTGGTGGGGACCTCGGGCAGCTCCACATGGTGCTCCTTGGCAGCGGCGATGGCGTCCTCATCGGTCTTCCAGTCGTTGAAGTCAACGCCGGAATACTTCTTGACGGCCTCGATCATGGTCAGGCGCTCCCAGTGGCCCATGTCGATCTGCTTGCCCTGATAGGGGATGACCAGACTGCCGCAGATCTTCTGAGCGAGGCGCTTATACAGCTCCTCCACCAGGTCCATCATGCCGTGGAAATCGGTGAACGCCTGATACAGCTCGATGGTGGTGAACTCGGGGTTGTGCTTGGGGTCCATGCCCTCGTTGCGGAAGATGCGGCCCACCTCATAGACGCGGTCCATGCCGCCCACGATGAGGCGCTTCAGGTACAGCTCCGTCTCGATGCGGAGCACCATGTCCATGTTCAGGGTGTTGTGATGGGTGTAGAAGGGACGCGCGGACGCACCGATCTCGAACGGGGTCAGGATGGGGGTATCGACCTCCAGGAAGCCCTTCTCGTCCAGATAAGCACGGATCTCCTTCAGGATCCTGCTGCGCTTGACAAAGGTCTCCTTGACCTCGGGGTTTGCGATGAGGTCAACATAGCGCTGACGATAACGCATCTCGGTATCGGTCAGGCCGTGGAACTTCTCGGGCAGGGGGCGCAGGCTCTTGGCCAGCAGGGTGATCTCCTCGGCACGGGCGCTCAGCTCGCCGGTCTTGGTGCGGAACACCTCACCCTTGACGCCGATGATGTCGCCCACGTCCAGCTTCTTGAAAGCAGCGTAAGCGTCGTCGCCCAGCTCGTCACGGCGGACGTAGAGCTGGATGTCGCCCTTATCGTCGCGCAGATGGGCAAAGCTTGCCTTGCCCATGACGCGCTTGGACATCAGACGGCCGGCCAGTGCGACCTTCTTACCGCTGTCGGTCTCGTTGGGCAGGTCCTTGAACTCTTCCTTCAGGTCAGCAGAGTAAGCATCCTGAGGGAACTTGGTCAGGGTAAAGGGGTCGCGGCCTGCGGCCTGCAGGTCTGCCAGCTTCTGGCGGCGCACCTGCACCTGCTCGCTCTCAGACAGGCCCTGTGCGGGGTTCTTCTTCTGTTCTTCCATGATTTCCTCCCGCTTGGCTCAGTTTGCAGAGTGGGTGATGCCCAGCACCTTGTAGTTGACGGTAAGGCCGGTGGGCAGCAGGACTTCGGCGGTGTCGCCGACAGCCTTCTCCAGCAGGGCGTGGCCCACGGGGCTCTCGTCGCTGATCTTGCCGTTCAGGGGGTCGGCCTCGGTACGGCCCACGATGTCGTACTCCTCGACCTCGTCCTCACCCTCCATCTGGATGGTGACGTGAGTACCGACAGAGACGCTCTCAACGCTCAGCTCGCTCTCGTCGATGACGACAGCGTTCTTGACCATCTGCTCCAGCTCGGTGATGCGGTTCTCCACCAGGCCCTGGGTGTTCTTGGCCTCGTCGTACTCGCTGTTCTCGGACAGGTCGCCGTGGCTGCGGGCTTCCTTGATCTCTTCTGCCAGCTCCTTGCGGCGGACAGTCTTCAGGTATTCCAGTTCCTCCTGCATTGCCTTCAGGCCAGCAGCGGACATCTTGATCTCTTGTGCCATTTGGAAATCTCCTTATCTATTTTTTGGGGTACGGCAGAGTGTCATAAAACATAAAACCGCACACGAATGCCATTTTGACCTATTCATTATAATAGCAAGCCGCGGCCTTGTCAATAAAAACTGCCGCCCTGCGGGCCAAAAAGGCCGCAAAAAAGCCCCGCCGACAGAGGGAAGTGCCGACAGGGCTTGGAAAATGTCTTATTTAGTCGTCTGCGGACTCGTCCAGGTTGCCCAGCTTCCTGGCCTGCTCGACCACGGCGGGGACCAGCATCTCAGGCAGGGTCTCGTAGCGGGCGAACTCGGTAGTGAACCAGCCGCGGCCCTGAGTGGTCTGACGGATGAAGGTGGTGAAGTTGGCCAGCTCAGCCAGAGGCACTTCGGCGATGATGGTCTGCAGGCCGTCCTCGTCGGGCTCCATGCCCAGCACGCGGCCGCGGCGCTTGGTGACGTCGCCCATGATGTCGCCGGTATTGTCGTTGGGGACATGAGCCTTCAGGGTGTGGATAGGCTCGAGGATGACGGGGCCAGCCTCGGGCATTGCGGCCTTATAAGCCAGCTTTGCGGCCATGATAAAGGCCATTTCGGAGCTGTCCACGGGGTGGTAGCTGCCGTCCAGCAGGGTGGCTTTCAGGCCGACCACGGGATAACCGGCCAGCACGCCCTTCTCGGCGGCAAGGCGGACGCCCTTTTCAACAGCCGGGAAGAAGTTCTTCGGCACGCTGCCGCCGAACACCTTCTCTTCGAAGACGACCTGCTCGCTGTCGCAGGGCTCGAAGTTGATGACGACATCGCCGAACTGGCCGTGGCCGCCGGTCTGCTTCTTATGACGGCCCTGCTTCTGGCAGGCCTTGCGGATGGACTCGCGGTAGGCGATACGCGGAGCCTCGAGGCCGATCTCCACGCCGAACTTATTCTTCAGCTTGGCCTTGACCACGTCGAGGTGCTGCTCGCCCAGACCGCCGATGATCTGCTGATGGGTCTCGGCGTTGTTGAGGTAGCTCAGGGTGGGGTCTTCTTCCATCAGACGGGCCAAAGCGCTGCTGATCTTGCCCTCGTCGCCCTTCTTGGCGACGGTGACAGCCATGAACAGGCTGGGCTTCGGGAAGACGGGTGCGGGCAGCTTGACCACGCGGGAAGGGTCGCAGAGGGTGTCGCCGGTCTTTGCGCTGACCAGCTTTGCCACAGCGCCGATGTCACCGGCACCGATGCTCTCGGCCTCCGTCTGCTTCTTGCCCAGGACCGTGAGGGGCTTGCCCATCTTCTCGGTCTCGCCGGTGCGGGCGTTGATGAGAGAAGCGCCTGCGGTGATCCTGCCGCTGACGACGCGCAGATAGCTCAGCTTGCCCACGAAGGGGTCGGCCACCGTCTTAAAGACGTAGGCCACGGTAGGCTCGCTCTCGGCACAGGTCAGCTCGACGGGCTCGCCGTTGGCATCCTCAGCCAGAACGCTGTTGTGCTCCGGGCTGGGCAGCAGCTTGTGCATATTGTACAGCAGCATATCCAGAGCCTGCTGGTTGACGGCGCTGCCGCAGAAGACGGGGGTGATGAGGCCGTCCTTGACGCCCTTGCGCATCCCCTCAACGATCTCTTCGGTGGTGAATGCCTCGCCGCCGAAGAACTTCTCCATCAGCTCGTCGTCGGTCTCGGCGATGGCCTCGCTCATGGCCTCGATCAGGCCCTGGAAGCGGTGGCCGATGTCGGGCAGGTCCACCTGCACCTGCTTGCCGCCCTCATACTTGAAGGCCTTCTGGCTGAACAGGTTGATGTACACGGGGGTGCCGTCGTCGAGCTTGGCCGGGACGACGCAGGGGCAGACGGTGGCGCCGAACTTTATCTTCATGTCCTCGAGGATCTTGAAGTAGTTCGCGTTCTCCAAATCGCACTTGGAGACAAAGACCATGGTGGCCTTGCCGTTCTTGCGGGCCAGCTGGAAAGCCTTTTCCGCGCCGACGGTCACGCCGCTGCGGCCCGACACGCACACCAGCACGCTCTCGGCCGCCCGGATGCCCTCGTACTCGCCTGCCTCAAAGTCGAACAGGCCCGGAGCGTCGATGAGGTTGTATTTGATGCCCTCATACTCCACCGGCACGACCGATGCCGACAGGCTGGCCTTCCGCTTTGCTTCCTCGGGGTCAAAGTCCGAAATCGTGGTGCCGTCCTCGACCCGGCCCATACGCTCGGCAGCGCCCGAAAAATAGACCAATGCCTCGGTCAGCGTCGTTTTGCCGCTGCCGGCATGGCCCGCGATCAAGATATTGCGGATGTTGTTGCTTGCGTATTTCATATCGGTTTTTCCCTCATTTCCGCCGCACGGAGCATTCTCTCCGCTTTTGTGGCATATTTTACAAAGATAATACCACACTCAAAATGATTTTTAAATATTTCGTTTGAAAATTCTGACGAATCAAGCGCCAAACTTCGGGGCAAGGTTTTGTGCAAGTTGCACGGCAGTGCCAAAGTTTATTGTAAAATCCACAGCGATACGCTATAATAAAAGGCAGAATAAAGGCACAAGGAGCATACCAAAATGAAACGCACGGATTACATCAACTGGGATGAATATTTCATGGGCATTGCGCTGCTCACGGCCATGCGCTCCAAGGACCCCAACAGTCAGGTGGGCGCGTGCATCGTCAGCTCGGAAAACAAAATTCTGTCCTTGGGCTACAACGGTATGCCCATTGGCTGCAGCGACGACGAGATGCCCTGGGAGCGGGAGGGCGCACCGCTGGACACCAAGTATATGTACGTGTGCCACGCCGAGCTGAACGCCATCCTCAACAGCGCCCACAATAATCTGAAAGGTGCACGGGTGTACGTGACTCTGTTCCCCTGCAACGAGTGCACCAAGGCCATCATCCAGTCGGGCATTGCCGAGGTGGTGTACTACGGCGACAAGTACCACGACAGCGATTCCAGCGTGGCGGCGCGGTTCATGTTCAAAAAGGCCGGCGTGAAGCTGACTGCCTATCAATCCACCGGACGGAAGGCCGAGCTGGAGCTGTGAACTTTTTTCATAGCATCTTGACTTTTGTGTGGGATTGCATATACTAAGGGTAGGAAGTTGGTTAGAACATTCCATTGTATCCACGCACAAAAAAGAGCCCTCTCAGAGTTGCAGCTCCGAGAGGGTTCTTTTTGTGCTTACTTGCCCTTGCGGTGACTCTCAAGCCACTTGCACAGGAAGTGTGCAGCTACCTGTGCTGCGACAGCCACCAGAAAATTGGTTAGAATGGTGTCCATGATATCCACCCCCTTCTGTTGCCAGAATGGAGAAGGGCAGCACAGCCAGTATAGCATATCCGACAGGGTATTGCAATTTTTACAGGATATCATTATAATAGAACTATATCTCGAATAAATATTCAACAATGCTTGCATAGAGAGGGAAATATACAATGAGTCTGAAGAACCGCAGCTTTTTGAAGCTATTGGACTACACCCCTGCCGAGATCGAAGAACTGCTGGACCTTGCCGCAGACCTGAAGGCAAAAAAGAAGGCCGGCATCCGCCACAATGACCAGCTGGCAGGCAAGAACATCGCCCTGATCTTTGAAAAGACCTCCACCCGCACCCGTTGCAGCTTCGAGGTCGCTGCTCACGATCTGGGCATGGAAGTGACCTACCTTGACCCGTCCGGCAGCCAGATCGGCAAGAAGGAGTCCATCGCCGACACTGCCCGTGTGCTGGGCCGCATGTTCGACGGCATCGAGTACCGCGGCTATGGCCAGCAGATCGTGGAAGACCTTGCCCACTACGCCGGTGTGCCGGTGTGGAACGGCCTGACCAACGAGTTCCATCCCACCCAGATCCTGGCCGACTTCCTCACCATCCGGGAGCACTTTGGTCACCTGAAGGGCATCAACTTCGTTTACTTCGGCGATGCCCGCTACAACATGGGCAACAGCCTGATGGTGGGCTGCGCCAAGATGGGCCTGAACTTCACCGCCTGTGCACCCAAGAAGTACCAGCCGGACGCTGCCCTCGTGGCCGAGTGCCAGAAGATCGCTGCCGAGACCGGTGCCACCCTCACCTTTGAGGAGGATTCCGCCAAGGCCGCCAAGGGTGCCGACGTGCTGTACACCGATGTGTGGGTGTCCATGGGTGAGCCGGTGGAGGTGTGGGCTGAGCGCATCAACGACCTTGCCGCCTACCAGATCAACCAGCAGCTGATGGACATTGCAGGCCCGCACGCTGTGTTCATGCACTGCCTGCCCGCCTTCCACGACCACAAGACCACCGTGGGCAAGGAGATGGGCGAGCGCTTTGGCCGCGATGCCATGGAAGTGACCGATGAAGTGTTTGAAGGCCCCCAGAGCATCGTGTTTGACGAAGCCGAGAACCGGATGCACACCATCAAGGCCGTGATGGCTGCGACCCTTGGCTATGTAAAATAACGGATCACAAATAAAAAAGGGAGGCTGCGTTTGCAGTCTCCCTTTTGCTTTGCCTGTTAGGCTTCCTTCAGCTTCAGCACGCCAGCCTGTACCAGACGCTTGCGCAGCAGTGCACCCACGATGCAGCTCACCACGATCTTGGCGAGGTCCAGCGCAATGAACGGGTACACGCACACCGAAAGCGCATAGCCCAGCTCGCACTGCATCTGGAACACGAACCATGCGGTGCCCAGCACGTAGCAGGCGGCATCGCCCAGCACAAGGCCGACACCGGAGATCACCGGCTGGCCCTTGCTCTTTTCGATGAACAGACCGCCGATGAAGGCCAGCAGCAGGTAGCCCACCAGATAGCCGCCGGTGGGGCCTGCCAGCTTGGCAATGCCCGCGCCGTAGCCGGAGAACACCGGCACGCCCACAAGGCCGATGAGCAGGTACACCGCCACGCTCAGGGTGCCGAACTTGGGCCCCAGCAGCCATGCGGTCAGGCAGATGACAAAGTTTGACAGCGAAATGGGAATGGCTCCGATGGGCACGCTCAGCGGGCCAAGCACGCACAGCGCGGCGGCCATCAGCGCAGTGACAGCCATCTGATAGGTGGTCAGTTTTTTGTTTTTCATAGAATAGAATTCCCCTCTGTTAAAAATTTACAAGGCATCTGTGCCCGAGTATAGCGCAGCGGGAGACAGATGGTCAACAATAAAGTTTCGAGGGGGTTTACAATAAAAACTCCCGGCACACTGACCGGGGGACAAAACACATTGTGTCGAGTCGGGAAATGTGATATACTGTCAATAAGGCGCTGATTGCAAAGTTGGTGGTCATGCTTTCTGTCCCGTTATCGCTGATTCTTCTTATCTAGTTTTCTACTTAGGATGAAGCAGAGGTTCCGGGAGGAAACTTTTTTGCAAGTGCCCTGCCCGGAGCCTTGAAGGCGAAGGGAGGGATGTCGGATGACTCTTTTGGAGATTCTCGCATTGCTCACGTTCATTCTCACACTGTTGAGCCTGATCGTGGATGTGATCCGCCTGACCATTGAGGTCGTGGCAAAGTTTTCCCAGAAGAAAGACGATGATAACAAAAAAGATTGACCGCCCTGCTTCCAAACTGTGCGGTCAATCTTTTTGACAAGCGGGATGGAAAGCTGACCCTTGCAGTCAGCGCCCCTTCTGTATTTATTATACCGCATCAGCGTTATTTGTCAAGGAGGTTCCCTATGGGTGGAGGACACGTATCGCGCCCCGATTTCGGGATGCCGCAGCCGGACCCGGCCTACCCACTGACCGAGTTCTACCTGCTTTTGCAGCACGCACTGGACAAAGCGGGCCGCTTTGCGCTGCCTGCGCTGTATGCCCGCGTGCAGGCACCGGCCCGGCACATCTATCTGGACGAGGCGCGGGAATATTTGAGCCTTTCGCCTACCGGGCGGGAGGGGGATATCCGCCTGCTGGCCGAGGGCAGTCTGCAGCTGCTGTACAACACCCTGCACGTCCAGCCGGACGGCACGCCTGCAGCCCTGCTGCTCACCGAGGAGTGCACCCGCGCCACGGTGGCGGTGCAGCTGCTGCCGCCCTTTGTGTGGGAGGACCCGCTGCCGCCGCTGCCGGACACCCCTGCGGCGCTGACGCTGCAGCTGACCATGCAGGATGTGATGCAGGCCGATACCGACCCGGAAGCGCTGGGCAGAAAGCTGGCTGGCACAGCGACGAACAAGCGCTGGCTGCACCATCCGAAGGCCGAGACCTTCCTTGCAGAACGGGTGGCCCTGCTGCAGAGAGTATATAAAAGGTGATTTTTATAAATTTTTCCAGCAATGCAATCTTCGGGGGCGTTCAGCCGTGTATAGGGTGAATGTCCCCCGTGGAACACGAATTCCACCAGCCCTGTACAGGCGGTAAAGGAGAGCTTGAAACTATGGGACAGCTGACCAGAAACGAAGTATTTACGCTGGCAGTGCAGAAATACAGCGATGCTGTTTACCGCGCTGCCATACACAACAGCCGATGCACAGCCGATGCCGAGGACGTGGTGCAGGATGTCTACGAGAAGCTCCTGCATTATAATGGTACGTTTGAGAGTGAGGAGCACCTCAAGGCGTGGCTGCTGCGGGTGGCCATCAACCGCTGCCGGGACCTGACCCGCGCAGCCCATCAGAAGGACACCGAGCTGGACGAGAACCTGCCCGCGCCCGATGCGTTTGAGGACGGCAGTGTGCTGGACGCAGTGCGCGCCCTGCCGGAAAACTACCGCAATGCTATCTATCTGCATTACTACGAGGGGTACACGGCGGCGGAGATCGGCCGGATGATGGGCGCACCGTCCAACACGGTGCTGAGCTGGCTGCGGCGTGCCCGGGCGCAGTTACATACGATGCTGAAGGAGGAGATCGAAGATGAGGTGGTATGAGTACAAGATGGAGACGGACGACCTCTACGCCCCGGACGATCTGAAGGCAAAGCTGCTGGCCATGACCGACCAGTTGACCGAAGAAGAAAAGGCCCAGCCCATGATGAAAACTGACGCACCGGTACCGGCTCAGTCCGCCCCGGTGCAGCCGAAGAAGAAACTGATCCGCTTCCCCGCAAAGCGGGTGGGCGCACTGGCGGCCTGCCTTGCTGTGTGCGTGGTAGGCTATGGTGCTTTTGCCACCGGACAAATCGGCCTTGGCGCAAAGAGCAGCAGCCCGGCGGCGGTGATGGCGGCAGGCGGCGCGGACCGCGCCGCTGTGGACAGCCCCATGGCAGCCGATTACAGTCTGAACACCCTGTCGCTGGAAAGCGGCGCAGACAACGGCACCGCTGTTTATTCGGAGGACGACGCGGCAGCAGCGGCCCATAGCACCGACCACGCAAAGATCATCTACACCGCGAACCTCAGCCTAGAAAGCAAGGACTACGACGCAGCCCGCGCCGCGCTGGATGCTGCCCTTGCTGAAGCGGGCGGCTATCTGGAATCCAGCAGTGAATACTCGGATGCCGGTGACAGCCGCAGTGTCAGCCTGACCTACCGGGTGCCGCAGCAGAACTACGAGAACTTTCTTGCCGCCGTGGCCGAAGCAGGCAACGTGACCTACAAAAACCAGCAGGCCGACGACGTGACCGCCCAGTACATGGACGTGGAGACCCGGCTTGAGAATCTCAAGAACCAGCGAACCCGCCTGCAGCAGCTGCAGCAGCAGGCCGACAACCTCTCCGACCTGC
This sequence comes from uncultured Faecalibacterium sp., assembly GCA_902463235.1. GTDB lineage: Bacteria > Bacillota > Clostridia > Oscillospirales > Ruminococcaceae > Faecalibacterium. The sequence goes on along the minus strand of CABQER010000022.1, from coordinate 2,296 downwards.
TTGAGATCGAGTCCAGTCTGACGGATGTGCAGAGCCAGATCGAGAGCTGGCAGAGCCAGATGGACTGGTACAACAATCAGGTGGAAGAGTGCACCGTGTACGTGAGCCTGAGCGAGGTGAGCACCTACTCGCCGCCCAGCGAGGGCTTCGGCAGCCGCTTTGTCAGCGCCCTTTCCGCTGGCTGGCAGAACTTTGTGGGTGGCCTGCAGCAGGTCATCGTTACCCTTGCCGGTGCATGGCCGGTGGTGGTGATCGCAGCCGCCGCCTGCGCAGGGTTCGTGGTTTGGAAAAAGAAGAAAAAATAAATCAAAAAAATACTTGACATCCGCCCGCCCTTGTGGTATTATACTTGAGCAGTCAGCGAGAACCGCTGAGAGCACAAAGTAAATATCGCGGGGTGGAGCAGTCTGGTAGCTCGTCGGGCTCATAACCCGAAGGTCGTTGGTTCAAATCCGGCCCCCGCAACCACCAAGCGTTCTGAGATCTCTCAGAACGCTTTTTTTGTTGTCTGTATCCGATACGAAGAAGGGGCTGCTGCACATCGTTTTAGCCGAAAGTGCAGCAGCCCCTCTTACTGTATCAAAAATTTACACCCACTCGCCGCTGAAATGGTAGCTGCCCACAAGGCCCGCCAGATTGAAGGTCTTGCTGGGGCTGCGCGCGTTCAATGATGGCGGCAAAATCGTACTACGCAGCGGTGCTTTTTCTATATTTACCATTTACAATCTGCCGTCCTCCACGGCACGGGCGTGCTCGGCGAGAGCAAGGGTCTTTAGTGTCTGGATCTCGGGCCGGGTGTCGCCCCGGCGGGTGAACAGGCAGGTGGGCATGCCCTACATCACCCACGGCTTCCTGCGGGCGGACAGCCGCAACAGCATGGGCTTCATCCTGCTGTACGGCAAAAAGAACGTCTCCCGCTACGGCTTCCGTCACTCGGTGCTGGAGGCCACACGCCGCCCGGTGTGCCATGTCATCCTGCAGCGCTGCGCGGGCAGGGATATGCTGGACGATGCCGCTGCCGAGGCCCAGCTGGCCGAGGCGGATGAACTGTTGACGGCTGTGGGCTTTGTGCAGTATCTGCCGCGGCGCTGGGCAAAGCCTGGCTGCGAGGATAAATTCTGGCAGGGCGCTGCTGCCGGCATGGATGTGCTGGCCTTTGGCCTTTGCGCCTGCACAAAGCTGGACGGCATGGAGACCACCAACACCGGTGACCTGAGCGTTTATCTTGCACACAGTGCGGATTATGAGCAGATCACTGTGTCCACCGTCCCGGCAAAAAAAAACGAATAACAGCAGCAAAGCACAGCTTTTCCCAGTCAATGGGAAGGGCTGTGCTTTTTATTCCGATGGGTGGAAAGTTCTTCCGCTTTCTTGTGATCGTGAAGGTTTTTGCCGGATTTTGGTTACGCACCCGGAAAAAGATGGTATGATAAACTAGGTATAATCGGGTGATATGGTAGCCGGAACGTCCTGCTGCGTGAGCGCCCTCAGGGGAGAAAATCGATGAAAAAATATCTCAAAGCGGTCGTGTCCGGGCTGTGCGCCGCGGCGCTGGCCCTTGGCTGCGTGGGCTGCGGCAGCAGCGCCCGCAAGGTGATGGCCTACGAAGCCCTGATGCGCTCCGATATGGAAGCGCTGCGCTCACCCGCTACCATCATGAAGCTGGCGCAGGAGCAGGGCGCACTGTATGAAATCGAGCGGCTGACCTTCTTCAAATCGCTGGAGACCTTCGCCCACCCGCGCAGCATGCAGATCATTGCCGAGGGTGTGGAGACCGCCGCCGAGCTGCGCAAGGTCATCGAGCTGGGCGCGGATGCGCTGCAGGGCTACTTCCTTGCAAAACCTGCCGCCGTACCGGCCAAAATGGCACCTGCCGCCCGCAAGGTCATTGCCGAGTACAGCTCTGCATCCGACAACGGCTGAATACGAACATAAAAAGTCCCGCAGAAATGCGGGGCTTTTTGCATCTGCCACTGGCGTATTGCAGTTTGCTGCGGTATACTGGAACCGGGCAAACAACAGCACAGGAGGTGCTTTTTTATTATGGTACAGGTAGACCTTATCACCGGCTTTCTGGGCGCAGGCAAAACCACCTTTCTGCGTCGGTATGTCCGGTATCTGGTGGCACAGGGCCACAATGTCTGCATTCTGGAAAACGACTTCGGCGCAGTGAACGTGGATGCCATGCTGGTGCAGGACCTTCTTGGCCCGAACTGCGACCTTGAGACCATCAGCGGCGGATGCGACTGCGACACCCACCAGCGCCGGATGCGCACCAAGCTCATTGCCATGGCCA
>CABQER010000021.1 GCA_902463235.1 uncultured Faecalibacterium sp. | reverse complement strand
TGCCGAACAGCCAGCTGGGCCAGAACCTTGCAAAGCCCGGCTGGAACTGCCACCACGACAACTTCAAGGATTCCAACCCCAATATCGAGTGGAAGGCCACGCTGGAGCAGGCCGAGAAGATCGGCATGGGCACCCGCCAGTATGTGCTGAAGAAGGTATAAAAACAGAACCCTCTCAGTCTGCTCCCTTTGGTCGCAGCCAGCTCCCCCGAAGGGGGAGCTCTATTGCAGCAGACCGAAAGATACATAAAAGCTCCCCCTTCGGGGGAGCTGGCAAAGCCGTCAGGCTTTGACTGAGAGGGTCTGATCTTTCTCCGGCACCCATAAAAAACAAAGCACCGGGCGGTCGCAAGACCGCCCGGTGCTGTTGTATCCGAAGCGTTTATGACGGATCATTCTTCCCCGGCTGCGGGCACGCAGTCGTCCAGCACGGTCTGCAGGGCCTGCCAGTTCTTCAGGGTGCAGCCGGGCAGGGTGTCCGGGTCAAGGCCGGCATCCTCAATGCGGCCAGCCATGCTGTCCTTGTCGCTCAAAAGGCTCAGCGCGTCCGGCTCGATCATCGTCCAGGCCTCGGCAAAGCTTTCCTGCTCATCAGCGTCCAGCGTGTCGTACCAGCTGTAGAAAGCTTCCTGCACGGCTTCCGGGGTGCGGGAGGCAAGGCGGGCGTTTTCTGCCCACTGCAGCAGGGATGCCGCTGCGATCACCGATTTGAGCGAGCAGCCGGAAACACCCGGCCCCCAGCCCAGACAAGGCTCAAAGGCGGCAGCGGTGCCGGTGATGGAGAAGATGGAGTTCTCGTCAAAATCGCCGGGGTTCAGGCCGGAGGTGTCGGCCCGGGTGGTGGAATCGGGCAGGTCTTCGCCGGAAGCAGCGGAGCTTGCAGAACTGCTGGCAGAGCTTGGCGCTTCGGAACTGCTGGCGGTTGAGCCGCCGCAGCCTGCCAGAATGCTGCAGGCCAGCGCTGCGCAGAGCAGCAGCGAGAGGATGCGGGCATATCTCAATTTCATAGCAATGTCCTCCTTGAGCGGTGCCGCAGCCGGGCCGCAGCACTTCAAAACGATACACCCTAAGTATACGTTCTGCCGCGGCGGTTGTCAATCGGACAGCGCAGAACGAATTTCAAGCGGGAAATATGCACCCTGCACAAAGAAAAAACGCATTTTTGGGAACTTTGCATTCTTGACATTTTTTGCAAAAATCGGTTGACTACAAGTATAGTGTCTGCCCACGTCAGCCGGAAAGGAGGGAAACGCCCATGAAGCACCGCATCACAGCCGCATTGGAGCGGTTCTCCCGCGCAATGCTGGCACCGCTGAGCTATCTTTCGGCGGCGGGCCTGCTGCTGGTGGTGGGCGCACTGCTCACCAGTGCGCCGCTGGCCGGGGTGCTGCCCTTTTTGCGGTGGGAGCCGGTGCAGCTGGCGGGCAGGATCCTTTACAAATGCCTCACGGCGGTCATTTCAAATCTGAGCGTGCTGTTCTGCACCGGTCTTGCGGCGGCGCTGGCAAAGCGGGAAAAGCATCAGGCGGCGTTCATCGCCCTGATGAGCTATCTTGTCTACCTGACAGCGGGCAATGTAACGCTGACCGAGTTGGGCCTGCTGGCGCAGCCGGATGCACTTACCGGCCTGTACAGCGCAGGCCAGACCATGGTGCTGGGCATCCAGACTGTGGACACCGGCGTGTTCGGCGGCATTCTGCTGGGCCTGCTCACCGCCTTTGTGTATGACCGCACCTGCGAAAAAGCCCACCGCGGCATTCTGGGCGGTGTGTTCTCCGGTGTGCGGTGGTCCTTTGCCTGCATGGCGGCACTGGCGGCGGTGCTGGGCTCTGGGGCCTGCTTTGTCTGGCCGCCTATCCAGAAGGCCATTGCGGCCGTCACCGGCTTCATTGCCGCTTCCGGCAATATCGGGTTGTTTTTGTACGGCTTTCTGGAACGGCTGCTCATCCCTACAGGGCTGCATCATCTGGTGTATATGCCGTTCCAGTTCTCGCAGCTGGGCGGTCAGCTTATGGTGGGCAGCGTCACCTATACCGGTGCCTATGTGGTCATGATGACCGAATATAACCTCGGCCTGCCGTTTTCGGATGGCATCGTGTGGATGTACACCGGCTTTACCAAGACCTTCGGCTACTTTGGCATTGCGGCGGCATTCATCTTCTGTGCCCGGCGGGGCAGCCGCAAAAAGACTGCCCTTCAGCTGCTGCCGCTGGCCTTTACGGCATCGCTGGCTTCCATTACGGAGCCGCTGGATTTTCTGTTCTGCTTCTCGGCACCGGTTTTGTGGCTGGCGCACGCAGCCATCTCCGGCAGCTTCATCGTGCTGCTGCACCTGTGCGGAGTCACGGCGTTTACCTCGAACTTTCTGGGGTCGCTTGTGATGAACCTTTCCGCTGGTGCGGCCCGCACGAACTACCCGGTGCTGTATCTGCTGGGCCTTGCCCAGATCGCGGTGTATTTTGTGGTGTTCACTGTGCTCATCAAGGCGCTGGACCTGCCCACACCGGGCCGCCGCCCGGAAGAGCCGTCCCGGCCGGAAAAGGCCCTGCCGCTGGACGAGCAGGGAGTAGAAAAGCTCATTGCAGCCTTTGGCGGGCGGGAGAACATCCGCACGGTGGACAACTGCTTTACCCGCCTGCGTGTCACGGTGAACGACCCGGCCTTCGTCAAGGAGCAGGCCCTGAAAGCCCTGCCCTGCAGCGGTGTGGTGCAAAGCGGCTGCGATGTGCAGATCGTGTACGGCATCCGCGCGCCGGAGGTGCGGCAGGCGGTGGAGCGGCGGCTGAACAGGGTGGTCTGTTGACCTTTGGCGGACGGGCAACTATAATAGGGAAAAAGCGGCTTCCCGCGCAGAGCGAAAGGATTTTTTGTGTTCCACCGATTTATAGTCGCTGCGCGACGGCGATGAGCCGACAGCAGCAACATGCCGTTCCCGTTACGACCCTTCCCGTGAAAATGCGTTTGGAGCGCTCCGCAGAGCGCGACAAACGCGAACTTGTCGGGGCGAGGCCCCTCCATCTTGCTGACGCAAGACCGTTCGGTCGCTTAAAAGCCCCACTGGGGCTTTCATTGTTCCGCTTCGCTTCACAAACGTGAATATATAAAATAATATTTCCGCTGATATTGCCAAAGCGAACGCGTCGGCAATTTTAAATCGTCCAGCGGTTGAAAGGACCCCCAATGCAAAACCAAGCACATTGTGATAAATCGGAGATAATACCGCCAACCGGTCGCTTTGCCCCCAGCCCCAGCGGGCGGCTGCATCTGGGCAATCTGGCCTGCAGCCTGCTGGCGTGGCTCAGCGCAAAAAGTCAGGGCGGGCGCATCGTGCTGCGCATTGAGGATCTGGATGCCGAGCGCTGCCCGCGCATCTATGCTGACCTGCTGGAACAGGATCTGGACTGGCTGGGCCTTGCGTGGGACGAGGGCGGCAGCACCGGCGGGCCGAACGGCCCCTATTACCAGAGTGAGTGCGCGGAGATCTACACCGCAAGCTACAAAAAGCTGGAAGAGCGCGGCCTTGTGTACCCGTGTTTTTGCTCCCGCGCCCAGCTGCACGCGGCCAGCGCGCCCCATACCTCGGACGGCAACGTGGTCTATCCGGGCACCTGCCGCGGCCTGACCGCTGCCGAAATTGAGGAAAAACGCAAAAAGAAGGCCCCTGCCTACCGTCTGATGGTGCCGGACGAGGACATCACATTTGTGGATGGCTGCATGGGCCCGCACACCGAAAATCTTTTGCACGACTGCGGTGACTTCTACCTGCGCCGGGCGGATGGCGTGTTCGCCTATCAGTTGGCCGTGGTGGTGGACGATGCCCGCATGGGCGTTACCGAAGTGGTGCGCGGTGCAGACCTGCTTTCGTCCACGGCACGGCAGCTGTATTTGTACCGCCTGCTGGGCCTGCAGGCACCGGGGTTTGCCCACTGCCCGCTGCTGCTGGCCCCGGATGGGCGGCGGCTCTCCAAGCGCGACGGCGACCAGAGTCTGGAAAACCTGAGGGAAAAGTATACCGCGCAGGAGATCGTGGGCAAGCTTGCCTACGCCTACGGCCTGCAGCCGGAGCCTGCGCCCCGCACACCGGAAAGCCTGATCAAAGACTTTTCCTGGGCAAAGGTGCCAAAGCAGGATGTCTGCCTGCCGGAGGATCTGTTCTGAACAAAAAAAGATGCGCTGTCCCCCGATGACAGCGCATTTCTTTTTTATAGAGATTCAGATGCGGCGCATCTGCGGCAGATCGTTGGTGTCCATCATACGGCTGAACGCGGTATCCAGTGCCAGCGCCAGCAAAGCGCCCAGCGCTGCATCGATGCAGCTGTGCTGCTTGAGCAGCATGGTGGAGCATACAATGGAGATGCACAGCACATCAGCGGCCGGGCGCATCCAGCGGAACCGGGGCTGCTCAAAGATGCGGCAGCGGTGATAGGCCAGCATCAGCGTGACCGAGTTGAACACATGGATGGACGGGCAGACATTGATGGGTGTGTCGGTGCTGTACAGGAACCGCACCGCACGGGCGAAGATGTCTGTGCCCGGCACATAGCAGGGGCGCAGATTCAGCCCGGTGGGCAGGATCACGTAGCAGGCCAGCGCAATGGTCATACCGCTGAACAGCGGCATACACAGCCGCCAGAAGTCCTCCCGGGGTGCCTTCCACAGAAGGAAGAACAGGGTGAACGGGATCCACGGAAACCATGCAAAATAGGGGATGACCGCATATTTGCAGAAGGGAATCAGATCGTCCAGCCGGCAGTGCACGAGGATGTGCGGCATATGGATCTGGGTGTTCAGGAAATTGAATGCGGAAAGATAAAGTATGAGATACAGCGCCATGAAGCAAAGCGGATGGCGCGAAAACCAACTGCGTTTCATTGAAAAAGCCTCCTTTTTGCAGAAGTGAAAGCTCTTAGCACTGTGAAATTATACGCCGGGAATGTGACAAAAACAAGAACGAAAGCAGACAACATTACTGAAAAACAAATAAATTATTTGTGCGTATTGCGTAAAAAAGAGCCTGCCTTCGCGGCAGGCTCTTATAAAATGCAGAGGAAAGATTTAGATGACCTGCTGTTCCAGCCACTTGCCGCGCACGAAGCGTACAAAGAAGCACAGGGAGCGGAACGCCCAGTCCAGATACATGCCCATCCAGATGGCCAGCAGGCCGCCGTGGAAGGCCAGCACACACAGGTAGCAGAAGCCCACCCGGAAGGCCCACATGGACACGATGCTCACGGTCATGGTAAAGCGGGCATCGCCTGCCGCACGCAGGATGTTGGGCATGGTAAAGCTGGAAGGCCAGATGAACAGCGAAACGATGTTGAACCACACCATCACTTCCAGCGCCATGGCGTAGGCCTCGGGCGAGAGGCCGAACAGGCCCAGTGCAAATTTGTTGGCAAACAGGAAGGCCGAAAGGTTCATGAACCATGCGCCGCAGTAGGCAAACAGCATCAGGCGGCGGGAGTAATACACAGCCTGATCTTTTTCGCCTGCGCCAAGGCACTGGCCCACCACGGTCAGCGCAGCCATGCCCACGGCGTTGGCCGGGATGTTCAAAAAGGTGGTGGTGGTGTTTGCCACGGCGTTGGCCGCAATGGCGGCGGTGCCCAGAGTGGAGGTCAGGCTGGAAACGGACAGCTTGCCGATCTGGAACATGCCGTTTTCAATACCGGCAGGGATGCCCACCCGCAGGATCTGCTGGATGAGCCGTGCCTTCGGGGCAAGGGCCTGCAGGCTGTCCACCCGCAGCGGGCAGGCGGGCCGCTGCAGCAGGTACAGCACAGCCACGCAGGCAATGGCGCGGGACACAAGGCTGGCCAGCGCAGCACCCATCACGCCCATTTTGAAGCCGTAGATCAGCACGGCGTTGCCGCCAATGTTCACCACATTCATCACAAGGCTGGACATCATGCTGATCTTGCTGTTGCCCTGCGCCCGGAACAGGGCCGCACCGGCGTTGTACAGGCCGATGAACGGGTAGCTCAGGGCCGAGAGCAGGAAGTAGGTCTCGGCATAGCGCATCACGTCCACGTCGATGGAGCCGAAGATGCCGCGCAGGATGGCATGGCGGCCCGCCACCACAACGGCGGCCACCAGCAGGCTGAAGCTGGACAGGATGAACAGGATCTGCGCCGCTGCATTCTTGGCATCCTTTGGCTCCTGCCGGCCGATGTACTGGCTGGTGACCACCGCGCCGCCGGTGGCAAGGGCGCTCATGATCTGGATCATCAGGGTGTTGAAGCTGTCCACAAGGCTCACGCCGGAAACAGCGGCTTCCCCCACCGAGGAGACCATCAGCGTGTCGGCCAGACCGATGGTCACGCTGAGCGCCTGCTCTGCGATCAGCGGCAGCAGCAGGGCAATGAGCTGCTGCCGGGTGAACAGCGGCGGCTTATGGAACGCGGGCGTTTTGGTTGCTGTCATAGGTCCCTCCGTAACGGTGACAAGATGCACTTGGATACATGACCTATATCATACAGCAGAACGCGCAGAATTACAAGAGAAAATCTTCTGTCAGGAAAATTCCTGACTGGGGGTCAGGCTGGTGCCGTAATATACGATATAATCATACGGGACGGTCGGCCCGAACACCGTCTTGTCTGGGTACTTCCTCAGCATGTCCGCTTTCAGGTCGGCCGGGGTCTCGGGCACACCGGCGCAGAGCGTATCGGAGCACACGGCATTCCAGAGGCCCGCAGAGAACGAGGTGCAGTTGTAAATGGCCGACCAGTGGTCTGCGTTGGCCAATGCCTGATTTACAGTGTCTAGCTGGCTCTGGTCCAGTGAGACCTGAATGCCGTAAAGATTCTGATAGTAAGAAGCGTTCAGGTAATATTTGTAGTAGCCCTCCAGATTGTACCAGATGCCGGAATGCTCGCAGCGGTTGCCGCGGGTGCTTACGGTGATGGACGTATCCGGCGCAATGAGCAGTCCGCCCACATTGATATCCTGCTCCGAGACATTGGTGATGGTGAGGAAGCTGTGTCCGCTGGTGTTGAGGGGAATATCGCCGTGGTCATCGGCGCGGGCAAAAAGCCGCAGCACCGCAACGGCTCCCTCGGCAGGGGCATCACCGTAGGCCTGCGCAGGGGACTTGTGGTCTGCCTGCGCAAAGTGGTACGGCCCGCCAAAGTTGGTGGTAAAGCCAACGACATTGCGCATCAGGTCGGCAGAACCGGTGATATCTGTTACCACCTTATCCTCTTTTGCGGCGGGCTGTGCGGCCTTGGGTTCCTGTGCGTAGGCGGGCAGGGCGCACAGGCAGGCCAGCAGCACACAGCAGGAGAGGATGCGGAAAAACTGTTTTTTCATAGATGCCTCCATTTGTGCTTTTTTCAGGTAAAGCTTACCGTTTTTTGCAGGGTCTGTCAAGGACTGCGGCAGGCGGAAAAGCCGCGCCGCAGCGTGTTTGTTCCACTTTACCCGTGCAGGCAATTGTGCTAAAATAAACCTGAGGTGCACTGCGCTTTGCAGGAGCGGGGAGTGCACTGTGGTAAATGAGATAAGAAATAAAAGGTAAATCAGAACCCAAAGGGGGAACAATATGCCAAAAGCAGCCCATAAGGTGGTCGTGATCGGCCACCGCAACCCGGATACCGATTCCATCTGCTCGGCCATTGCCTATGCAGAGTTGAAAAACAAGACCAGTGATCTGGTCTGTGAGCCCCGCCGTGCAGGCAAAATGAATCAGGAGACCGAGTTCGTGCTCAAAAAGTTCGGGGTAAAGCCCCCGCGCATGTGCACGGACGTGAACCCGAAGATCCGCGATGTGGACTACCGCGAGATGCCCGGCATCCCCGGCTCCACCAGCCTGCGCAAGGCGTGGGAGATCATGCGCGACAAGCAGATCGACACCCTGCCGGTCACCAGCCCGGACAACGAGCTGGAGGGCGTGATCACCGTGAAGGATATCGCCACCGCCAACATGGACGTGTTCGACACCGGCATCCTGGCCAAGAGCCGCACCACCTACCGCAATATTCTGGAAACGCTGGGCGGCACCATGGTGGTGGGCCGCGAGGACGACGTGTGCACCACCGGCCACATCCGCATCGGCACCGCCACGCCTGAAATGCTGGAAAATACCGTGGAAAAAGGCGACATCGTGATCCTGACCAACCGCTACGAGAGCCAGCTGTGCGCCATCGAGAAGGAAGCGTCCCTGCTCATCCTGTGCAACAACGCCAAGGTGGGCCGCACCATCCAGCGCATTGCCGAGGAGACCGGCGTTGCCATCATGACCACCCCGGTGGATACCTATGCTGCCGGTAAGCTCATCAGCCAGTGTGCGCCCATCTCCTACTATATGACCCGCAGCGACATCATGAAGTTCACCCTCGTCACGCCGGTGGCCGATGTTACCCGTGTGATGGCCAAGGTGCGCCACCGCTATTTCCCCATCCTCGACGAGGACGGCAAATACTGCGGCATGGTCAGCCGCCGGAACATCATCAATCTGCAAAAACGCCGCATCATCCTGGTGGACCACAACGAGGCCACGCAGGCCGTGGAGGGCTTCGATCAGGCCGAAATTCTGGAGATCATCGATCACCACCGCATCGGCAGCCTGGAGACCAGCGGCCCGGTGTACTTCCGCAACCAGCCGGTGGGCTGCACGGCCACCATCATCACCCAGATGTACGACGAAAACGGCGTGGAGATCCCGCCCCAGACGGCCGGTCTGCTGCTGGCGGCTATCCTGTCGGATACCCTGATGTTCCGCAGCCCCACCTGCACCCCCGTGGATGAAGCCAGCGCCCGCCGCCTTGCCAAAATTGCAGGGGTGGACATCAACGAGTTTGCTAATGAGATGTTTGAAGCAGGCGAAAAGCTGGACGGCAAGACCGCCGAGGAGGTGTTCCTGCAGGACTTCAAGGTGTTCATGTGCGGTGATATCCGCTTTGGCGTGGCACAGGGCAGCTACATGACCCGCAAGAACCTGCTTGCCGCCGAAGCACTGCTGCAGCCCTATCTGGAAGAAGCCCGCAACAAGCAGAACGTGGAGGATATCTACATGCTGCTCACCGACGTGCCCAAGGAGGAGAGCGTGGTCATCAGCGATGGCCGCTATGCTTCCGAGGTGCTCTCGGACGGCTTTGAGACCCAGCCTGCCGAGGACGGCAGCTTTACCCTGCCCGGTGTGGTGAGCCGCAAAAAGCAGTTCATCCCGGCGCTGATGACCGCCTATCAGGAGCTTTGAGGGAAAGGAAAGCTTCCTCGCCCTCTCAGTCTCGCTTTGCTCGACAGCTCCCCCAAAGGGGGAGCCCTTGGCAAAACCGCAAACGTTGCATGGACTGCCAAAGCCTCTCACTCTGGGAGAGGTGGCATTGCGGAGCAATGACGGAGAGGGCGAGCCCGGTAAAGGTTTAAATGCTATGTTCAACCTTTTAAACAAAAAAGATCGCACGCCGCCCGCCCTGCCGGAAGGCACTGTGCGCCGCCGCTATTCCATTGAGGGGCAGGTGCAGGGGGTGGGCTTCCGCTACCGCGCCCGCTATGCGGCCCAGACGCTGGAACTGACCGGCTGGGTGGAGAACGAGGACGACGGCAGCGTGACGTTGGAAGTGCAGGGCGACCCGGAAAAGTTCCTGCGGCTGTTCGCCATGATCCAGAAAAGCGATTATATCCAGATCACCGGCATCCGCCAGAAGGATCTGCCGCCCGACCCATGGGAGCGGGGCTTCTCGGTAAAAGGGTATTGATGCGAGACCCTCTCAGTCAAAGCCTGTCGGCTTTGCCAGCTCCCCCGATGGGGGAGCTTTTTGACATTTTTTGGCAAGCACTGCCTCTCGGGAAGAGGATCTTGAATGATCCCCGCTTATAAAGCTCGCCCTTCGGGAGAGCTGTCGAGCAAAGCGAGACTGAGAGGGTTCGTACAAACAAAAAAGCTGACGCGAAAGCGTCAGCTTTTTTGCTCTTTCTAAATTTATCAACCTGCTGTTTTTAGCGGGGAATTGTCTGTCCAGATGGTGCCGTCCAGCAGCCGGGTCACAGCCAGAGTGCCGTTTGCGGAAACACGGGCCGGGTCCAGCGCGTAGAAATCGCTCTCCTTCAGGTTCGCGGGGTCTGCATCCGCACGGATGCCCACCACACAGACCCAGTGGCCATACGCAGCGCTGGTGGCGATATGGGGGTAGTTCACCTCGTTCCAGCCGGAGCCGGTCAGGTGATATTCATAGCTGGAGGTGCGGTTCGTGTGCCGTTTTACGCCGCTCACCGCAGTGTTTTTCAGATGCACGATCACCGGCTTCCCGGCGGAAAGCTCGGTGTAAAGCTTCTGCAGGCACTCGGACAGGCTGCCGGAATAACCGTAGTAGCCGCCCGCAGACCAGACCGCACCGTTTGACCACATGCCGCTGCCGGAGGAAACTTTTCCATCCAGAATGGTGCGTGCATAGCGCAAGGCGTACCAGCTGCATTTGCCGGAGGTCTGGTTGCCGATGGAAAGGATCTGGCTGGTGTTGAAGTCCAGCATCCGGATGCCGTGCGTTTCCTGCAGGGCAGCTGCGTGTGCGTGGGGAACGGCCAGAGCCAGCACAAGGCACAGCGCCAGAACTGCCGCCGCCAGCCGCTGTGCCGCGCGGGCGGGACAGTGTTGCATATTGAGCCACATCCTTTGTTTTTTCTACGACCTTATTTTACCATGCAAAAATGGTAGAATTGTGTAAAATCGTAATTTTTTGAAAGGATTCTGAAAGATGGATCAAGATGGATCGGAACACAACATCTGTTCAAACCGGGAAGGACTGTGCCCCGGAAAGAACAGCATGGAGCTTCCGGCTGGAAGAAGATTTTCCGGCACGGTAAAGAACCTTTGCGAAATAAGGACAGTGCATCTCAATACTGCAACAAAAAAGCCGCTGTTTTATTGATTTTGAACGAAAATGTTTCGGAAACTTTATGCATCTTCTCGATTGACAAAACCAACTGCTGTCGGATATAATCAGGCCAGAACGACACCCGTTCTGTAGTGCGGAAAAACAGCACTGAAATGAGACAAATCAACAAAATCTTGAAATGACAGGAGGCGCTTGACAATGAAAAAGCTGAAGAAATTTGCTGCCCTGCTTCTGGTGGGTGTGATGGCTCTGGCCCTGCTGACGGCCTGCGGCGGTGGCGGCGGCCCAACCGAAGAGCAGAAAGTACTGGCCCAGATCAGTCAGGAGAAGGGCGTCCAGGCGACCAATGACGCAAAGCTCCGCGAAGTGGCTGAAAGAAATCTGAATGAAGATCTCAATGCTCAGTTCAATATCCTCGGCCATGCAGGAGCGTTCAAGTTCCATACGGATACGTTGGAAGGTGATCTGGTCATCACCATCACCGCCCGGTATGACTATAAGGACACTCTCCTGAGCTATGTGCTGGATAAGATCTCTCATCACGTTGACACTGATCATAATGCCAGCGTAGAGCAGGACGGCAACTGGTCGAATATAGGCGTTGTGGTCAAGAGCAACAACGAGCAGAGCTACATTGGTATTTCCATCCGCATCAAGGGCAAAAAGTAAAAAATTCCTCACCCTTTCTCCCCGGAGCGTGGCTGCAAGGCCGCCCTCCGGGGCTTTTTTGCGTTTGAACCCTCTCAGTCACGCCTTACGGCGTGCCAGCTCCCCCAAAGGGGGGAGCTTTTAGGCATCTGACGGTTTGCAGCAAATAAGCTCCCCCTCTCGGGGGAGCTGGCATCGCGCAGCGATGACTGAGAGGGTTGCCTCCCTCACTGAGGGAGGTGGCAAACCCGCAGGGTTTGACGGAAGGAGTTCGTCCTGCCCCGGGGCTTTTTTGTGTTTGGGGACAATTGCCAAAAAGAACTGCGGAATTTGGGCGATCTGCCTGTTGACATGCGGGGGGGGGTATGGATAAAATAAATTCAGACGGGTAAAGCGATTTGGGGTCGCCCAAACCGTCAGAATTTGAAAACAGGAGGAACATTACAATGAAAATGTTCAAACGTTTCGCAGCCGCCCTTCTGGCCGGCGTGATGGTTCTGGCAATGCTCACCGCCTGCGGCGGTGGCGCTGGTGGCCCTGGTGAAAGTGAGTTCGAGAAGAAAGTTCAGGATGTATATATGGCTGCACTGAACAAGGAATACGGCACAGAATGGTCCAATAACAGTGAAGTCAAGGAACTGGCAACAGAAGCACTGAACAAAATTGCAGACGGCAAGATTGCATTGGCTGCTATTACTGCAGAGAAAAAAACCGAGAAAAACTACGTAGGTGCAGTTGTTTGTGCTGAGAATGCGAAGCAGAACGCTCAAGTGTATACGGCTGTTTACTATGAAGAAACAACGGCAGGAACGATTACGGTTAATTCTGATATGGTTGAGTTGATGAAGATTGCAACAGATTTCGTAATCGAAGCTGGTAAAAATAATAACACGAAAATCGAAGTTACTGGTTTGGGTGTTGGCACTAAGACCGTTGGCGGAAAGACCTATGTTGCAATTGGCTATAAACTGAGCAAGTAAGCGGATTACAATTAAACTATTGCCCCGAGGAGCATCCCGCTCCCCGGGGCTTTTTTGCGTTCGGGGCAAACTCCTCCAGTCGCCTGCGGCGACAGCCCCCTCAAAGAGGGAGCCTTTCGCATCGGCAAAGCTTCCGGCTCAGGTGCAAAGCTTCCGGTTTCGCCAGAGCCTCCCTCACTGAGGGAGGTGGCAAACCCGTAGGGTTTGACGGAAGGAGTTCGTCCTGCCGTTTTTTTGCGCCTTTTGGCAGAGATGTCGTTTCCAGGTACGACCTCTTTCCGTGAAAAAGCATCTCCGAAACGACCGCAGTCGTTTCGGAGATGCAAAATTTAAAATAATTCTTCCGCTGATATTTGCCAGAGCGAATGCGGCGGCAATTCTGAATGGTTTCTCTGTCAAACCGTGTCGTTTTGTGGTACAATAAAAATGTATTCTGATGTGAACAGGAAAGGACGTTTCCATGCAGCTGTTTGAACTGGTGTCCCCGCGGCTGTTCCGCCCGCTGGCGGGGCCGAACCGGGCTTTTTATGCGGAATTGCTGCTTCTGCTCTGGGAGGAGTGCCGCCACACGGCGGATTACAGCATTTCCCGTGCGGAGGCCGTCTGGCGTGCCGAGGATTACTTTGCCGCACTGGCAAAGCCCCTTGCGCTGGATGCCGACGGTGCGGGCGATGAAGAAGAGCAGCCCACCCGCGACCCTCACACGCTGGCCGTGGGCTTTCTGCTGCGGCTGCGCCGCACCGGCTGGCTGGAAGAGCAGCCCGGCAGCTACGAGGGGGAAGCGTCCCTTGCCTTTGTGCCGGAGGTAACGCCGCTGCTGGAAGCGCTGGAAGAAATATTGAACCCCCGCGTAGTTACCTATACCGGCAAGCTGTACAAGGCATGGCAGCTGCTGGGCAGCATCGGGCAGGAAAAAAGCCCCTATGAGAACGTTCTGCGGGAGGTGGACGCAGACCTTGACGCGCTGAACCGCTCTCTCCGGGCACTCAACGCCTCCATCGGCCACTATATCGACCGGCTCACCCGCAACCGCACCCCGCAGGAGGTGCTGGAACTGTTCGACCAGTACGAGGAAA
>CABQER010000020.1 GCA_902463235.1 uncultured Faecalibacterium sp. | reverse complement strand
CATAACGACAGGCACTTGTAAGCCATCAACGAGCCACCAGCCGCAAGTGCAGGGCAGAAAACTTCCGCGCCCTTGCGCCTCATAAAAATTGGAACTTTGATTTTCTCGCCCGACTTTGCCACGGTGGGACAGTCAAAGGAGCGTGCGTTTGAACAAAAAGAAAAAGTCCACAAACACTTCCCCTTATCCTGATGAAGTCATTGACCGTTTGGCACGGGCATTCTATCCGGCCATCCTTGCCTGCTGGAACAGCGAGGAAGGGCAAAGAGAATTTGCCGCGTGGCAGGCGGAACAGGCTCATAATGCAAACAACGAAAAACAGGAAGTTCCCGCTGGGGAACTCCCTGTTGTACATATCGCTATCGTCTGTGGTCTTTTGCAGGGTGCGTCCTATTCAGGGGCGCACCCTGTTTTTTGTATTTTGTCCTTAATCTTCTAACCCATGGCTCCCAGCCGTATTTTTCAAATATTCTTCCGGCTCGCCGTTTAGAATCAGGCCTGCATACGCCAGCGGGGTCATTGTAGATGAGGTAGTCCAGTTCTGCCCGCTGTGTCATGGTAACGTCCAGCGCATCCTCGACCCCGGTACAGTCGATAGAGATCTTCCTCCCATCCAGGAGCAGCAGCTCCACGCAGCCGGTGTCCATGTTGAATTTGCAGGCTCTTCCATCGTACTTCATGTTTGTGTCCTTTCCGCCTTACGGCACTCTTACAGTGGTCTGTCGTGCTTTCTTATGATAAGGTCTGGGACGCTTTTCGATGGAAGCGCGGAACGTTCTTTCAAAGCATCGTTTCACAGAATGGATACGCCATGCTTTGCTGCAGATCGCAAGAAGAATTTCGAGATGCAAAAACAGCCGTCCGGAGAAAATCACGAACGGCTGTTTTTGCAGAATGGAGATATGCTTTTTATGATGAAGGAGAAGAAAAACGCTCAATGAACATGGGCATCATGGATCTGCTCTTCCAGATGCAACGTACTTTCCATCGTGGAATATACGGCAAATACGGCCGACAGACACGGGACCCACAGCCCGGTGAGCAGGAATACAAAGGCACACCGAGGGATCAGGAACACCATCAGAAGCCAGTATCCGCTCTGCACTGCCGCAGAAAGAAAGGTCTGCGGCAGAAAGCCAAGGAACATCCGCATACAGTTGGAAAGCTTTTGAAAAGCCGAACACGCAAACAGGGCATTCTGCATCCAGAAATAGCTGCCCAGCGTCAGGAGAAGAACCGCATCCAACAGCAGGATGCCTGCAAAGCTTACGGAGATCTCTGTCATCTGCGGCAGCACGAACGCCGACCATGCAAGCAATGCCCAAAGTACGGTAAACACGATGCCGGGGACCAGACTGCTGCGGAGGCTTTGCTTCCAGACTCGTTTATAGGTATGCCACCAGTAGCCCGGCTCATCCCGCAGCGCCCGCAGGATGGTATCGTGCAGGCCGGTCAGAGCCGGGCCCACCAGCCAGCCGGCGGCCACCGCCGCCAGCAGGCAAAGCGGCAGGCTGCCCAGCCAAAGGGCCAGCCCGATCAGAACTGCCGCCGGGACGCACGCCAGCAATGCCAGCAGGCCGGAGAGAAAAATACCGTCCAGATCGCGGCTCAAAATCTCGACCAACCGGGCAACGCCCTTTTTGCGGGGCGCATCCGGGCTGCCCCCCGCGCCTTCCGGCATAAATTCGCGTCCAAACAGCATATCTGTTCACCTCTCTATGGCTCTATTGTAGCATAGAAGCCCCAAAAGCGGTTGCAGAAAAGCGACCGCTTTCTTGGAGAAAACCGGCATCATCCCGGCTGTACTCCCGGTCGGACTGTCACATTCTCAAAACTGACGTTCAGACAGTCTTGCATCAGAATGTTCTGTTCCGGGCCTCTGTTATCTTCCAGTACGACATCTTTGAAGTGGATATTCCGCACTTCATGGCTCGGAAGATCAAAGCCCTTCAGTTCGATGGCAGGGCAGGTGTGCCACACATGATCGTGGTCGATGTACCGCCCAAGCAGCGTCACCCGCTCATAGCGAAAATCTTCCAGCACAGGCGGCACAGGTGCACCGATTCCGTCGTCGTTGTAGCCCACCGCGTGCACCATGACATGAGAGAGCGTGCAGTCCCGCACTTCCACATTCCGGACATAGCCACCCCGCTTTTTCGTAGCCTTGACCTCCAGCCCGGAGGTGGATACTGCCATATCACAGTCCCAGATCTTCACATCCTCCACACCACCACTCATCTCGCTTCCGATGCAAATACCATGTCCAAAACCGCTGTGGCAGTCAAACACACGGATGTGCTTTGTGGGTCGGTTGATGAGATTTCCCTCTGGGTTCTTTCCCGATTTGATGGCGACCGCATCATCTCCGGTGAAAAATTCGCAGGCAAAGAGGGTGCAGTTGGTAGCGGAATCCGGGTCCCATCCATCCCCGTTCCAGACCCCATCCGATCGAATTGTACAATGGTCTGTTACGATCTGGTCGGAGTAGATCATGTGCAGGTTCCAGCTTGCGCCGTTTGCAAAGGTCAGCCCTTCCATCCAGATATTCCGGCAGTTGCTCATGTTCACAAGGCGTGGACGGACGCGCCCCGGAATCGTATCGGCGTTTTCGCAGGTGGATACGAGTTCGGCGTTCTGATCGAGATATTCTTTCAGTTGTTCCCGCTCGCTTGCAATGATGCGCTCTGCCAGCAGCTTGCCGCCGGATGCAATCGTACCCTTGCCGCGCAGAATCACATTTTCACAGTTCGGCCCGGCGGTATGGTCGAGTGTGCCAAGGTTCAGCAGACTGCTGTAGCACTCCATTTCGATACCCTCAAACCGGCTGGGGATGCGCGGCAGATAATCCTCCGGGATCGCAGTGCCTTGCAGCACAGCTCCTTCCTCCAGAAAAATCTCCATATTGCTGTGCAGACGCAATGCCCCGGTGCGGTAGATGCCTGCCGGGAGGTAAACGGCTTCCTGTTCACCGCAGTCATCGATTGCTTTTTGCAAGGCGGCAGTATTCATGGTCTCGCCATCGCCCACCGCAAAATACGGTGCGGCGGTCACATTCAGACGGTGCTTGGTAGGAGTGGTGCGAACGGTCAGTTCCCCGATACTTCCGCTCCGCCACTGGACAAAGAGAGAATAGGCCGTTTCCGGGCGAAGTGCTTCCAAGGTGCAATGGGTCTTTTCGGTATGAGCAGCAACCGCATCGTCCAACAGAACCGTATAGGTTTCAGCTGCACCGGCTGCGGCGGGCTTATCCCAGAATAGGGTAATACTGGTATCGGTACAGCAGGCGGACAGACCGTTTTGTGAAAAGAAATGGTTCGGCATAAAAACTCTCCTTACAGCAGGCTTTTGTAGGCTTCCAGATACCGCAGGCCCAGCGTGCGCAGGGCCTCTGTGGTAAAGTGCAGGCCGTCCGGGCGGGCGGTGAGCCCTGCAGCGGAGACCACCGCACAGTTCGGTAACTGCGCGGCCAGCTCCGGCAGGCGGCGGTTGAACTCCTTCAGCAGTTCTGCCGGGGTTCCGTGGAAACCGTTTTCCGGGTAGCCCAGCTCTCCCACCACGATGGGCAGATCCCCCAGCTCCGCCCGGAAGGCCCGCATCGTGCGCAAAAACTGCTCCGGGTAGGCTTCCAGCTGCTCCGGGGCGAGACAGTCGCTCTCGCCCTGATGCCACAGGATAGCGGTCAGCGTAGAGGTGCGCTGTGCCAGCCTTGCCTGAAAGACCGCATGGTCGAACAGAATTTCTCCCGGCTGCCACTGCGAGATGCGGGTCCCGCCGTCTGCACAGGGGATCAGACCGATTTTTGCTCCGGTCTCTTTTTGCAGCTGTGCAGCAAAGCTGGCGGCAAGGTTCGCTCCGCTGCGGGGACAGCTTCCTTCGGTTACCGCCCGGTCTACATTGATCGGCTCGCTCATTTCCTGCCAGCGACCCATCCGCAGCATGAAGCAGTCCGGTGCGGTGATGGTGTTCTCCGGGGTCAGATCGCCCCGCCCTGCCATGTTAGACTGCCCCACCAGTAAAAACGAGCGGATGTCCTGCGCTGCCTCGTGCAGACCATCGTTGATCCATAATGCCATAACAAAACGCCTCCTGCGTGTTTTTTACCTCAGTATAGCACAAAAGCAGCCGACATTCACGAACGGCTGCTTCTATGCTGTGAAAATGATGAAGAAGGAGAAAACCAAGCAAAAAGTCTTGGAAGGCATTCCATTCCTGCACAGTTCCGTAGCAATCGGGGCGTGCAGGCTGCACGATGCGGAATTCCTGTGGCTTCAGGATATCACATTTTTGCCCGCCGTGCCTGTACAAATCCGGCATTCTTCTTGAACCAGAGCGACATTCTGCAGACAAATCTTGCAAATTATAATAAAGTATATTATTTTATAGGCAGGAGAAATGGAGAAGGGGAGGATCGGCTTGTATACGCTTTTGATCGTGGACGATGAGGAAATCGAGCGCGAGGGAATGGCGCAGTTCATTCCGTGGGACTCCTATGAAATGAAGGTCGTTTCCACTGCCCGGAACGGTGCGGAGGGGTTGGAGAAAATCGCAAAATACCGGCCGGATCTTGCCATTGTGGACATCAAGATGCCGGTGATGAACGGCATTGAGATGATCCGGCAGGCAAGGGAGCAGTACCCGGATATGACGTTTGTGGTGCTGTCCGGCTACGGCGACTACGAGTTTACCAGTCAGGCCATGGAACTGGGTGTTCGGCATTACATTCTCAAGCCCTGCGACGAATCCAAAATGATCCCTGTGCTGAACAAGGCGTTCGCAGAACTGGAAGAGACCCGTGAAAGGAATGCGCACTCTGAAAAGATGGAGACCGAGGCTCGGCTGCTGAAGCCCTATGCACGGGAGCAGCTGTTCCGTGACCTGTTGCAGGGGCGTGCGCTGCCGGTAGGCGGCAGCAGCACCCGGCAATTGCTGGACGAGCTGGGCGGCGAGGAGCGCCGCGTTTTGCTGCTGGACTTCCGGCTCAAGTGCGGGTTCGACTCGCTGGAGCGGTATGTGGTGGGCAATATGCTGGGGGACCTTTTGCCGGACGGCACCCTGCTGATGACCACGGGCATCAACCGGGATGTGCTGGTGCTGACCGATGCAATGGCAGAGCCAAGCGTGGAAACTGCCGTTCATGTCCTCAAAAAAGAATTCAAGCGGTTTGAGACCCTTCCGATGCTTTCGTCTGCCAGCCGGACAGGAATGCTTGCAGAGCTTTCCGTTCTGTTCCAGCAGGTGCAGGAGCTTTTGCAGCTGAATCCGGACGAGAACGAGACCGCCCTGCTGCGCCCCAGCCAGAACGCCGCCCTGCCGGAAACGGTGAACGAAATTTTTGATATCCGCGCCCTGCGGCAGGCGGGCAGCTACGAGGAGCTGCTGCGGGAATTGGCCCTTGCCTTTGCCCGGATGGAAGCAAAAAACTACCGTCCCCGGCAGTGACAGCAGCTGTGCGAACTGGCATGGAAGCTGCTGTTCGAGGACAAGGCTGCCCCGGAGGATTCGCTCCCGGCATGGGCAGATGCCCTGACCTCTGCATGGAGCCTGCCGCAGCCGGATGCCCGCAGCCGCGAGATCTTTCTTGCCATCTACGAAAACCTCTCCGACCCGGATTTCAGCCTGCAGACCATTGCGCAGCAGCGGCTGTTCATGAGTGAGGACCATCTGCGGCGTATCTTCTCCCAGATGACCGGCGAGCGTTTTTCGGCTTATCTAGAGCACGCCCGCATCACGCAGGCGCAGCGGCTTTTGGAATTCCAGCCGGATATGAAGATCAGCCGCTTGGCAGAGCTGGTGGGCTACCCGCTGGATGGACAGTATTTTTCCAAGGTGTTCCGCAAACTTTGCGGCGTAACACCCACGGAATATAGGAACAAGTGTTAAGAACAAACCCTCTCCGTCAGTGCTGGCGCACTGCCACCTCTCCCGAAGGGCGAGGTTTTGACGCAACCGAAATGCAGTGTCAAAGTTCCCCCTTTCGGGGGAGCTGGCGAGCGCAAGCGAGATTGAGAGGGTTTTCCTTTTTTCAAATGTCGGTTTTTTCCAAGAGAAAGACCGGCATTTTCCATTTTGTTTTTGAAAAAAAGCGATACAATAAAGTCAGAAAAAGGGTGTGCACAGACCGGGAGCGACGGCTCTCTTCCAAAAATACACGAAGGATAATGGAGGAAATTTTTATGAAGATCTCTCGTAGAAGCTTTCTGAAGGTTGCCGGTGCTGCCGGCATGGCTGGTGCTCTGGCTGCCTGCGGCGGCGCATCCAGCTCCACCGCTGCTTCTTCTGCCGCATCCGGCAGCGCTGCAGCATCCGCCGCGGACGGTGATGTGACCATCCGTATGACCTGGTGGGGCGGTCAGACCCGTCACGACCTGACCCAGAAGGTTCTGGACAAGTACACCGAGCTGAACCCCCACGTCCACTTCGAGACCACCCCCTCCGGCTGGGACGGCTACTTTGAGAAGCTGGCTACCGACACCGCTACCGGCGGCATGGCAGATATCGTCCAGATGGACTATATGTACATCTCCACCTACGCAAAGAACGGCTCTCTGGCAGACCTGTCCTCCTTTGCCTCCGACGGCACGCTGGATATCTCCAATGTGGATGACGCTCTGGCAGATGCCGGTACCATCGACGGTAAGATGGTGGGTATCCCGCTGTCCACCTCGCTGGTGTCCTTCATCTACAACCCCGCTGTGCTGGAAGAAGCCGGTGTAACGCCTCCCGAAAACGGCTGGACCTGGGACGACTTCGTTTCCATCTGCAAGACCGTGAAAGAAAAGACCGGCAAGTACGGCTTCGGCGGCTCTGCCTTTATCGACACCAACCTGCTGAACTACTGGGTGCGTGAGTACGGCGTTTCCCTGTTCGCAGAGGACAACAAGAGCCTTGGCTTTGATGACGTGCAGATCCTGACCGATTACTTCCAGCTGTGGAAGGACCTGATCGACGCCGGTGCAGCCCCCAACCCCGACGAGTACGAGCAGATCGCTACTCTGGGCAACGATGCAAGCCCGGTCATCACCGGTGACGCTGCGTTCCACCAGTCTTGGAACAACTTTGCCACCATCGGCGCCAACGCCGGCAACGACACGCTGGAGCTGCTGGTTCCCCCAGTGAAGAAGGCCGGTGAGAAGGCTCTGTGGTACAAGCCCGGTATGTTTTTCTCCGTTTCTGCCACCTCCAAGGTGCAGGCAGAGGCTGCCGCCTTTATCAGCTGGTTCCTGAACAGCGACGAGGCCAACGACATCATGCTAGGCGAGCGCGGAACTCCTTCTGCAAGCAACGCCCGTGACCACCTGACCGGCGCCGGTGCCCTGACTGAGAAGCAGATCGAGATGTTCGACTTCGTTTCCGATGCCGCCGATTACTGCGGCAGCACCCCTGCTCCGGACCCCTCCGGCATCTCCGAGGTCAACACCCAGTTCAAGGATATCGCTTACAGCGTGTTCTACGGTCAGGCTACCCCTGCCGAAGCTGCACAGACCTTCTTTGACACGGCCAACAGCATCCTCGCTTCCAACAACTGATCGAGCTATGCGGGAGGGGTCGCTCCTAAAGACCCCTCCCGTTTTTTTGGGAAAGTAACCCTCTCCGTTCGTGCTGACGCACTGCCGCCTCTCCCGAAGGGCGAGGCTTGAGAGGAAATCGGATCTATAAAAAGGAGGTCTCGCTGTGTCCAATGCAAAAGCTGTTGCGCTGAAAAAGCATAATTTCGGCGATGATACCAAAGTCGGCTACCTGCTACTGGCTCCGTGGCTGTTCGGCTTCATCTTTATGTATGTCATCCCGGCTGCCATGTCCATCTACTATTCCTTCACGGATTACAACCTGCTGTCCGCCCCCAACTGGGTGGGCCTGAAAAACTACATCACCATCTTTACCGCAGATGCGATGTTCCGCAAGGTTCTGGCAGTCACCTTCCTCTACGTCTTTATCATGGTGCCGCTGCGGCTGGCCTTTGCGCTGTTCGTAGCCACCCTGCTGAACAAAAAACACATGGGCATGGCCTTTTACCGCGTGCTGTACTACATTCCCTCCATCGTGGGCGGCTCCATCGCCGTTTCCGTGGTGTGGAAGCAGGTGTTCGGCAACAAGGGCGTGTTCATGAGCCTGCTTTCTGCCCTTGGCATTGAGCAGAAGTACTCCCTGCTGGGCAACCCCAAGACCGCCCTGCTGGTCATCGTGCTGATGGGCGTGTGGCAGTTCGGCTCCTGTATGCTGGTGTTCCTCTCCGGTCTGAAGCAGATCCCCGTCTCCCTGTACGAGTCCGCTTCGCTGGACGGTGCAACCAAATTCCAGCAGTTCTGGAAGATCACCATGCCCATGCTGACCCCGACGATTTTCTTCAACCTCATCCAGCAGATCATCACCGGCTTCCGCGTGTTTACCGAAAGCTACGTTATCATCAACGGCGGCCCCATGAACAGCACCCTGACCTATGTGCTGTACCTGTACCGCTCGGCATTTGCAAACTTCCACATGGGCTACTCCTGCGCACTGGCATGGATCCTGGTCGCCCTCATCGGCATCATGACCGCCATCCTGTTCAAGAGCCAGAAGGCTTGGGTCCACTACGAAGGGTAAGGAGGAGTAAAAATGGTCGGTCAAAAAAGTTCCAAGATCCAGTCGGTTCTGTTCCACGTTTTCTCCTGCCTGCTGGGCTTCATCATGGTGTATCCGCTGCTGTGGCTGCTGATGAGCTCCTTCAAGTCCAACGACACCATGTTCCACAACGCATGGTCGCTCATCCCGGAAAAGTGGGATACCCTCATGAACTACTCCTCCGGCTGGCAGGGCATTGCCGGCATCCCGTTCTGGCGCTTCACCCTGAACAGTGTTATCGTCACCGTCGTGTCGGTGGTGGGCACCATCTTCTGCTCCCTGCTGGCAGCCTATGCCGTTTCCCGCCTGAAATTCCGGGGCGCAAACTTCTGGTTCGGCTGCATCGTCATGACCATGATGATCCCTTCGCAGGTCATGGTGGTGCCCCAGTACATCATCCTGAAAAAGCTGGGCCTTTCCGATACGCTGGTGTCCATGACTCTGCCGTGGGTGTTCGGGTACGGCTTCTTCATCTTCCTGATCGCCCAGTATATGCGCGGTATCCCGCGTGATCTGGACGAAGCCGCCATGCTGGACGGCTGCTCCAAGCCCGGCATCCTGTTCAAGATCATGCTCCCCATCGTGAAGCCCGCCATCGTCACGGCAGCCATCTTCGCCTTCTACTGGATCTGGCAGGACTTCTTCCAGCCCCTGATCTTCGTGTCCAGCCCGAAAAATTACACCATCCCGCTGGCACTGAAGCTCTACACCGACCCCAACAGCTACAACAACTACGGCGGTCTGTTCGCCATGTCGGTTCTGTCGCTGCTGCCGGTCATCATCGTGTTCATCGCGTTCCAGAAGTATATCGTTGAGGGCATTGCCACCGACGGTATCAAGGGCTGATCAACATTTATAAGGGGCTGTTGCTGAACTCCCCCAGTCGCCTCCGGCGACAGCCCCCTCTGGGATGGGGCCTTTGGCAAAACGGGAAACGTTTCCTCCATGCCAAAGGCTCCCTCTCCGAGGGAGCTGGCACGGCGAATGCCGTGACTGAGGGAGTTTGTGCACCAGCCCTTTTTTCAAAAGAGAGGTACTCTTATGATTCTCAACCGCAACAGTCCGATCATTTCCTGTGAAGCGACAAAACCGGTTCAGTATGCCGTCTCCGCCCTGTACCGGGATATGAAGGCCGTGTTTGCCGAAACCAACACCCCCGGCGATGCCATCCGCCTTGCCAAAGACAGCGATCTTCTCCCGGAATGCTTCTGCCTGCAGGTTCACGACAATGCGCTTTTGCTCACCGCCGCTGACACGCTGGGGTTTGTGTACGGCCTGTTTGAGCTCAGCCGCCGCTTTCTGGGCGTACAGCCGTTCTGGTTCTGGAATGACCAGAAATTTGTCCGAACCGATGGCGTGACCGTACCGCAGAATTTCACCTATGAGAGCAAGCCAGCCCGGGTACGGTACCGGGGCTGGTTCGTCAACGATGAGACCCTGATCTCCCACTGGAAGGTGGAGCGCCGCAGCGAGATGCCCTTTGTGATGGTGTTTGAAGCGTTGCTGCGTCTGGGCGGCAATCTGGTCATCCCCGGCACCGGTGAAAATGGACACCGTTACCACGACCTTGCTGCGGATATGGGGCTGATGATCACTCACCACCATGCCGAGCCGCTGGGCGCAAGAATGTTCGTACAGGCATACCCGGAGCTGGAGGCAAAATTCAGTCTGTACCCGGAAAGGTTCCGTGCGCTCTGGCAGGAAGCCATCGACCGGCAGAAAGCCACACCCACCATCTGGAACATCGGCTTCCGGGGGCAGGGGGATAAGCCCTTCTGGGAGGACGACCCGCAGTACGACACCCCGGAAAAGCGGGGTGCACTGATCTCCTCGCTGATCCGGGAGCAGTACGACCTGGTCAAGCGCAGCGACCCGAACGCCGTCTGCTGTACCAATCTGTATGGGGAGACCATGGAGCTGTATCAACAGGGCTGTCTTGACCTGCCGGAGGACGTAATAAAAATCTGGGCGGACAACGGCTACGGCAAGATGGTCAGCCGCCGTCAGGGAAACAGCAATCCGCGTGTGAGGGCCCTGCCGCCGCAGGGGGACACCGGAGCGCATGGGCTGTACTATCACGCTTCGTTTTATGATCTGCAGGCGGCAAGCCATATCACCATGCTGCCCAACAGCACCGAGCTTGTTTGTGAGGAACTGACCCATGCGCTCCGCTGTGGTGTGGATGACTACTGGCTCATCAACTGCTCCAATGTCAAGCCCCACGCCTATCTGCTGGACTACATCGCCCAGCTCTGGCAGACCGGCGCCGCCGATCCGGAGGGTCACCGCATCGCCTACGCACAAACCTACTACGGCAAGCCCAGCGGGCTAGCGGTGGCAAAATGCCTTGCCGGATATGCCGACCATGCGGTTTTGTATGGGGAGCACCCGGATGATCACGCAGGTGACCAGTTCTATAACCACGTTCCCCGGATGCTCATCTCACAGTTTCTCCGTGACCGTACCCAGCCTGCCGAAGATCTGCAATGGCTGTGCGACCGCCCGACCCTGAGCGGGCAGGCAGTATGGTGCAGAGAGAAATTCCGGGAGGCTTGCCAAAGCTATGCGCCGTATCTCCGTCAGTGTGAAGCCGCTGCCGCTACCATGACCGGTGCAGCGCGGACACTTTTTCAGGATACGCTGCTGCTGCAGGCGCAGCTCTACGCATTCTGGGCAGAGGGCGGCGAAGCGGTGTGTGCGGCCATGGAAGCCGGGTCCGCAGGAGATTGGAAGCATTGCTTCTATCAGGCAGGCCGGGCAAAAAATGCCTACACTGCCGCCAACGCCGCCATGCGGAGCCGGGAACACGGAAAATGGATTGACTTTTACGCCAACGAGTGTCAAACTGATGTTAAACAATCGGCGCTGCTTTGCGGCTACCTGATGAGCTTTGCCCGCACGATGGGCGAAGGCCCGCATTTCTATGCGTGGATGCGGGAGTTTGGCGACAGCGAAGCAGACCGCCGTGTGATGTTGATCCTGAATACCGAGAATCACCCGGATGACGATGCGCTTTGGCGGCTGATGGAACAGCACTGGGGCGAGTAAGAGAACTGCGAGGCGATACGATGGTCCACCGTGCGAAGAAATATTTTCTTGATCTGCCGCTGGCGCAGAAATTTGTAGGCATCTTTGCGGTGCTGACGCTGCTCAGCGGTGCGCTGATGATCGGTGCGCTGCATCTGGGCCTTTCGGTCTTTGAGGAAAAGTTCTATGAGAGATCCCTGCAGGAACTGGATTTCTTCGTGCAGAAGGTGGATGACGATATTCAGGATATCGACACCCTGACCCGCAGCATTGCGGTGGACTCCAACATTCAGGAGCAGCTGAACGCTTTGGCGCAGGCAGATCCGCAGACCGCAAACTACTACTATCTGCTTACCGGCGTGCGCCCGCTGCTGCTGGAAAAAATCTATCAGGATCGCCAGATCAACAGCCTGCAATACACCGACCTGAACGGCCACACCCTGACCATCGGGCAGGACATGCCAGACCCCGGCGCCGGGCGGCAGACTGCACTGGAAATGGCGCTGAACGCCACCCCCGGCGGCTTTGTGATACAGACCTCCGACAGTGCGGATTTCCCCTACATCCTTTGCGGGCGGCGCATTTTGCGCAGTCAGGACATGAGCCTGAAAAAGCTGGGCACCATCGTGGTGGCGCTGGATGTGGGCAAGCTGCTGGACAACGAGATTCACAGCCTTTCCAGCCAGCCCTCGGAGCTGTATCTCTATAACGGAACGCAGCTGATCTACCACAGCGGCGAAGAGGCGGCGGCCACCCTGCCGCAGGAGGAAAGTGCCCACGGCTACCAGATCAGCACCATCGGGGGTAAAAAATACTACATCTGCTGGCTGACAAGTTCCGTGACTGGGCTGCGGCTGTGCAGCGTATTCGACTACCACGAAATCTATGGCCAGATCAACACCGCCCGCAATGCCCTGATCTTCGGTGAGTGCGCCATCCTGCTACTGTTTGCGTGGGTGCTGCTGCACATGGCGCGGCTGGTCACAAAACCCATCCATACCCTGAGCGAAGCCATGCAGACCGTGGATCAGCAGGAGGGCAATTTTGCCGCTGCCCGCGCCCTGCTGCCCGCCGACCCGGCAGCGGATGAGATCGGCACCCTGACAAAAGAATTTGATTCCATGTTGGGCAAGATTGACACCCTCATCCACGAAAACTACGAAAAGCAGATCCTCTTGCAGGAGACCCGGTATAAGATGCTGCAAGCCCAGATCAACCCCCACTTTTTGTACAACACCCTGGGCACCCTGAACTGGCTGGTCAAGGCAGGGGATCGGGAGAACGCCTGCAAGATGATCGTCAGTCTGGGCGATATCCTCCGGGCTGCCCTGAGCCCCCGGCAGAACTCTACGGCGGCGGCAGATGTACAGCTTGCCAGCAGCTATATTGCCATCCAGCAGCTCCGTTATAAAAGCCGTGCGGAGTTTACGCTGACTGTCTCCGGGGAACTGGAACAGTGGACGCTGCCACACTTTACGCTGCAGCCCTTGATCGAAAATGCGATCCATTACGGTGTGGAGGATAGTGACACGGTCTGCAAGATTCACATCGCTGCACAGGCTGCGGACGATGTCCTGACATTGATCGTCCACAATACCGGAACGCCCGTTGAGCCGAAACGACTGGATGAGATCCGGGCATTCACGATCAAACCCCAGGGGCATGGCATCGGCCTGAAAAATATTTATGAGCGTCTTTCCATGCTGTATCAGGATTTTGGCTTTGATTTTGACAGCGACGCCACCGGCACTACCGTGCGCATCCTACTGCGACAGAGCGATCTGAAAGCGCAAAATTTACCTTCAGACGCATAAAATATCTGTATTTTTCAAAAAAGAGAACGGAAACTTCCGTTCTCTTTTTTGCGTTATGTGGTATTCTATACACAGAAAAATGAACGGAGGATACCGCTATGACGAATCAGATCACCTTGGAGGTTGCAAAAATTGCCATGTGCGCGGTGGAGACCGTGCTGCGGAAAACTTCACCCGGTGCAGAGGACTATCCCCAGCTGGTTGAACAATATATCAACGCTGTAAGTGCTTATCGTCAGGCTGTTGCAGATACAGAAAACGCCATGAAACCGCATACCGGTACGGCCGCATAAAATAGAGCGTTCCCGACGGGGGAACGCCCTGTTGTACATATCGTATGTGGATTTTCGCAGGGTGCGTCCGGCAGGGCGCATCCTGTTTTTGCGTTTAGTCCTCTAGTCCGTGGCTCCCAGCCGTATTTTTCAAATATTCTTCCGGATCGCCATTCAGAATCAAATCGGCATAGTCAAGGGGGTCATTGTAGATAAGGTAATCCAGTTCTGACCTCTGTGCCATAGTCACGTCCAGTGCATCCTCGACCCCGGTGCAGTCGATGGAGATCATTCTCCCATCCCGGAGCAGCAGCTCCACGCAGCCGGTGTCCATGTTGAATTTGCAGGTTCTTTCATCGTACTTCATGTTTGTGTCCTTTCCGCCTTACGGCACTCTCACAGTGGTCTGTCGTGCTTTCTTATGATAAGGTCTAGGACGTTTTTCGATGGAAGCAAGGGATTCATTTTGTTTTCCAAAGAAAACAAAAAATCCGAACCCTTCTCCTATCGGAAAAAAGTTCGGATTTTGTTGTTGTGGTGCACCTCCAGGGACTCGAACCCTGGGCCCACTGATTAAGAGTCAGTTGCTCTACCAACTGAGCTAGAGGTGCATATGGTGACCCGTACCGGAATCGAACCGATGTTAAAGGCGTGAGAGGCCTCTGTCTTAACCGCTTGACCAACGGGCCATACAAAAGTCGGCGGCTACCTATTTTCACAAGCCGTTTCCAGCTAACTATCTTGGGCACGAGTGAGCTTAACTGCTGTGTTCGGAATGGGAACAGGTGGAACCTCACCGTCATCGTCACCGACCATATGACT
>CABQER010000019.1 GCA_902463235.1 uncultured Faecalibacterium sp. | reverse complement strand
AAAAGATTGTGAGGTTGATTCTTATGTCTAACATTTCTCGTCGTAAGTTCCTCAAGGGCGCAGGTGTTGCTGCTCTGGCTGTTGCTGCTGCCGGTGTTCTGGCTGGCTGCTCCGATCAGAGCACGCCCGATACGGGCAAAAAGCGTCCGATCAAACTGAAGTACATGGTGACGACCCAGGGCGAAAGCATCGTCAAGGACGTGCCCATTGAAGTTCCTGCTCTGGCTGATACCGTGACTTTTGCGACCATTCAGGCAAATGTGCCTGCCGATCTGAAGGATTATGAGTTCGACAGCACTGAGGACAAGAAGATCATTGATGGCGTTGTCGTCATTAAGATGCACAAGAAGGCAGCTGCAAAGCCTCAGAAGAAGGTTACGATTGAGTATGTTTATGGCACCGGCGCTCCCGATGACGCTAAGTTCACCCCGACTTCTCTGAATGTTGATGTGGATGCAAAGTACCTCACTCAGGATCAGCTGGATAGTCTGGTGGATAAGAGCGGCAAGTATAGAGTTCTGAATGCTACTGAGCTGATCGGCTTCGGCGGCATGACTCAGAACGGCATCATTGAGGGCGACAAGGCAACCGTTTACATTACTACGAAGTAAGCTGAATCGGATTTTTCAAAATTATTTGAATTTTTAAATTAAAAATTTAAGAAGACAACACCAACAGGGTGGCGGCCAACAAGGTCTCCGCCCTATTGGTGTTGTTTTTTTGTTGAAATTTTACTTGACAAATAGTTACCGGGGAGGGTATTATATAGGAAAAGCAGGCTCCACAAAAAAGTGATCGGGGCATGCAAAAAGATTGTGAGGTTGATTCTTATGTCTAACATTTCTCGTCGTAAGTTCCTCAAGGGCGCAGGTGTGGCTGCTCTGGCTGTTGCTGCTGCCGGTGTTCTGGCTGGCTGCTCTGGCAACGATGCCCCCGCGGTTCCCGGTGTGACCAAGAAAGTTACGGTCATCTTTATGTGCAACGGCGCAACCGCTGGCAAGGATGGCTCTGTTGTTGTGGATGAGGACGCCAAGACTGTTCTGGTCTCCCAGATTAAGGCTGAGCAGATTCCGCAGGGCTATACTGTGGAGAGCACCGGTGAGCTGAAGATTCAGGAGATCGACGGCAAGGAGTGCGTGCTTGTCACCCTGAAGAAGATTGCTACCACTAAGCCTGTTACGGTTGCATTCTACGATACCGTCAACAGGGCTCTGCTGAGCACCACCATGACGATTACCGTTGCATCGGATGCTGAGTTTGTTTACAAGACCGATCTGAAGGAATCTCTGCCCGGCTACGAGATCATCGACAACGGCAAGAACCAGATCAGCAAAAATAACCGCGTTGTGATGTCTGTTAAGCCTGTTGTGCCGGAAGAATCGATGGAAGTTACTGTTACTTACTATATGAAGGGCTCTAATGAGGTCATTACCAAGTCAACTGTTTCTGTTCCCAAGAGCAAGAAGGTTCTGACCAAGGCTGAGCTGCCGGGTGCAACCGTTGAGAGCAACGGTTATCTGTTTGATGTTGTTGCTATCAATAATGGCCCGTTCGGCATCAATGATCTGGGCGGTGGCAAGGGCGAAGTTGCTGTTACTGCAACGATCAAGATGCACAAATAATTTGAGCTGGCTTTTACAGCTCAAAAACTAAGTTCACAAAAAAGGCGGCAGTCATATTGAACTGCCGCCTTTTTACACTTATAGTCAGTTTCGCCGCTTTTTCGGAATGGGCACGCTGAGCACCAGCGAGATGCCCACGGCCAGCGCAACGGCTACTTTAAAGGTGCTGATGCCGTTGGAGAGGGCCAGCGCATTGTTGCCCTGTATAAAATAGTAGGCGGTGTAGTAGATGCCCGCGCCGGGCACCAGCGGGAAGATGCCGGACAGCAGGAACACCGTTACCGGCATTTTAAGCACAATGGCAAACACGCGGGTGAGCAGGGTGAGCGGAATGACCGCCAGCAGGGAGGCTGCGGCACTGTCTGCCCCCAGCATCACGGCCAGCTCGTAGACAAACCAGCCCACGGCACCCACCAGCCCGCAGAAGAGCAGGCTTTTGCGCGGACAGCCGAACAGAACGGCAAAACTCAGGGTGCCTGCGCCGGCAATAAAGAACTGCGCGGCCAGCTCCCCAATTTGTGTACTGGTCAACATCATGCCACGACCACCCCCGTAAAGAATGTATAAAGGCTCAGCACAAGGCCGGTGCCAATGGCAATGCTGGCTGCAATGAGCAGCGCATCGATCATGCGGATGGTGCCGGAGAGGTAATCTCCGTGCACAAAGTCGCGGATGCCCATGGTAAAGGCGATGCCGGGGGTCAGGATCATCAGCGAACCGATAATAGAGTGACTGGCCGGTGTGCCCAGCATTCGGCAGGCCAGAATGCACACCAGCGTGATAAGTGCGGCACAGCTGATCTTACAGAAGCCGCCGGGCAGCTCGTGCTGCTCACACAGCAGCAAATAGCCGCTGGCAAGAAAGCCTGCCAGTGCCGCCGCCAGTGCACTGCGCAGTGTGCCGCCGAAGATCAGCGCAAAGCAGAATGCGCCGCACATGCCGGAGACCAGCTGCACCCAGTCCTTGGGGAAGGGGATGCGCCGTGCCAGCACAAGGCGGCTCTCGGCCTCGTCCAGAGTCATATTGCCCTCGGCGATCTCGCGGGAGAGGGCGTTCACTGCCGCCACCCGGCTCAGATGGGTGGTGCGGTTGGGCACATTGCGCACCTCGCTGATCTCGGCGGTGCCCGCACTGGCAAAGATGCCGTTGGTCAGCACGTAAACATGGAACTCCCGCAGATGGAATGACCGGGCCATGATCTCCATGGTCTGCTCCACCCGGAACACCTCGGCACCGTTTTCCAGCAATGTCTGGCCCGCCGCCATGATAAAATCCATGATGCGGCGGCGCAGTTCTTCATCCGGGAAAACCTCGCGGCTGTTCATTGCCGCACCTCCTTTATAAATAATGCTGTCTTATTCTACCATGTCCGCGGCTGGCGCACAAGATAAAAAAACGCAATTTCCTACTAAAAAACTTCGTTGTAGGTGTTGACAAATCCGGTCGATTGGATTATTATAAATGCAATATCACAAAAATGGCTGTGAAGAGAAGAGTAGGCCTTCGCATTGATCCTTACCAGAAAGCCCGGGCGATGGAAAAGGGCAGGAAACAGGAAGCTGAAAATGGTCTCGGAGCCGTGTGGGCGAGGCGCATGAGTGCTAAGTCTGCAACGGGATGCGCCCGTTACAGCGTCCGGCTGTAAGCAGCAAAGCTGCCGCAGCATTGAGGCTGTGCCCGCAAGGGTGCGGTAAACCAAGGTGGTACCACGGAAGTATGTTATGCTCCCGTCCTTGTCTGAGCGTTGGCTCAAGGTCAAGGACGGGAGCTTTTTTCATGCATCCGTCAAAGGCCCTTAGCACGGAACTGTGCCGTGCGGGCCGCTGTACATTATAATAAGAAAATAGAGAGGGAACAAAACTATGATTACTCGTCGTGATTTTCTGAAAGTTACCGGAGCTGCAGCTGCTGCAGCTGCCCTGACCGCATGCGGCGGTTCTTCTTCCACCGCATCTTCCGCTGCTTCCGGCACTGCTTCTTCCGCAGCTTCTTCTGCTGTGGCTAAGCTGGACAAGGTGAAGGTGGCTGTGCCCAACGACACCACCAACGAGGCACGTGCTCTGACCCTGCTGGAGAAGAACGGCTTCTTTAAGCTGAAGGCGGATGCAGGCCTGACCGCAACCGCAAAGGACATCGAGGAGAACCCCCTGAATGTTTCCGTCGATGAGGTCGAGGCTGCTCAGGTGCCCAACGTCCTGCAGGACGAGGACTACGCCGTCATCAACTCCAACTACGCCATCTCTGCCGGTCTGAACCCCATGACCGATGCACTGGCCATGGAGGACGGCTCTTCTGCTTACGTCAACATTCTGGTGTGCAAGGACGGCAATCAGGAGGAGCCCAAGATCAAGGCTCTGGCCGCTGCTCTGCAGAGCCAGAAGGTGAAGGACTTCATGGATGAAAACTACAAAGGCGCTGTGGTGTCCGTTGTGGAGAACCCCACCGACGGCTATGACTCCTCCATCGACTACGATGCGCTGAACGGCGAGACCGTCAGCTGCGCTGCTACTCCGGCTCCTCACTGCGAGGTTCTGGAGATCTGCAAGGACATTCTGGCCGAAAAGGGCATCACGCTGGATATTCAGGAGTACGACGACTACATCATTCCCAACAACATCGTTGAGGACGGCCAGTGTGATACCAACTATTTCCAGCATCAGCCGTATCTGGACGACTTCAATGCAGAGCACGGCACCCATCTGGTGACGGTTGCCGGCATCCACGTGGAGCCTATGGGCATCTACGGCGGCAAGCAGGACAGTCTGGCACCGATCGAGGGCTAATCAAACTCCCCCAGTCACCTTGCGGTGACAGCCCCCTCGGGGAGGGGGCCTTTGCTTGACCGTTCTGTTTCAGGCTCCCTCCATGAGGGAGCTGGCAAACCCGCAAGGGTTTGACTGAAGGAGTTTATTCAACAGCAAGGAGCAATTTCTGTGATCGAGATCAAACATCTTTCCAAGACCTTCCAGATGAAGGACGGCGCGGTGAATGCGCTGAAGGACATCAACCTCACCATCCCGGATGGTTCCATTTATGGCATCATCGGCATGTCCGGTGCGGGCAAATCCACGCTGGTGCGCTGCATCAACCTGCTGGAACGCCCCACCGAGGGCAGCGTTGTGATCGACGGCACCGCTATGGAGACTTTAAACGCAGCCCAGCTGCGTGAGCGCCGCCGCGATATCACCATGATCTTCCAGCAGTTCAATCTGCTGATGCAGCGCAGCTGTCTGAAGAACATCTGCTTCCCCATGGAGCTGGCCGGTGTGAAAAAGGCGGATGCCGAAAAGCGTGCCAGAGAGCTGCTGGAAGTGGTGGGCCTGCCCGATAAGGCCAACGCCTACCCGGCACAGCTGTCCGGCGGCCAGAAGCAGCGCATTGCCATTGCCCGCGCACTGGCAACGGACCCCAAAGTTCTGCTCTGCGATGAAGCCACCAGCGCACTGGACCCCAACACCACCCATGCTATCCTGACCCTGATCAAGGACATCAACAAGAAGCTGGGCATCACGGTGGTGGTCATCACCCATCAGATGAGCGTTGTGGAAGAGATCTGCGATCACGTTGCCATTCTGGACGGCGGCGTTGTGGTGGAGGAAGGCTCCGTGCAGGAGATCTTCTCGAACCCCAAAACGCCCGCAGCAAAGCGTCTGGTGGCACCCAACGGCGGCAGCGCCGCACGGGATCTGTCCAGCTTTGCACCGGACGACCATGTGGTGCGCGTCACCTTCAACGGTTCGTCCACGGCAAAGCCGCTGGTGGCAAGCCTTGCTGCAGAAAAAGGCATTCTGGTGTCGGTGCTCAGCGCCGACACCCGCGATCTGAGCGGCC
Organism: uncultured Faecalibacterium sp.; assembly: GCA_902463235.1. Classification (GTDB taxonomy): domain Bacteria; phylum Bacillota; class Clostridia; order Oscillospirales; family Ruminococcaceae; genus Faecalibacterium. The sequence goes on along the minus strand of CABQER010000019.1, from coordinate 9,205 downwards.
AGTGCTACGGCTCCATGCTGCTCAAGCTGCCCACTGATGTGGAGCAGGCAAAGCAGGCTGCGGCCTATATGCGCGCCCAGCCCGGCATTACGGTAGAGGAGGTGACCGGCGAATGAGTATTGCAGATTACGGTTTTGCCATCTGGGAGACCTTTTACGTGACGGTCCTTTCCACCGCGTTTGCGCTGGTGCTGGGCCTGCCGCTGGGTGTGCTGCTGGTGGCCGGTGATAAGGACGGCATTCTGCCGCTGCCCGGCTGGCTGATGCACATTCTCAACATCGTTATCAACATCCTGCGCAGTGTTCCGTTCCTGATCCTGATGATCTGTGTATTCCCGCTTACCCGTGCCATCGTGGGTACCACGGTGGGTACCAAAGCCACCATCGTTCCGCTGGTGGTGGCAGCCTTCCCGTTCGTGGCACGTCTGGTGGAGACCAGCCTGCGCGAGCTGGACGAGGGCGTGGTGGAAGCGGCCCAGAGCATGGGCGCAACGCCGTTCCAGATCATTACCAAGGTGATGATCCCGGAATGCCTGCCCGGCCTGATCTCCAGCATGACCACCGCACTGACCACCATTCTGGGCTACTCGGCCATGTCCGGTGTCATTGGCGGCGGCGGTCTGGGCAAGATCGCTTTGTCCTACGGCTATTACCGCTACCAGACCGATATCATGATCGTGTGTGTCATTTTGCTGGTGCTGATGGTTCAGGTGTTCCAGACTTTGGGCACTGCTTGGGCCACCAGAAGCGATAAGCGGCTGCGGAAGTAACTCCTTCAGTCGCACTTCGTGCGCCAGCTCCCTCGGAGAGGGAGCTTCTGGCGAAGAGGAAAACTTTCCGGTATTGCCAAAGCCGAAAGGCTTTGACGGAAGGCGTCCTCTCTTCATTTTGCCCCCGGACGGGAACTAAAATTTAACGTTTCAATTCCCCGCCGGAGGCTGCAGCACTCCTGCGGGGAATTGTGCTATATGGACAAACCCAGTAAAGGAGTATGTAGTATGAATCGCGATACCATCTGTGTGCAGGGCGGTTACACCCCCGGCAACGGCGAACCCCGCCAGATCCCCATTATCCAGTCCACCACCTTTAAGTATGCCACCAGCGAGGACATGGGCAAGCTGTTTGATCTGGAAGCTGACGGCTACTTCTATTCTCGTCTGCAGAACCCCACCTGCGACCTTGTGGCTAAGAAGATCTGCGAGCTGGAAGGCGGCACGGCTGCAATGCTGACCAGCAGCGGTCAGGCTGCAAACTTCTTTGCCCTGTTCAATCTCTGCGAAGCAGGCGACCACATCGTGGCATCCAGTACCATCTACGGCGGCACCTTCAACCTGATCTCCGTCACCATGAAGAAAATGGGCATTGAAGCCACCTTCGTGGACCCGCTGTGCACCGAGGAAGAGCTGAACGCCGCATTCCGGCCCAACACCAAGGTGGTGTTCGGCGAGACCATCGCAAACCCGGCCCTGACCGTGCTGGACATTGAGAAGTTTGCCAAGGCTGCTCACGCCCACGGTGTACCGCTGATCGTGGACAACACCTTTCCCACGCCGGTCAACTGCCGCCCCTTTGAGTGGGGCGCGGATATCGTGACCCACTCCACTACCAAGTACATGGACGGTCATGGCGCGGTGCTGGGCGGTGCCATCGTGGACGGCGGCAAGTTCGACTGGATGGCCCACGCTGAGAAGTTCCCCGGCCTGTGCACCCCGGACGACAGCTACCACGGCATCACCTACGCCGAGCGTTTCGGCAAAGAGGGTGCCTTTATCACCAAGGCTACCGCGCAGCTGATGCGTGACTTTGGCTCCATGCAGTCGCCCATGAACGCCTACATGCTGAACCTCGGTCTGGAAAGCCTGCATGTCCGGATGCAGCGCCACTGCGCCAACGGCATGGCTGTGGCAGAGTTCCTTGAAAGCCATCCCAAGGTGGCCTATGTGAACTACTGCGGCCTGGAGTCCAGCCCGTACCATGCACTGGCGGAGAAGTATCTGCCGAATGGCAGCTGCGGCGTGGTCAGCTTTGGTCTGGCCGGCGGCCGTGAGGCTGCAAGCATCTTTATGAAGAACCTGAAGCTGGCAGCCATCGAGACCCATGTGGCCGATGCCCGCACCTGCTGCCTGAACCCTGCATCCAGCACACACCGCCAGATGAACGATGAGCAGCTGAAAGCCGCCGGTGTGCCCGCAGAGCTGGTGCGCATGAGCTGCGGCTTGGAAAGCAGCGAAGACCTCATCGTAGATATTGCACAGGCGCTGGATAAGATCTAAAAGGTGAGTTCAGCAGCATCTATCGGTTCCGGCCCTTCTCGTAAAAACGCGTTTGGAGCGCCCCGCAGGGCGCGACAAACGCAAAATATAAAAATAAATTCCGCTGAAGATAGCCAGAGCGTCAGCGGAGGCTATTCTAAATCGTTAGGAGTACGAACTATGCCGCTGATCATCCCCAAGACCCTGCCTGCTTACGATGCCCTCTACAACGAAAATATCTTCGTCATGCATCGTGAGCGCGCCCTTGCCCAGCACATCCGCCCGCTGGAGATCCTGATCCTGAACCTGATGCCCACCAAGATCACCACTGAGACCCAGATCGCCCGTCTGCTGGCAAATACCCCGCTGCAGGTGCACATGACCCTGCTGCAGACGGCCAGCCATGCGGCGACCCACGTTTCGGCAGCACACCTCGAATCGTTCTATAAGAACTTCAACGAGGTGAAGAACAACCGCTACGACGGCATGATTATCACCGGCGCACCGGTGGAGACCATGGACTTTGAGCAGGTGGATTACTGGCCGGAGCTGTGCGAGATCATGGACTTCAGCGAGACGAATGTCTACTCCACCCTGCATGTGTGCTGGGGTGCACAGGCTGGCCTGTACTACCACTACGGCGTGCACAAGCAGCTGCTGCCGGAAAAGATGTTCGGCGTGTTCGAGCACCGGGTCACCCGCCCGTCGAACCCTTTGGTGCGCGGCTTTGACGAGGTGTTCTATGCGCCCCACAGCCGCCACACCGGCATCAGCCGCGAGGATGTGGACAACTGTAAGGCTCTGCGCATCCTTGCCGAGAGCGATGCGGCCGGGCCCTTCCTCATGAGCACCGAGAACGGACGGCAGATCTTTGTCACCGGCCACCCGGAATATGACAAATACACGCTGGATTCAGAGTACCGCCGCGATGTGGACAAGGGCCTGCCCATCCATGTGCCGGTGAATTACTACCCGGACGATGATCCCACAAAGCCGCCGCTGTTCCGCTGGCGTGCCCACGCCCACCTGCTGTATGAGAACTGGCTGAACTACTACGTCTACCAGAACACCCCCTACGATCTGGGCGAGATCCAGCGCGTAAAGCACGAATAAATGCACAAAAACCGGTATTGCGTCAAAATTGCGCGATACCGGTTTTTGTGCTATACTGTTCCTGCGGCCCTTCTCCATTCCCCTAACCGCGGAAAGGAGGTGAACCCCTTGGAAACTCTCTCTACATTTATCCAAACCGTTGCCGCGCAGGTAGTTGCCTACTATCTGTGCACATGGATCGACGGTAAGATCGGCAAGGGCAGCAAACACTAAAAGAAGCCCCCGGTACTGACACTACCGGGGGCTTCGTGTTTCGGCATGAACCCGATGGATTCAATCTCTCTACATTGCCTATCTTTAGTATATGCAGTTTTGGGCAAAAGTCAAGCGATGAAATGCAAATTATTTTTTACGCCTTACCGGCTTTTTCTTGCGCACGCTGTAGCCAAAGGTGCCCAGCTTTTTGCCCAGAGCCAGATAGTCACCGTGACTGTAGACGATGAGCTTTGCCTTTTCGAGACACAGCTTGCCGCTTTCGTCCAGCAGGCTTTCGTCCACATCACAGGCCACCACTTCGGCAAGGAACAGGTCGTGGCTGCCCAGCGGGATCACCTGAGTTACCTTGCATTCCAGATTGACCGGGCTTTCTTCCAGAATGGGGCAGTCGGTCAGCACGCTGCCGGGGGCAGAATGCAGGCCGCAGGCGGCAAATTTATCCACATCACGGCCGCTTTTCACGCCGCACCAGTCCACCGAACGCACCAGCGCTTCGGTGGGCAGATTGATGGCAAACTGTCCGCTTTCCTGAATGAGGTGGTGGCTGTAGCGTTCCGGCCGAACGCTGATGGATACCATGCTGGGCTGGGTGCAGATGGTGCCCGTCCAGCCGATGGTGATGAGATTGGGCTTTTCCAGCCCGCCGCAGGACACCAATACCGGCGGTTCCGGGTTCAGCAGGGTGCTGCCCCGCCAGCTCTGTTTGCTCATCCGTGATACTTCCTTTCGTAAGGGGCCCAGGTGCGCTCGCTGATGATGTAGCGCGGGCGGGCTTTCGTCTCCATATAAATTTTGCCGATATACTCGCCGATCACGCCTAAGCACACCAGCTGCACGCCGCTCATGAAGCAGACGATGCACACGATGGAGGCCCAGCCGGCCACGCTGCTGCCCATGGCGGCGCACACGATGGCCCAGATGACTCCGATAAAGCTGATCAGGCTCACAAAGATGCCAGATCCAGTAATAAGGCGGATGGGCTTGTTGGAAAGACTGGTGATGCCGTCAAAGGCAAGGGCCAGCATCTTGCTCAGCGGATAGTGGCTCTCACCGGCAAGGCGTTCGTGGCGCTCGTAGGTGACTACCTCGCTTTTGAAGCCAACCAGCGGCACCATGCCGCGCAGGAAAATGTTCACTTCCCTGTAGTCGGCAAAGCTTTCCAGCACACGGGTGCTGATGAGGCGGTAGTCTGCGTGGTTGAACACGATGTCTGCGCCCAGAGCGTTCATCACATGGTAAAAGCCCTCGGCGGTGAAGCGCTTGAAGAAGGTGTCTGTATCGCGGCGGCTGCGCACGCCGTAGACCACCTCGGCACCGTCCAGATACTTTTTAACCATCTCGTCCATGGCGTTGATGTCGTCCTGACCATCACAGTCGATGGAAATGGTAACATCGCAGGTGCCGCTGTGCAGTGCCTCCATCAAGCCTGCCAGCACGGCGTTCTGGTGGCCGCGGTTGCGGCTCTGGGAAATGCCGATGTAGTGCTCGTCCTGTGCGGCAAAACTCTGGATCAGTTCCCATGTCTTGTCTTTGGAGCCGTCGTTCACGAACAGCACCCGGCTCTTCTCGCTCACAAGGCCCTGTGCGGCAAGGCCGCTGATCTTTTCCAGAAACATGGGAGCTGTAATGGGCAGCACCTGCTCCTCGTTGTAGCAGGGGATCACGATCCATAAAATCGGTTTTGACATATTTAAAAATACTCCTATATTAAAAATAACAAGATGATGCCGCTGACGGTTACGGCCTTCCAGTGAAAAAGAGTTTTAGAAAAATCCGTAGATTTTTCTAAAACTCAAATATAAAAATAAAATTTCAGCTGAATACAGCCAAAGCGCACGCGGCGGCTATTCAAATGGTCACTGCACCATTTGCTTCAGTACCGCAGGCTCCAGCAGCTTGAAGCTGCTTTTGTAGGTGTCCAGCAGGCCGTCCCGCTGCATCTGACTCAGCTCACGGCTGAGGGCGCTGCGGTCGCAGTTCAGGTAATCTGCCAGCTGGATGCGGGAGAACGGGATGCTGAAGGTCAGGCTGCCAGCCCGTTCGGCTTCACTGAGCAGATAGGCGCACACTTTGGCCCGCAGGCTTTTGAGCACCAGCAGGTCGATGCGGCGGGAGAGGGAAAAATATTTATCGCTGATGGTGCGCACCAGATTGCGCAATGTCTGCTGGTGCGCCGGACTGCCATCCGAAAGCAGCAGCCGCTCGTAGGGAATCAGCAGCACCTCGCAGGGCACCGAAGCCATCACCGTGACCGGGCTTGCCAGACTGGAACCGCTCAGCACATCGCCGAACACGCCGCCCGGTTCCATGTGGGTGATGGGAATGCGCGCACCCTGCGGCCCGGGACGGTAGGCTTCCAGCTCACCGGACAGTACGATGCCCACCCTGCGGTTGGGTTCGCCTGCCAGAACAAGCGCTTCGCCTTTGCCGTAGCTGCGCATAACGGCACCCAGCTGGGCCAGCAGAGTCTGCAGCTCTTCAGGGGTCAGACCATTGAATAAAGAGGTGGAGCATAACAGCGGAAGAAAGTTTTTCATCACAATTCCGTGGGAAAGATCCGGCTTCCCACAGCCCTCCTGCAATTCCGTTGCACACGCAACGGTATTTTTGACTCTATTATAGTAAACTTAGACCCGCAAAGCAAATGATTTTGCAAATTTGCCTTGTAAAAAATATGAAAAGACCGACCCATGGTTCTGTGCAAAATTTTCAGGCACAAAACGGCGCGGTCTTGTGAGGAAAGAGGGAATCCCTGCATGAAAAAACTGACATCCATGCTGCTGGCTTTGGCCCTTGTGCTGAGCCTTGCCGCCTGCGGCGGTGCGGCATCCAGCTCTGTTGCATCCAGTGCAGCTTCCAGCGAAGCTGTCCCAGAGGCTGCTTCGGAAGCCGCTTCCAGTGAGGAAGCAAAGGAACTGTCCACCACCGATGCTCTGCGCATTGCCGGCCTGAAAGGCCCCACCACCATGGGCCTTGTCAACCTGCTGAGCATGGAAGAGGATGGCACCGCTTCCATGGATTACGACCTGCAGCTTTACGGCGCTGCCGATGAGATCGTGCCGCTGCTGATGAAGGGCGAGCTGGACATGGCTGCCATCCCGGCAAATCTGGCCGCCACCCTGTATCAGAAGACGGAGGGCGGCATTCAGGCTGTGGCCGTCAACACGCTGGGCGTGCTGTACGTAGTGGAAAAAGGCGGCGATACGATCCAGTCCATGGCAGACCTTGCAGGCCGTACCATCCTGTCCACCGGCAAGGGCACCACGCCGGAGTACGTGCTGCGCTATCTTCTGAACGCCAACGGCATCGACCCGGACAAGGACGTGACCATTGAATACTACAGCGAGGCCACCGAGGTCACGGCCCAGATGGCCAATACCGAGGATGCCATTGCAGTTCTGCCCCAGCCCTATGTGACTGCAGCCGGCCTGCAGGACGACACCCTGCGTGTGGCCCTCGACCTGACCGAGGAATGGAACAAGGTCGCGGATACGCAGCTCATCACCGGCGTGACCGTGGTGCGCAAGGAGTATGCCGAGGAACACCCGGATGTTGTGGCCGCATTCCTTACCGACTACGCCAAGAGCGTGGAAGCTGCCAACGCCGATTTGGACGGCACTGCCGCTCTGTGCGAGGAGCAGGGTGTTGTGGCCAAGGCTGCCATTGCCAAGAAGGCCCTGCCCAACTGCAACATCGTCTGCCTGACCGGCGACGAGCTCAAGACCAACGCATCCGCTTATCTGCAGGTGCTGTTTGATGCCGACCCCAAGGCAGTGGGCGGCGCAATGCCCGGCGACGATTTCTACTGGACTGCCGAGTGATTTCTCAATAAGCCATCTCTCCGGCCGCTGTGCGATTGGTACGCACGGCGGCTTTTTTGTTTGCACAAAATGCTTGTATCCCAGCTTTTGTGCTCCCTGCACAAATTTAAAGACAATTTTTTGTGAACGAAAATGAATGGAATTGACTGGAAATGATTGATTTTGGTGCTGTATTTGCTATAATAAAGATGCAATCAACCAAAACAACGCACAAACGGTCATAAACCGTCAAAGATAAGATCAAACCAAAGGAGAGAGAATGCCGATGCTGGCAGAAGAACGCTTCAGCCTGATCATGGAACAGCTGAACCGCAAGCGCACCGTGACGGTGCAGGAACTGTGCGAGGCGCTGAACACCAGCGAATCCACCATCCGGCGCGACCTGACCGAACTGGACCGGCTGGGCAAGCTGAACAAGGTGCACGGCGGTGCCACCCTGCCGGACAGCCGTTTTCTGGCGGATGAACCCACCATGGAGGCCAAGGAGTCGCAGGCTGTGGAGCAGAAGCACAGCATCGCGCAGGCGGCGGCAAAGCTCATCAACGCCGATGATTTTGTGTTCATCGATGCAGGCTCCACCACGCTGGAGCTGGTGCGTGCACTGGCGGGGGATGCCCTCAAAGCCAGCTATGTGACCAACGGCGTGGCCCATGCCCGGGCACTGGCCCGAAAGGGCTGCCGGGTGTATCTGCCCGGAGGACTGCTGCGGCCCGAGACCGAAGCTATTGTGGGTGCACCCACAGTCACCAGCCTGCAGCGCTACAATTTTACCAAGGCGTTCATGGGTGCCAACGGTGTGGCGCTGGATGCCGGTTTTACCACGCCGGACCCCGAGGAAGCTGCCGTGAAAGCAGCGGCAGTGCACCGTGCACGGGAAGCCTGGTTCCTTGTGGATGATGCCAAGTTTTCCCGCATCTACCCGGCAGTCATTGCCGACCTGCAGGGCGGTGCCATTCTCACCAACCGCTGCCCCAACCCCAAATACAAACAGTTCACACTGGTAAAGGAGACGGAAGTATGATCTACACAGTTACATTCAATCCGGCCATCGATTATGTGGTGCGCTTGGAAGCACCGCTGGAAGTAGGCGAGGTGAACCGCGCCAAAGGCGAGGACTGCGTGCTGGGCGGCAAGGGCATCAATGTGTCCGGTGTGCTGGCACAGCTGGGCTGCGAGAGCGTGGCGCTGGGCTTTGTGGCCGGTGAGACCGGCGCATGGCTGGAACGCGGTCTTGCTGCACAGGGCTTAAAGACCGATTTTGTGCATCTGGAACAGGGCATGACCCGCATCAATGTCAAGATCAAGGCAGGGCAGGAGACCGAGCTGAACGGCGCAGGACCCGACATCCCGGAGAGCGCCATGCAGGAGCTGGAAAAGAAGCTGGACAGCCTGAACGAGGATGATATCCTCATTCTGGCGGGCAGCATCCCGGCAAGCCTTTCGCAGGATACCTACGAGCGGCTGCTGGCCCGGCTGCAGGGCAGGGGCGTGCGTGCTGTGGTGGATGCCACCCGCGACCTGCTGGTGAACGTGCTGCAGTACCACCCCTTCCTCATCAAGCCCAATAACCACGAGCTGGGCGAGATCGTGGGCAGGGTGCTGACTACGGACGAAGAGATCATTGCTGCGGCCCGCACCCTACAGCAAAAGGGCGCTCGCAACGTGCTGGTAAGCATGGCGGGCGACGGTGCCCTGCTGGTGGACGAAAATGGCGAGGTGCACCGCATCGGCTGCCCCAAGGGCAAGGTCGTAAACAGCGTGGGCGCAGGCGACAGCATGGTGGCCGGCTTTGTGGCTGGCTGGA
>CABQER010000018.1 GCA_902463235.1 uncultured Faecalibacterium sp. | reverse complement strand
GCGGCGCCGTTCTGGGTCTTGATGGCGGCCAGATAGCCGAAGTACAGCCACTGGCAGGCCTCCTTGGCGTTCTTTGCAGGCTGAGAGATATCATAGCCGTAGGCCTCGGCCATCTTCTTCATGCCCTTCAGGGCGCTGATCTGGCGGGCAATCTCCTCGCGCAGGCGGATCACGTCGTCGGTCATGGTGCCGTCGCCGCAGTTGGCGAAGTCCTCCTGCTTGAACTTGATCAGTGCATCGATGCCGTACAGGGCCACGCGGCGGTAGTCGCCCACGATGCGGCCGCGGCCGTAGGTGTCCGGCAGGCCGGTGATGATGTGGGTATGGCGGGCCGCCTTCATCTCAGGGGTGTAGGCATCAAACACAGCCTGATTGTGGGTGCGGGTATAATCGGTAAAGATCTTGTGCAGCTCCTCGCTGGGCTGGTAGCCGTAGGTGGTGCAGGCCTGCTCTGCCATCTTGATGCCGCCGTAGGGCATGAAGGCGCGCTTGAGGGGCTTGTCGGTCTGCAGACCCACGATCTGCTCCAGATCCTTCAGGCTTTCATCGATATAGCCGGGGCCGTAAGCAGTCAGGCTGCTGACCACCTCAGTCTCCATATCCAGCACGCCGCCCTTGGCGCGCTCGGCCTTCTGCAGCTTCTGCAGGGCACCCCACAGCTTGTCGGTCGCCTCGGTGGGGCCGGCCAGAAAGCTTTCGTCGCCGTCATACGGGGTGTAGTTCTTCTGGATGAAGTCGCGCACATTGACTTCTTCTTTCCAGATGCGGCCCTCAAAGCCTTCCCACTGTTCAAAATTGATCATTGGAACCTCCTTGCTCCATTACGCAGTTAGCGTTTTCTAACTAATGAGCCTTTGAAAAACCGCTCTGTATGGCGGCTTTCTGGGGGCAAAACGGTCTTGAACTGCCGACTGCGGCAGCCCCAACTACAAGGTGTAGACAAAAATGAAAACCTGCCCACAAAATCTTGCGTTACTATAATAGCAAGAACCACTTTAAAAAGCAATAGATAACAAGTGGGTTTTCTTCCAAAGCAAGGGGATTTCTTTGGGCAGAATGTAGAAAAAGCGCCGAAATCCCGGCGGTGCACCTATTTTGCGAAAAAAATCGCAAAATAAGGGTTGACAAGACTAACCGGCTATGGTATTCTGTTCTCGCAACGAGGTTAGGCAAATCTAACCACGTTGCACCAGAAAAGCGGAAGCCTCTGCAAGGGCTTCTGCGAAAACCGGATCCGCCATGGCAGAGCTGCGGAGCTGTGTCAGGTGATCCCCAAGTTTGTCGTGGCGAGGCCACTCCATCTTGCTTACGCAAGACCGCTTTGTGGCTTAAAAGCCCCACTGGGGCTTTCATTGCTGCGCAAACGCCAATTCCTCCATTCCATTCTCTTTTTTCAAGTGAGCCGTGGTTTTAGTTTGCTCCCACGGCTCGATGCGCGGCATTCGGTGTGATTGGTACCGCACCGTGTGCAAAAGAAACAAAAACGGGACATGCAGCTTGACCACCTGCATGCCCCGTTTTTTGTTTTTATAAGGGAAACGACCCTCTCAGCCGCCTGCGGCGGCAGCTCTCCCGAAGGGCGAGCTTCATGCGCAAGTACGGAAAGATACTACTTTTGGTTTGAAGAAAAACGTTTAAGCCAGATGCAAAGAAGCTCCCCCTTTCGGGGGAGCTGGCATCGCTCAGCGATGCCTGAGAGGGTTTACTTCACGATCTCCGCCAGCTCCCGGTACACTTCCTCCGCTCCGCCTTTGGGCGCTTTGACCTTTACGAACTGGCTGTTCACGATGGCGGTGCCATCGGAGTAGACGGTGAACAGGAGGTTATTGTTCTCGGCATCATCGTAGTAGCTCACAGTGACGGAATCCACCGGGTATTCGTGGCTGTAGGAGGAATACTGCTGGTTGAACCGCTTGACACAGGTAAGGCCGGAGAGCACGTTTGCGATCTGCTGATAGGCAGGGTCGTCGGCAGAAAGCAGCTGAACATCCATCTCTGCGGAGCGGGCAAAGTTCTGAATGTGCTCCACCCGGACACCGGCCTGTGTACTGGCCTCAATGCTGGATGCAAGATCGATCTTTGCGGAAGGAAAGATCAGCACCAGTGCAAGCAGCACTAAAATGACAATGCCGAACCGGGACAGAATGCCTTTTTCCTTCATAAGAGTCATGCCTCCTTTGGCAGCTCCGCTCCCATTTGGCCCAGATGCCGCTGGGCAAAGAAGAAGCCCACGGCGCTGGCGGCGAACACCACATAATAGCTGGCGATGCGGTAGAGCATCATCACGCTCATCACCTCGCCGCGCTTCAGAAAGCTGCCGAACACCAGCAGGAATGCCGTCTCGATGGAGCCCATGCCGGCCACATTAGGCAGGGCGTTGGACAAAAACAGCATCAAGCTGGTGAGCAGCTGCACCTGCAAAAAGCTCAGAGGGGAAAGCCCCATGAACCGGATGCACAGGTAGGGCAGGCAGAACAGCCCGAACAGCTTGACCGCCTGCAATGCCAGAATTTCAGCGCAGCGGGGCTTATCTGCCAGCAGACGGCGGCTCTCCTCGCCCAGAACATCCAGCTGCTGCTGCCAGTCGGCGCGGCGCTGCTGCCATTTTTCCGTTTTGGGCAGCAGACGCATCAGCCAGCGGGCAAGGTCCTGCACCAGCGGCGATACGCACACCAGCACCAGCACCACAATGATGGCCGCCACTACAGCGTATGCCATGGGCAGATAATTCATCACACCGGTGGTGTTGGCGGCAAGCCATCTGTGCTGAAACAGCAGCATCACCGTGGCATACAGCAGCACGGTGGTTTTGTGGAACACGTACTGCAGGGTCATCAGGCCCACGCCCGGGCCAACCGGCAGGCCGCAGCGGTGCAGATACCAGGTCTGCACCGGCACTGCACCTGCGCCCAGCGTGACCACATTGCCAAAGGTGCCGCACCACGCGGTATCGATGCCCTGCCAGAGCCTGAAGCCCGGGATGCGGCTGCGCACGATGACCCACGCCACGCACCCCTCCAGCAGCGGGTAGCTGAGGCCGATGGCCAGCACCACCAGCACCTGCCATGCGGACAGCTGCGAAAGCGCTGCGGTGATCTCGGCCCAGTTGTCCTTGAACAGCAGCACGATGATGCCGGTAAGTGCGGCGAGCACCAGCAGCGAGATCACTGTCTTTTTGCGGGAAGGTGCGGCAGAGGCGGGTTGGCTCATAGAGAGAACAGGCTCCTTTCAGGCGGAATGATTTGATAAAAGTATAACACACGCGGCCTGTGTCTTTGTGAACGGAACTGGAATTTTCTTGTGCAATTTTGATGGAATGATAAAAAGGCAAGGGCAGATGCACGCATCGACCCTTGCCTTTATCTTGTTTTTAGTCTGTTGATTCGTTCACCAGCCGTGTCAGGGTGGCAACATAGGCTTCGTTGGAATAATATTTCTCGTACATTTTCCGGCAGTCAGCTTTCATGGCGGCCAGCTGTTCCGGATGCAGGATAGCATGCTCCAGCACCTTTGCCAGCTGATCCGGGTCGTCGTCTTTGTACACAAAGCCGTCCACGCCCTCGGTGATCAGCCCGGCGGTGCCGGTGTGCTCCGACACGATGGAGGGCTTGCCGAAGATCAGGCCCTCGGTGACGAAGGTTGGCATGGGATCATCGCGGGAAGCGCATACCACGCAGGTGCACTGATCCATCAGGGATTTGATCTCGGGCCGTTCCAGACGCTTGCGGTAGAAAACGGTGTCCGGGTAGTCCTCCACCAGTGCATCCACGGCGTTCTTCAGGCTCTTGTCCGCCGCCTTGCCCACGAACAGGAAAGCAGCCTTCTGGCGCACCTCGGGCTTTAGCAGGCGGATGGCGTTGCAGAAAATATCCTGACCCTTGCGCGGCTCAAAGGAACCTACGGTCACGAACAGCGGCCTGCCGCCGGCATAGCTGATATCGTAGGGCGGGAAGCTTTCCTGCGCATAGTCCGGCAGACCGTAGATCAGCTGTTCAATGCTGAAGTCCGGCCGCACCGAGTGCATGGCGGCAGTGGCGTGGGAGCCTACGGCGCACACATGCACATTGGAGCCCAGTGTTTTGGGAATCTTGTGCGCAATGAACGGGTAGCCTGCAAAGGCATCGTGCAGCCACCACAGCACCGGCACGAAGGAGCCGTTCAGGGTGCTCACGGCGGCTGCCTCTACCACGGTGTTGGCCAGCACAAAATCGGCACTGGTGGCAAGGCCCCACAGCGACGAGTTCATCACGCAGTCGCTGCGGGTCACTACGGCGGCACCGGCATCCAGAAACAGCGGCAGCGAGCCGTCGTCCGCAGGGCCAAGCACCACCACTTCAAAGCCCATGCTGCGCAGCACCGGCACGGCACTTGTCAGCACAATGGGCGCACCGGTCATGGTCAGCTCGTGGCTCAGGATCAAAGCACGCTTTCCGTCTGCAGAAAACACATCGTCGGCACACAGCTCCCGCCGGAAGTGCAGCAAAGACTGCGGGATGCGGTGGCAGTTTTCCGCCATGGCGGTGGCAAGGCGCAGCAGCTCGGTCACGCTGTCCCTGCCGCGCGCAGCGGCGCGCACCCGGTCCAGAAGCTTCCGCGATACCATGGCGCAGCGGCTGCACGGGATGTGCTGGGTGCTCAGATAAAGGGCGGTGGAGCCATCGAAGCCAAAGGCGGCATCACACACCACAAAATCGGCACCGGTGCGCAGGGCGGCGGCAAAATAGGTCAGGGCGGTGGAGGTGCACTCCAGATCTTCGCTGACCAGCAGCACGCCCTCCACCGAGTCGGTCAGGGCGGGGGCCAGCTCCGTCACCAGCCGGAACTTGCGGTGCAGCTGGTTTTCCAGTGCGTGCTCCAGCGCCTGATGACGGCCCGGTGCATACACCAGCAGATAGGTACTCTGGGTATCGGTATAAACCTGCTTCGTCAGCTGCTTACGCTGCAGGGTGCTGTAACTGCTGTACATGTTGACAACTCCTTTAGCGATCCGATTCAGCCGCGCAGCAGGCGGCGCAAAGCACGCAGCGGTGCGGTAAGCCGCCAGCTGCTGCTCTCGTACAGGTTTTCCAGCGAATCTTCATAAGCAGCACGGCTGCTCTGCAGTTCCGTCAGCTGATTGTTCAGCCGGGTATTCTCGGCAAGGGCGGCCTGCAGCTGTTCCAGAACATCGTTCTTTTCGGCCTCAGCATGCAGCTTGATGGTATTCAACGCGCTGAGCAGGGCCTTGCCGGGCTGCTCGTGCTGGAAGCGGCCCAGCGGATAGTAATGATAGGTCACGGCAAACTTCATCCCGGCCGCAAAGGGCACGGTGCTGCACACGGTCAGGTTGGGGTCCACATCCAAAAACAGCAGGCAGTCTTCCTGCAGCTGGATGCCGTTCATGGCGCGGCATTCCAGCCGCTCGTCCGAGATGCTCAGGTCAGTCACGCAGCAGGCCAGCTCACCGGGGTCCAGCCGCAGCGCACGGGCATCCGTGGGCAGGGTGAACACCGCAGAGACCTCGTGGGTCAGTTCGTCGTAGGCATCCTCGGCAACGGTCAGGCATTCCCGCGGGGAATAGCCGGAGCCGGAATCGTAGAACAGCTGCGGCAGGGTCAGGGCGGCAGGCTCGTTGTCGCTGCCGTGCCTTGCCAGTGCGGCCTGATAGTTCAGCACCTGTTGTTCCAGCTCCAGACACCGCTGTGCCAGCCGGGATACACCTTCGTCAGAGAGCTTGAGCTGCTGTTCCAAGTCAGCAGCGCGGCTGCGGGCCGCAGCAAGGGTCTCGGGGACATCGTTGTTCATAACCGGATTCTCCTCTTACTTTTATGATGGCTGCACCGCAGCAGCCGGAAAAACATGTCAGTGCCGGGAGGTATAGTGCACGGCGGGCGTTCTGCGCTGTGCCGGGAAAAATCGGATGATGAGTGCGCGGCGTACACGCAGCAGCTCACACACCAGCCAGATAGAGCCCAGAGCGATGGCATATTGCAGCCACATGCCCAGCACCGGCTGCGCAGAGAACTTTGCTACCATCAGATACCACGGAATAGCGATGATCTCCACGGTATGTACGCAGAAAATGTTCAGCGAACGGCGGCCCACCGCTTCCAGAAAGTGCACGATGGGGCCATGGCCGCGGCTGAGCCGCATGAACAGCCGGATGAAAAGCAGGCCTGCAGCACCGTCCAGAAAGATGCTCAGCGGCCCCAGCGACCACTCGGCCAGCGAGATGCAGTCGGTGGTGCGGGTAGCAAGAGCGCCTACGGCAATGAGTGCTGTGGCGGCCAGCAGCCCGGCAAAGACCTTGGGCGGCAGGGGCTCGTCCAGCAGATGCTTCTTTTTGGCAAGGAAGCCGATATAGAGGTAGGGCACTACCACGGCACCCTGGATCAGACAGAAGGGCAGCTCCCACACAAGGCTCGCGCCCCAGCCCAGCAGGACGCAGCCTGCCACAGCCCATGGAACATAGCGCTCCGGGAAGATGTTCAGGATCACATCCAGCAGCACCCAGCCTACCATCAGCGCCAGCAGATACCACATCGGCCCGCAGGAGAAGAACTCCTGCCCGAAATACTCGGCCGTGTGGGGCAGGCCCAGCAGAAAGCCGCCGGTGACCTTGATAGACTCGCCGATGGTGCCGGGCAGGTACTGGAACGTCTTATAATGAATGATAAAGTGCAGCACGCAGGTGAACAGCGCCGTGTAAGCATAGGGTTTGAGCAGGCTTTTGAGCTGCTGGTGGATGCACTTGTGGATAGAGCGCTTGCGGAAGCCGTAGCCGCTGGCAATAAAAAAGGCGGCCATCAGCGCTTCGCGGTAGATGAACGGGAAAAACGCGGTCAGGGACAGGCCGCTGACCGCCTGCATGGGATAAAGCTCGGCGGTATGCGCAAAAACGATGGTCAGCATACCGGCACCCTTGAGCATGTCGAACATGCCGATGGAGCTGGCGGTGCGGGGCTTGGTTCCTTCCATGGAGGTTCCTTCCTTGCGCGGGACATTCCATCAGAGCCGGACGCCGCACAATGCGTAGATTTTGAATGAAAAAGATAAAATTTTGTATGGATATGAACCCAGTATAATGCTTTTTGCACAGACTGTCAATTTTGAATTGCGATCCGGCGGGCGGGGACACATTGCAGCCTGCAATAAAAGCATAGCACAGGCAGGGCGGCTTCGCAACGAAAGGCAGAATTTACATCTGGAAACGACATGATATGCAAGATTTTATTGTCAATGTTTGGAATTAAATGTTGCAAAACTCTTGCATTGACACGGGCCTTATTGTATACTGGGCACAGTTGGAAATGACTGGAAGGATCTGTGCTGGCTTACACAGGAGCACCGGATCGGATGATAAAAATGGAGGAAAAAAATGATTACATCGCTGTATCAGTCACTTTGCAATATGGAAACCAACATTGCAGACCGTGTGGCTCTGCGCTGGTATGATGAAGAAAAGCAGGGCGTGGCCGAGGTGCACTACGCACAGTATGCCCAGGATCTGCGCCGGTTCGTGGCGTTCCTGCGTGCAGAGTATGGCGACGTGCGCGGCAAGCGTGTGGCGATCCTGGCCCGCAACAGCTACCAGTATGTCATCTGCATGTACGGCACGGTCATTGCCGGAGCCGTGGCTGTGCCGCTGAACCTTGGCAAGGACTGGGATGCCATCTCCTATGAGCTGGGCCTCACCGAGCCGGTGTGCATCCTGCAGGATGGCGAGTTCGCGGAGCGGGAGCCTGCCCTCGCTGAGACCTACGGCAGCATCCTGAAGCCCATGGATGTCTTTGCGGCCTATGAGCCTGCCGAGGACGTGACCGAGGTGGAGGACCTCTCTGCTCTGGCCTTTATCATGTTCACCTCCGGCACCACCGGCCGCAGCAAGGGCGTTATGCTGAGCCAGAAGAACCTGTTCAGCGCCATGCCGGCTTTTCTGGCCCCCTTTGACGATGTGAAGAAGTACACGGGCTGGAACACCGACGAGTTCTCGTCCCTGTCCGCCCTGCCCATGTTCCACATCTCCGCCATGACCAGCCTTGTTTCGTGGAGCATCACCGGCCACTCCATCAACCTGTGCAACAACCTGAAGTATTTCTACCGTGATCTGGGTGCCATGCACAGCGAGGTGATGGCAGTGGTGCCGGTGCTGCTGAAGAGCATCTACAGCGACGTGATGAAGGGCCGCCGCGACCGCCTGAACGGCCTGTGCGTGCTGACCTGCGGCGCTGCCATGTTTGACCCCAAGATGCTGAGTGATATGATGGAGAAGGGCTTCTTTGTGGCCCAGATGTACGGCCTGACCGAGACCTGCGGCGACGGTGCATGGAACTCCTCGCAGGAGGCAAAGTACCTGACCAGCGTGGGCCATGTGGACCTCAGCTGTGAATACAAGCTGGACGACGGCGAGCTGTGCATGCGGGGCGACCCCATCATGCTGGGCTACTACAAGGACCCGGAAGGCACTGCAGAAGTCATCGATGCAGACGGCTGGTTCCACACCGGCGACATTGCCCGGGTGGAAGAGGACGGCTACATGTACCTGACCGGCCGCAAGAAGAACGTGATCATTCTGGACAGCGGCGAGAACGTGAACCCCGAGGAGCTGGAAAAGCTGCTGGTGCCCTGTGCGGACATTCAGGAGTGCATCGTGAAGGAAAAGGACAAAAAGATTTGTGCCCTCATCTACTGTGACCCTGCAAAGCAGGATGCGGTGAAGGAGTTCGTCACTGGGGTCAACCGCGGCCTGCCGCTGTACAAGCGCATGGTGACGGAGTTCAGCGCACAGCCGCTGCCCCGCAACGCCATGGGAAAACTGCTGCGCTGAACACAGGAGGAAACAGAACAATGCGTAAGATCAGAGTGCTGGATAATGTCTACGACCTTATCACCATCAACATGGAAGACCGCTTCAAGGATAATGTGGCCTTCCGCTTCTACGACACCGCAAACGATGCCGTGACCACCATCCTCTATAAGGATTATGTGCAGGATATCCGCAAGGCGGTGAATTACTTCCAGTCCACCATCCCGGAGATCAAGGGCAAAAAGATCTGCCTGCTCACCAAGAACAGCTACGAGTATGCCGTGAACACCTTTGGCGTGGTGGCGGCCGGTGCGGTGCTGGTGCTGCTGAACCAGCGCAAGAGCTGGGACGAGCTGAGCTACGAGCTGGGCCTTGTGGAGCCGGATGCCATCCTGACCGACGGCGACGACTACGGCTTCAACGACCAGCTCAAGGCTGCCTACGGCGATATCCTCCGCCCCATGGATGGCTTCCGAAGCTATGAGCCTGCGCAGCTGACCCGCTGCATCGACCACGAAGCCCTGATGGTCCTGATGTTCACCTCCGGCACTACGGGCCGCAGCAAGGGCGTGATGCTGAGCGAGAAGAATTTCTTCTCGGTGATGCGTGCCCACACCCAGATCGGTGAGCACATGATGGCGTATAAGCACGAACCGGACCTCGTCATGAGCCAGTACACCGTGCTGCCCATGTTCCATCTGGGCGCGTTCATCTGCCTGTTTTCCTGGGCCCACGCAGGCTGGGCGCTGAACGTCAGCAGCGACATCCGCAACTTCTATAAAGAGGTAAAGCGGATGCCCAGTCAGGCCATGGCGGTGGTGCCGGTCATTATGAACTCGCTCCACCACGATGTGATGCGCGGCCGCAAGGACCGTCTGGGAGAGCTGTGGGTGCCCATCTGCTCCTCTGCCATGTTCGACCCGCAGGTGATGCTGGATATGGCGGAACACGGCATGTTCGTGGTGCAGACCTACGGCAGCACCGAGACATGCGGCGACGGCATCATCAACTACGCACAGGACGCAAAGCACATCGGCGCTGTGGGTCAGGGCAACGATTATCTGGACTACAAGATCGCTGAGGACGGCGAGCTGTGCATGCGCGGTGACAGCATCATGCTGGGCTACTACAAGGACCCGGAGGCCACCGCCGAGGTCATTGACGCGGACGGCTGGTTCCACACTGGCGATCTGGCCCGCAAGGACGAGGACGGCTACTATTTCCTGACCGGCCGCAAGAAGAACCTCATCATTCTGGACAGCGGCGAGAACATCAGCCCCGAAGAGCTGGAAGGCATCGTGGGCAAGTGCGAAGCCGTGAAGGAATGTGTTGTAAAAGAAATGGGCAAGAAGATCGGCGTGGTGGTCTATTGCGACGAGGACAAACAGCAGCAGGTGCGGGACTTTATCACCGAGGCAAACCGCACCCTGCCGCTGTACAAGCGCATGAGCGCAGTGGAGTTCAGCACCGAGCCGCTGCCGCGCAACGGTGCAGGCAAGCTGCTGCGCCAGTGATACGGATGCGATCGAATGCCCGGATGCATAAATGGGCCGGCAGACCGGCAGACTGAAAACAGGAGTTCCGACAAAAAACAAAGCTTTGTTGCCGGAACCCTTGCGCACAGGAGAGAATCAGGGTATTATTATGGAAAGGCATAGGAGATTGTGCCTATTATCCGTCACGGAAAGGAAGAAAATTTCTATGGAACGAGCAGAGATCATTTCCCAGATCCTGGCCATCCTGGAGGATGTTGCCGAGGTCTCTCCCGAAGATGTGAATGAGAACAGCGTCCTGATGGACGATCTGGATCTGTCCTCAATGGAGATCCTGACCATTGTGGCAGACCTCGAGGAGACCTTCGGCCTGCGCATCCCTGAAAAGGAGCTGCGCAACTTTGTGACCATAGGGGATCTGGTGGATTATCTGGCGGCAAACGCGGGGTAACAGTTCATGAATGAGTCGCAGCGCTCGACGGAGTACATCTTTCAGGGAACGATGTACTTCTTCCGTCGGGAGAAGATCCTGTGTCGGTACCAGTTTGCGCTGCAGGATGCGGTGGAACCCGCTCTTTTGCAGCGCGCACTGGAGGCGGCGCTTTCGGCCGCACCGTACTATCGGGTACAGCTGGTGCAGGAAAAGCGGAGCTTTTTTCTGGAGCCGAACCCGAACCCCTGCCTTGTGTATCAGGACAGCGCACAGCGCGATATCCCGGAGGAAACGAACGGCTATCTTTTCAGCGTGAGCTGTGAGGGGGACACCATCTATTTTGACTGGTATCATTTCCTCATGGACGGCCACGGGGTGTCGCCCTTCCTCACCCGCATTCTGGAACAGTACTGCAACCTGCGCTATGGCACGGCGTTTGCAAACACGCCCATCGTGTGCAGCCCGGCCTATGACATCGAGGCCATGATGGAAAAATATCCACCCCTCACAGCCACCGAGAGCACGATGCAGAGGGATGTGGTGCAGACATGGGAGGGCAGGATGCGCCGCACCCGGGTGCGGCTGACCAAGCAGAGCCTTGTGGACCGGGCAGTGGAGAACGGCGTCAAGCCCTTTACGGCGCTGGCAGGTCTGCTGAGCCTTGCACTGCGCAGCTATCTGGGCAAGGACGAGATCCAGTATTCCTACTCGGCAGATACCCGCAGGGAAGCGGGCGTGCCGGATGCCCTTTACAACTGCGTGTGCTCCTTCCAGAGCAGCGTGAAGCTGAACGAGGACACCCGCCTTGCGGACATCGTGCCGGAAATGGATGCCGAGGTGCTCCGCACCCTGCAGCCGGAGGCAAAGCTGCAGCGCATGGCCGAGCAGATGAGCTGGGTGTACAAGGTGGACCAGCAGAAAGCGCCCCTGCGCATCAAGCAGAGGGTGTTCCAGATGGGCGAGTACATCAGCGGTGTCCTGGCGGATTTCTGGCTCAGCTATCTGGGAAATCCGCTGCTGCCGGCCACGCAGGAGCTTCAGAAGTACACCAAAGACTTCAACGTCTGGGTCCCGCCGGATGGCGGCTCCATGGGCGTGGAAGCCTCCAGCCTGAACGGCATTATCACCCTGTGCATCGAGAACAAGGCCGAAATGCCAGGCCTTGCCGGGATGATCCGCACCGCCTTTGAAAAAGAGGACATCACGGTGCTGGAAGCCGTGGATCTGGATACATAAGTACAGAACATAAAAAGCACTCTTTCCGGGCAGGAAAGGGTGCTTTTTTGCGTCTTATTCGGTCCGAGCAGGCCGGGTGGTCACCTCGCCGCAGCGCAGAGCCTCCTGCCGGCCGTTCTCCCTCTGGATGACCAGCCGCCCTTCCTCGTCGATGGCAAGGGCCTTTGCGGCGTAGGTCTCGGTCTCGGCACACACCGTCACCCAGTGGCCGGGCACAAAGCACCGGGCGCGATACTCATCCAGACAGTCAAACGCCGGGCAGAGGGCCAGCAGCTCCCGGGCAATGGCCCCGGCCAGCGCGGCCCGGCTCACCGGGGCAGGCCCGCCGGGGTACAGGCTCCCGGCTTTGCGGGCCAGCTCCTCCGGCCAGTCGGCAGCGGTGGAGGTAAGGTTCAGCCCGATGCCGACCACCAGCCATTCCAGCTGTCCGCTCTCCAGGTCGGTCCCCGCTTCGGTCAGGATGCCGCAGACCTTTCTGCCCTGATAGTACAGGTCGTTGACCCACTTGACGGCAAGCTCCAGCCCGCAGAGCTTTTTCACGGCACGGCAGACCGCCACCGCGGCGCTGATGGTAGCGGTCTGGGCATTGGCGGCGGGCATTTCCGGGCGCAGCAGCACCGAGCAGTAAACGCCCTTGCCTGCCGGGCTTTCAAATCTCCGGCCCAGCCTGCCGCGTCCGGCGCTCTGGTGGGCGGTGAGCACCAGCGTGCCATGGGGTGCACCATCCAGCGCCAGCAGCTTTGCCGTGCGGTTGGAGCTTTCCAGCGTGTTATATAAATAGATGGGTGCAGGGTAGTCCCCGATGGCTTCGGTGCAGAACGGGTCGCCGCCTGCCAGCCGGTAGCCCCGGCGGGGCGCAGCTTCCAGCGCGTACCCTTGGGCCGTGAGGGCCGCAGCGGCCTTGTGCACGGCAGCGCGGCTCACGCCGAGGGTCTCGGCCAGCTGCTGGCCGGAAACGTAGCTGCCCCCGGCAGCGGAAAGTGCCTGCAAAAGTGCCTGACGGGTACTGACAGCCATGGCCGAATGCCTCCTTTTGTGCTATACTACTTCTATTGTATCATAAAAATAAAAGTTTTTGCAGGATTTTGAACGGCTGTTTCGTATGAATGTGCAGAAGGGCAGCGCAGGGGCTGCACTTCGTCGGACCGGGACGAAACTGAAAGGAGGTGGCAGGCTGTTGACGACCTTGGAATTCAGCGCGATGGTGCAGAAATACCAGCCGCTCGTATATACGGTCTGCCACCAGCTGGTGCCGGATGCCGGCGATGCGCAGGACCTGACGCAGGAGACCTTTCTGGCGGCATGGCGGGCCATTGACCGCTGCCCGTCCGGGTTTGAAAAACAGTGGCTGGCACGCATCGCTGCCAACAAGGCAAAGGACTATCTGCGCAGCGCATGGGTGCGCAGGGTGAACATTCCCGGCGACGATGTGCTGGCGCTGGAAGGTGCGCCGCCCGGCACCCAGCCGGAACAGCAGGTGCTGGATGCTCTGGGCGAGGAAGAGCTCACCGCCATGATCCTGGACCTGCGGGAGCCCTACAGAACGCCTTGCCGTCTGGTGCTGCTGGAACAGCACACCATGGCCGAGGCGGCACAGCTGTGCGGCCGCCCGCCCAAGACGGTGGAAGCACAGATCTACCGGGCAAAAAAGATGCTGGCACAGCAGATACTACAGCGTGAAAACGATGGAAAGGAGTGCGTACATGGAACTGTTTGACAAAAACGGCTGCCTGACCGACGAAGGCCTACAGGCCCTGCAGGCAGGCGGGCTGGATGAGCTGGGCCGGCTGGAAACCGCCGAGCATTTATCCTACTGCGATAAATGCATGGACCGCTACACCGCTCTGCTGACGGCAGATGTGCTGGAAACGCCGCCGCACTCCGCGCACAAGGCGGTGATGGCCGCTATCTGGGTGCGGCTGATGCAGAACACATGGGGCCGTGCCGCAGTGGCCGGTGTGGCGGCGGTGCTGGCCTTTACCATGTGGCGCTCCGGCACCATAGACCAGCTGCTGAATTTCCGGCAGGAGCTGCACACATGGACACCGGAGACCAGCCAGAGCCAGACCGAAGAGCCTGCACAGCTGGGCAAGCCGGTGGAAGATGGCCGACCGTCCGCCCAGCCGGAAATACTGGGAAAGCCAATGGACGACGACAAGCCGAAGCAGCAGGCTTCGCTGGCAAAAGCACTCAATGACCTGCTGTTCGGAGCCGGCGGCCCTGCAGCAGAAAAATACAAAAATTCGCCACTTGCAGATCAAACAAAATAAGGAGATCGATTATGATGAAAAACGGAATCCTGACCTTCCTCTTCGCCTTTTGCCCGGGCGCAGGCCAGATGTATCAGGGCTACATGAAGCGCGGCCTTTCGCTCATTACGATGTTCTGCGTGGCCTTTGGTGCGGGCACTCTGCTGGAAGTTTTGTATGTAGCCATGCCCATTGTGTGGATGTACAGCTTCTTTGACACCTTCAATCTCCGGGCGCAGATCGGCGCAGGCACCGCCCCGCAGGACGATTATCTGGTGCACATCAACTGGCACGACCAGCGCATGGAACAGTTCATGCTGGACAGCCACAAGCTGCTGGGTTGGGGCCTGATCGCGCTGGGCGCGCTGGTGGCCTACCAGAACATCCTTATGAACACGCTGGGGGATATCGTGTGGCGCTGGGGCCAGAGCAGCCCTTTCTTCCGCGCACTTTACCTGATGATGGATCAGCTGCCGGAGGTGGTGGTCTGCGTGGCCCTGATCATCTGCGGTGCGTGGCTGGTGCGCGGCCCCAAGGGCAGAA
>CABQER010000017.1 GCA_902463235.1 uncultured Faecalibacterium sp. | reverse complement strand
GCTTTCTTTTTCTTCTTTGCTGCCTTTTCCTCCGGCTTGTTCTTCATCAGCCTGCCGAGGGATGCGGCAGTGTATACGCAGAAGCAGCCCACCACCACGATCAGCACGACGGCGCTTGCGTCCAGCGCCACGGTGCCGGCGCGGACAGCGGCCAGATACAGTGCCAGCAGCACCACGCCGCCGCCCAGCCACAGGCTGCTGCTGTTCACCTGCTTTTGCCACTCCTGCTGCGGCGTGAGCGGATGCTGCTGCGCCTTGCCCTGCCGGGCCTTCTTTTTCCAGATGTTATCACTTTGAAACGGATTCATGTTCCGGTGGCTCCTTCCCTGTCTTTTTCTTTAAGGGTATTATACGCCGCAAGATGGGATGATGTCCAGAAAGAAGTGAATTTTTCACCACTTTCATCCCACATTTGTGCAGAACGACCAAAACCGGCCCGAAATATCGGCTATTCGCCAATTTACTTTTTGCGGGCCGAAGAGTAATCTAATGGTAGGATGTAAAGACGGACAAGCTGTTGAGATTGAACTAAAGGTAGGATGTAGCAAAGAACCTTTGCTGCGGGCTTGTCCGGCACGAGAACGCGAAAAACAAAAGGAGGCTTTTCCGTTATGAAGGTAGGTCTGATCTATACCAGCACCACCCCGGAACTGATCGAACTGGTGGAGCAGGAGGTCAAAAAGCAGCTGGGCGATGATGTGGAGCTGTACAGCCTGCAGGACCCCAGCATTCTGGCAGATGTCCGCGCGGCAGGCTATGTGACCACTGCACCGGCAGCACGCCTGATCGGCATGTACATGAAAGCCGCTGAGGAAGGCGTGGATGCCATGCTGAACCTGTGCAGCAGCGTGGGCGAGGTTGCCGACAGTGCACAGGACGTGGCAAAGTACATTGGTGTGCCTATCGTCCGCGTGGACGAGGAGATGTGCCGCGAGGCTGTCCGCAAGGGCCAGCGCATCGGCGTGATGGCTACCCTGCCCACCACGCTGGAACCCACCAAGGGCACCATCCTGCGCATGGCCCGCGAGTGCAACAGGCACGTGGAACTGGTGGACTGTCTGGTGGACGGTGCATTCGGTCTGGATCAGGACCAGTTCAAGGCCCGCATGACCGAGATGGCCGGTACCATTGCCGACAAGGTGGACGTGATCGTGTTTGCACAGGGCAGCATGGCCTACTGCGAACAGTATATCGCCGATAAGTTTGGCAAGGTGGTTCTCAGCAGCCCCCGCTTTGGTGCAGCCGAGCTGAAAAAGGCGCTGGAAAAGAAAGGCACCATTTAAAAAAGGAACAAGAGCCGGAGCACGAGACCGGCTCAGGAGAAGATATTTTTTTGAAGGAGAATTCTTATGAAAAAGATGATTTCCCGTCGTGACTTCCTGAAGGTGGCTGGCATTTCCGCTGCTGCTCTGGGTCTGGCTGCCTGCGGCGGCTCCGGCACCAGCACTGCTGCTTCCACTGCCTCTACTGCAGCTTCCACCGGTTCTTCCGCTGCCGCTTCCGGCTCGGCTGTCACCCTGAAGCTGGGCTTCTCCACCAACGAAGAAGACCCCCGTGCAAAGGGCGCAAAGCAGTTTGCAGAAGAAGTTGCCGAAAAGACCGGCGGCGCTGTGGAAGTTCAGCTGTACCCCTCCGGCCAGCTGGGCGGCGATGCTGACCTGATCAACTCTATCGCTCTGGATTCCGGCACGGTGGATATCATCATCACCGACGCTTCCAACTTTGCCACCTACGATGCAAAGATGGGCATTTCCGCACTGCCGTTCCAGTTCGAGACCTTCGACGATGCATGGGCATTCATGGACAGCGACATCGAGGCTGCCGCTGAGGAAGGCCTGCTGAGCCAGAATATGCGTGTGCTGGCCCACTACTGCAACGGCTTCCGCTGCGTGACCAACTCCAAGGGCCCCATCAACAGCCCTGCCGACATGAACGGTCTGCTGATCCGCACCCCCGAGAACCCCGTCATCATGGCTACCATGACCGCTCTGGGTGCCAACCCCCAGCCGCTGAGCTTCTCTGAGCTGTATCAGGCTCTGCAGCAGAAGACCTACGATGCACAGGAGAACCCCATCCCCGTTATCTACAACAACAACCTGTTCGAGGTTCAGGAGTACCTGAGCATCACCAACCACATCTACTCCGGCATGTGCTTTACCATTGCCGAGAGCAGCTGGAACAAGCTGAGCGCTGACCAGCAGCAGATCGTTTCCGACGCTGCAAAGGCATCTGCCGATTACGACCGTGAGCTGAACGAGCAGCAGACCAACGATTTGGTCTCCGCTCTGGAAGAGAAGGGCATGAAGATCAACAGCCCGGAACTGGCTCCGTTTGCAGCTGCGACCGAAAAGGTCCTGACCGACAACGCTGATACCTACGGCGACCTGCTGGATCAGCTGAAGGCATGGAAAGAAGCCCGCTGAGATCACTGACCAGAAAACCTTGAAATAAAACCGAAGCAAAGGGACGAGGGGCGTGCCCTTCGTCCCTTTGCATTTTATCTGAATCGCACTTGGAAAGGAGTTTGTACTGTGAAAAAACTGCAAACCACTCTGGACAAGATCACCACCCTCATTTCCGCCATTCTGTGCGCGGCTATGATGGTAATTCTGTTCGCAAACGTTGTGCTGCGCCTGATCCCCGGCATCGGCGGCTTCAAGTGGTACATGGAGAGCAGCCAGTATCTGAACGTCTGGTCCATGCTCATTGCCTGCATTGGCATCAACGCCATGGGCACCAACCTCCGCGTGGAGGTGGTGGATTCCATCCTCGGTAAGACTCCGCTGGGCAAAAAGATCGTTGTCATCATCCGTGATGTGTTCATCATCCTGTTCTACGTCATGGTCACCTACGGCGGCTACCAGCTGTGCACCCGCGCAAAGCAGGCCGTTTCCACCATGCCGCAGTTCACCATGGGTCAGGTGTACACCATCTTCCCCATTGCCGGTGTGCTGTGCATCCTGTCCGCCGTTCTCAATCTGGTGGTTGAGCTTACCACGAAACCTGAAGGAGGCGAATCCAAATGATCGCATGGCTGCTGATCTCATTCTTCGTTCTGCTGTTTCTGGGCGTGCCCATCGCCATGAGTCTGGGCCTGTCCGCCATGGGCGGCATCCTGTTCCTGGGCGGCGGCAGCACCGTCACCATTGCCCAGCGCATGTTTGAGGGCATGAACAGCTTTGCACTGCTGGCCATCCCTCTGTATACCTTTGCCGGCTTCACCATGTCCAAGGGCGGTATTTCCAAGCGCCTGATGGACTTCTGCTACTCCATCGTCGGCCACATCTACGGCGGTCTGGCTCACGTGAACGTGCTTTCCAGCATGATCTTTGCGGGCATCTCCGGTTCCGCTGTTGCCGATACCGCTGGTGTTTCCGGCATGTTCATGCCGGAAATGGTGCGCAAGGGCTACTCCAAGAACTTTACCGTTGCCGTTACCGCCATTTCCTCCACCATCGGCATCATCATTCCTCCGTCCATCCCCATGGTGGTCATTGCCGGTATCTGCGGCATCTCCACCGGTAAGCTGTTCCTCGGCGGCATCATCCCCGGCATCCTGTGCGGTCTGGCACAGATGATCGTCAGCTACTTCCTCGCTAAGAAAGAAGGCGTGCCCAAGGAGCCCGGTCACTTCACCATCGGCCCTGTGCTGCACGGCCTGTGGGAGAGCTGGCCCGCCCTGCTCATGCCTATCATCATCGTGGGCACCATTACCATGGGTATCGTCAGCCCCACCGAGGCAGGCGTGATCGCTGTTGTTTACGGTCTGTTTGCCGGCGGCATCATCTACCGCGAACTCAAGTGGGAAGACATCAAGTTTGCCTTTGCAGAGACCGTCCGCACCAGCGGCCGTATCTTCATCGTCATCGGCGCAGCAAAGCTGTACACTGTTATGCTGACTACCGCAGGCTTTGACAAGTGGGTGGCCAAGACCATGCTGGGCTTCTCCACCAACCCCACCGTCATCCTCATCATGATCCTGCTGATCTTCTTCATCGTCACCATGTTCATGGAGTCCATCGCAACGCTGACCCTGTTTATGCCCATCCTGTATCCCATTGCTCTGGGCGTGGGCATCAACCCCATCGTGCTCAGCGTTCTGATCACCGTGGTCATCGGTGTTGGTCTGGTCACTCCTCCGGTGGGCATGTGCATCTACGTTGCCTGCGATCTGATGGATGTTACAGTCGGAGAGGTGTTCCCCACATTGGTGCCGTTTATTGCGGCCACCTTCGTCTGCATTGCCCTGATGGTCGCCTTCCCTCAGCTGATCCTGCTGCCCACCTATTTGATGGCGTAACCGTTGTGTCCGCTTTTCAGATATGGTAAAATAGTGGTGAAAGTTCAACATGTGATGTTTGGAGGCTTTCTGCCCCAGAACGTTCCACGTTGAACGACCCCGAATATCCACCGAACCGGATTTGGAGGCGGAACTATGTCAATGGAACATCCTGAAAAACAGAAGAATGCGGTAAAGTCTGTAGTCGATCAGGTCATGGATGGGATCATCTCCCAGATCATCGACGGCACCCTGCATCCGGGCGACAAGCTGCCTACCGAAATGGAACTGTGCAAGCAGTTCGGCGCGGGCCGCAACTCGGTGCGGGAAGCTGTGAAAAAGCTGCAGGCCTACGGCATCCTGTACATCAAGCGTGCCGACGGCACCTTTGTGAGCGAAAACTACAACCAGAAAATGCTGGACCCGATGCTGTACAGCATCATCCTGCAGAAGAACAGCTGGCAGGAATTTGTGGAACTGCGCTCCGTCATCGATATCGGTACGCTGAATATTATCATTCAGCGCAATGATATCACATCCTTTCTGCCGGACCTGTACCGCACCTTCGGCGAGCTTTCTGCCGAAATGCACTCGCCGGAGCCTTCGGTGGACAAGGTGCTGGAGCTGGACAGCCGGTTCCACACCCAGATCGCCAATGCGGCCCAGAACCCCATGCTGGCCACCATCACCGAGTATATCACCCGGCTGACGATGCCCAGCCGTCTGGAGACCACCCGCAAGGTGCTGGCCAAGGGCGAAGAGGAGATCGAGCGGTTCGTAGAGCTGCACCGCCAGCTGCTCAGTGTGATCGAGCGCAGGCAGGTGGACGAGATCGCCGCTACAGTGCAGGATCACTACATCTTCTGGAAGAAGTAAGCATACAGGCCTCCTGCCTGCCGTAAAAGGCGGGCGGGGGACTGCGAGTTTACAAGATGGGATGTTTGTGCTAAAATGACGTTAGCATCCTTTGTTAAGCTTCTCCAATGCGACATGCAAGGAGTGTTCATCCAATGAAAAAAATCATGATCTCCGTGGCCCCCGTTGCGGCCACAGACATTCTCATCAATCCGCGGGCCATTGCCCGGGATGTGTATGAGTGCTACAAAAACGGCGCGTCTATGGTGCACCTGCACTGCCGCGACCTGAACGGCAACCTCACCCCGGATCTGAGCCTGCTGGAAGAAACGGTGGCCTACATCCGCGAGATGTGCGACATCGTGGTGGAGATCTCCACCGGCGGCGTGTCCAACCTGACCATTGAGGAACGTGTGCAGCCCTGCTACCCCTCCTGGGTGGAAGCCAACAGCCTGAATGTCGGCTCGGTGAATCTGGGTACCTCGGTGTACCAGAACCCCATCAAGGATGTGGAGTACTGCGTCAAGACCATCATGGACAACAAGAAGATCCCCGAGACCGAGGTCTTTGAGCTGGGCATGATCAACACCGTGCGGGAACTGAACGACAAGTTCCACTTTGTAAAACCCATCCTGTTTGCACTGGTGTTCGGCCATGGCGGCGAGATGCCTGCCACGGTGCCGGCCCTGCGCCACATGATCCAGGCGCTGGAAGAGAACTTCCCCAACGGCGACTACCTGTGGGGCTACACGCAGGCCCACCGCGAGGACTGGGAAATGGTCAAGACTGCGCTGGATATGGGCGCTTCCACCGTGCGCATCGGCTTTGAGGATTCGGACATGATCGCGCCGGGTGTCCATGTGGACAACAACGCAGCGCTGATCGCAAAGGTGTCGGACATCGTAAAGTCCAAGGGCATGATGCCCATGACTCCCGACGAGGTGCGCGCCATGCTCAAGATCCCGCCGCTGCGCCGTTAAAAAGGAGGAAAGAAACGTATGGTGATTCAAGGCGTTACTTACCTCTCAGACTTTGAGGCAAAAAAAGCCATCATGGAAATGGCCCGTCGGCTGGAAGCCAAGGGCTGGCTGGTGGCCGGTGACGGCAGCATGAGCGTCCGCGTCGGCCCGCAGGCCGTGTGGGTGACCGTTGCCGGTGCCGACAAGGCCGCGCTCACGCAGGATATGCTGGTGCGCGTGGATATGAATGGCAAGGCGATGCTCAGCGCAAAGCCCAAGCCCCTGCCCGAAGACCTGCCCATCCATCTGAAAATCTATCAGGAAAACGAGAACGCCCAGTGCGTGATGCACACCTATCCGGCCTGCGCGGCTGTGATGGGGATGCAGGGCCAGACCGTGCAGCCTGCAGCATTCAGCCCCGCAGTGCGGGCGCTGGGACGGGTGCAGCTGCTGCCCGCCCAGAACGTGGACGCACAGGCACAGGCTGTCAGCCTGTTGTGCCGCACCGATAAGGCTGTCCTGCTGGAAAATGACGGCTGCCTGACCTGGGGCAAGACCCCGGCAGATGCGGCCCATCTGGTGGAAGCACTGGATTACTACGCAGCCGTCACCGCAAAGCTGGGTTGCGCAGGCTGCTCCAAATGCGGCAGCTGCGGTGGTCACTGCACCGGCTGCAGCAAGTGCGACGCACCTGCCGTGCAGCCCATGGCTCAGCCCGCTGCACAGCCTGTGGCAATGGCAGTACCCTCCGCACAGCCTGCCCAGCCGGTGAGCCTGCCGGGCGTTACCGGGCTGATCCAGCCGGGCATGGCGCTGCCCACCCTGCCCAAACAGCAGGCGGCTCCTGCCCCTGCCCCGGTGCCCGCCGCACAGCCTGCGGCAGTCCCTGCAATGGAAGCGGCCCCGGCCGCACCGAAGTCCGCAAATGCCCGCGATGCCGCAATGGCCGAGGTCATCCGCCGGACGCTGAAGAGCTTTCAATAACAAAAAGTTTCGTTTGATCCAACGGATATGACCTTTACGGAAAGGAACGAAAACCATGGATATCAGTTCGCAGGAAATTGAAGCGATCGTCAAGCAGGTGCTTGCCGGTATGGGCGGTGCACAGACAAGCGCCGCCCCTGCAGCCTATACCGCTGCACCCGGCGGTGCAGCAGGCGACCGCGGCGTGTTCGAGAACGTAGACGACGCAGTGGAGGCTGCATGGAAAGCCCAGCGCGACTGGGCGGCCAACTACAAGATCGAGGACCGCCAGCGCATCATTGAAGCCATCCGCCGCTGTGCCCGTGCACATGTGGAGGAGTGGTGCCACAAGATCGTGGAAGAGACCGGCATGGGCCGCTATGAGGACAAGGTGGAAAAACATCTGGCCGTCATCAACAAGACCCCTGGCCCCGAATGCCTGACCACCGAAGCCAAGAGCGGTGACGCGGGACTGATGCTGGAAGAGTACGCACCCTTTGGTGTGATCTGCTCCATCACCCCCACCACCAACCCTACCGAGACCATCATCAACAACACCATCAGCATGATCGCAGGCGGCAACACCGTGGTGTTCAACGTGCACCCCCGCGCAAAGCGGGTGTCTGCCGACTGCCTGCAGGCGCTGAATACCGCCATCATCGAGGCGGGCGGCCCTGCAAACCTTATTACCATGACCCGTGAGCCGACCATGGAGAATGTGGACAAGATGGCCGCAAACCCCAAGATCCGCCTGATGGCAGGCACCGGTGGCATGGGCATGGTGAACGCCCTGCTGCGCAGCGGCAAAAAGTGCATCGGTGCCGGTGCAGGCAACCCGCCCGTCATCGTGGACGAGACCGCAGACATCGAGCTGGCAGGCCGCAAGATCTACGAAGGCGCTTCGTTCGATAACAACATCCTCTGCTTTGCAGAGAAGGAAGTGTTCGCCGTGAACACCGCCTACGACGGCCTGCTGCACGAGCTGCAGAAGCAGGGTGCCTACCTGCTGAACAAGGCCCAGACCGAACAGCTGATGAACATCGTGCTGCAGCCCAAGAAGGGCGGCGGCCACGAGGTGAACAAAAAGTGGGTGGGCAAGGATGCCGCCCGCATTCTGGAGACCATCGGCGTGCATGTGCCGGATACTTGCCGCCTTGCCATCTGCGAGGTGCCTGCCGACCATCCGTTCGTTCTGGTGGAGCAGATGATGCCGGTGCTGCCCATCGTGCGCTGCCAGAGCTTTGAACAGGCGGTGGAAGATGCCGTGGTCGCTGAGCACGGCAACCGCCACACCGCTTCCATCTTCTCCAAGGATGTGGACCACATGACCCGCTTTGCCCGGGTCATTGAGACCACTATCTACGTAAAGAACAGCGCCACCAAGGCCGGTGTTGGCATTGGCGGCGAGGGCCACTGCACCATGACCATTGCCGGCCCCACCGGCGAGGGCATCACCTGCGCAAAGAGCTTCTGCCGCCGCCGCCGCTGCATGCTGGCCGAGGGCGGGCTGCGCATCATCTGAGTTTTTGAAGGACGAAACCATCACATACAATTTTTTCAGTGTTCTGACAGGAGGAACAACTTATGAAAGCTCTGGGTTTTATCGAGACGAAGGGTCTGGTTGGCAACATCGACGCTACCGATGCAATGCTGAAGGCTGCTGACGTTGAGTTCATTGGTTCCGACACCATCGGTGCCGGTCTGACCACCGTGATCGTTACCGGCGAGGTGGGCGCTGTCAAGGCTGCTACCGAGGCTGGCGAAGAGGCTGCTTCCCGCGTGGGTGAGCTGTTCTGCGTCAACGTCATTGCACGCCCCCACGCAGATCTGGCCCGCATCATGCCTGCCAAGGGCCCCGCGACCGGCAAGTCCGGCCTGCCCGCAGGCGAGCAGGTGCCGCTGGATGCCGCTCTGGGCATGATCGAGACCAACGGCCTGACCGCTTCCATCGAGGCAGCCGATGCCATGCTGAAGAGCGCAGATGTCTCTCTGGTGGGTCAGGAGAAGATCGGCGCAGGCCTTGTTACCGTGTTCGTGCAGGGCGACGTTGGCGCTGTGAAGGCTGCTGTTGAGGCAGGCCAGACCGCTGCTTCCCGCATTGGCGAAGTGGTCAGCGCACTGGTCATTCCCCGCCCGCACGCAAGCGTGTCCGAGTGCATGCCTGAGCTGCGCTGAGCCCTGCGCTGACGCTGCATAAGAAAGGAGCGCTGTGCCTTGGTTTACCATGACATCAGTCAGGAACAGCTGCTGCTCCTGATCACGCAGGCCGTGCAGGCAGAGCTGCAAAAGCGCAGCCGTCAGGTGCCGGTAGGCATCTCGGTGCGGCACATCCACCTTACCCGCGATGATGTGGACAAGCTGTTCGGCTATGGCTACCAGCTCACCCCCAAAAAGGCGCTGAGCCAGCCCGGCCAGTTTGCCTGCGAGGAATGTCTGGACATCATCGGCCCCAAGGGCGAACTGAAGCATGTCCGCATCCTTGGCCCGGAGCGCAGTGCCACTCAGATCGAGCTGGCGCAGACCGACTGCCGCAACATCGGCATCAAAGCGCCGGTGCGTTCCAGCGGGGATACAAAGGGCACGCCGGGCGTGACCCTGCGCGGCCCCAATGGCACCCTGACTGTGCCGGAGGGCGTGATGATCGCCGACCGCCACATCCACATGACTCCCGCACAGGCAGCTGCCTTCGGCCTTGCCGACGGCGACCGCGTGCAGGTAAAGATCGACGGCCCCAAGCCGGGCGTGATGGGCGGGGTGCTGATCCGCGCAAACGACAAATGTGCACTGGATTTTCACATCGACACGGACGATGGCAATGCCTTCCTGCTCAAGCAGGGGCAGCTGGTCACCGTGCTGGGCAAAGAGGAGTAAGCTATGATTTTAGGGATCGTCAAGGGGACCGTTGTCGCCACCCGCAAAATGCCGGAGCTTGTAGGCTATAAGTTCCTGCTGGTGGAGCCGGTGTTCGGCTCCAAAAAGGATACCATCGTGGCGGGCGACAACATCGGCGCGGGTGTAGGCGAGATGGTTCTGGTCACCACCGACGAGACCACCCAGCATGGTCTGGACCATCCGTCGCCCATTGATGCTTTCATCGTGGGCATCGTGGACAATCCTCCCACCCTGAGTAAGTAACACCCTGCAAGTTTTGCCGCAGAGAGGGGCTTCCTCCCGGCGGGATCGTGAGGCTTAAACAATGAAAATTATTATCATCGGCAGCATTGCCGCCGGGGTTTCGGCCGCCGCCAGACTTGCCGCCGCCCAGCGCGGAGCGCAGATCACCGTCTACGAAAAAGGCGGCTTCTACTCCTGCGGCACCGGCGGCCTGCCCCATTACCTGTGCGAGGATCTGGACAGCCTGAACAAGGCCATTCAGGCCAAGGAGACTGAGCTGAACGCGCAGGGCATCGCCGCACATCTGCGCCATGAGGTGCGCGGCATCGACGCAGCCGCCCGCAAGGTGACGGTATGTGATCTTGCCACCGGACGCGTGTTTGAAGACCACTACGACAAGCTGGTGCTGGCCACCGGTTCTTCCAACCGTGTGCCGCAGGTGCCCGGCAGTGACCGCGTGGGCGTGCAGACCCTCAAGACCGTGGAAGATCTGATCTTCCTCAAGGAGTTCGTCCGCACCCCCTATGTGCGGGACATCGTGATCCTGGGCGGCAGCTGGGCCGGTTTGGAGATCGCAAAGTCCTTCCTCAAGCTGGGCCGCAATGTGCGTATCATTGAAAAAGAGCAGCAGCTTTTGCCCCAGTTTGACCCTGAGGTGAGCAAGCTGATCCAGAAGGAGCTGGAAGCGCAGGGCGTGCAGTTCAATCTGGGTGAGCAGGTGCGCTCCTTCCCGGGCCGTACCTTCGTGGAGCAGGTACAGACCAACCGCGGCACCTACCCCTGTGACCTTTGCGTGGTAGCCATCGGCGTTACCCCCAACACCGGCCTGCTGGCCGGTACCGGGGCGCAGCTGGCACCCAATGGCGCTGTGCTCATTGGTGCCGACCTTGCCACCAGTGTGCCCAATATCTACGCTGTGGGCGACTGCGCGGCCTGCCGCGACGGCTCTCTGCGCACCAGCAGCCTGAAGGTGGCGGATCTGGAAATCGCCCGCACCGGCCTGACCGAGACCGAGGCCCGCAAGGCCGGTCTGCGGGTCAAGAGTGCAATGGCCACCGGCACCGACCGCCCGGGCATCTGCCCGAACCCCCACCGCATCACCATCAAGCTGGTGTATGAGGCCAATACCCGTCAGGTGCTGGGTGCGCAGGCATGGGGAGAAAAGAATGTTTCGGCCCGCATCAACGCCATTGCCGTTGCCATCCGCGCTGGCATGACCGTGGAAGCACTGGGTCAGGTGGATTTCGTCTATTCCTCCTCGTCCTGTTCCATTTGGGACCCGGTGCAGATCGTCTGCGGTCAGGCACAGTAAGCGGAGGGTGAACACATGGCAGAACGCATCAACGCTGTCAAGACCAGCTTTTTTGGCAAGGGTGCCATCCGTCTTCTGGGACCGGAGCTTCAGAAGATGGGCATCCGCCGTGCTTTGCTGGTGACGGACCGCTTTCTCTATGATTCCGGTGCCGCTGCCCGGGTCGGTCAGGTACTGTCCGATGCCGGTGTGGAGTACGCCGTGTACTACAATGTGCAGCCCAACCCCACCGTACAGGTGGTGAACGACTGCATTGCCGCAGCCCGTACCCTGCAGGTGCAGCTGCTGGTGGCTCTGGGCGGCGGCAGCGCCATCGATACCGCTAAGGCAACCAGCATCGTGGTGGCCTGCGGCGGTACCGTGGAACAGTACGAGGGCGAGAACAAGTCCTCCAAGCCCGGCCTGCCCATCGTGGCGGTGAACACCACCGCCGGTACCGGCAGCGAGTGCACCTCCTTCTACATCGTCACCGACCCTGTCCGCCACAGCAAAATGGCCATGGTGGACCCCAACTGCATGGTCAGCATTGCGGTGAACGACACCGACTTCATGTCCTCCATGCCGCCCAAGCTCACCGCAGCCACCGGCATGGACGCGCTGACCCACGCCATCGAGGCGGCGCTTTCCAAAAACGCCAACCCGCTCACGGACAAGGATGCCTACTGGGCCATGCAGGCGATCGTGCAGAACCTGCCACGGGCCGTTGCCAACGGTCAGGATGAAGCCGCCCGCACCATGATGGCCTACGCCGAAAATGTGGCAGGCATGGCTTTCTCCAACGCGGGCCTTGGCATGGTGCATGCGATGGCACACGCGCTGGGCGGACACTACAACCTGCCCCACGGTGTGTGCAATGCGGTGCTGCTGCCCTACGTGCTGGCCTTCAACAGCCGCAGCCCGGTGTGTCGGGAGCGGTTCATGACCATTGCCGCTGCCATGGGCCTGCAGGGCACTTTTACCCCGGACACTGCCGCACCGGCAGTGATCCAGTTTGTCCGTCAGCTCAGTGCAGGCGTGGGCATCCCCGCCAATCTTGCGCAGCTGAACAAGGTGGACCCTGCAGATTTTGCCGCGCTGGCAGAGCTTGCCCTGCACGACACCTGCATGTCCACCAACCAGATCACCCCCACCCGCGACGAGGTGGTGGCGGTGTATACCGCTGCTTTCCGCGGATAAACTTTGAGACCTCCTCCATTTTTCTCCATACCCAAACAAAGCCGCCGCTCTCCCTCTGCAAGGGAAAGCAGCGGCTTTGTGCTGTAAAAAAGGGGTGGTGGGATTGTTTTTAAAGAGGATTCTGTTATAATAAAATGAAAACGCGGTGCAGAAGTAAGAGGAAAAAGCGATGGAAACAAGAGAAAAACAGGCGTACATGCTTATGGCACATCAGTGCAATGAGATGTTTTGGACTTTGCTTCGGATGCTGGATGCACCGTGGAATGATATTTTCATCCATATGGACAGCAAGAATGAAAACTACCAGCCAGAAACCGTTGAACGATATGTAAAATATGCCAAGGTTTTTCACGCACAGAGAACGAGCGCTGTTTGGGGTGGTATTACTTTAGTAAAGGCAGAGTTTGTATTGCTCAAGGCAGCGGTAGATCACGGCCCATACCAACATTACCACCTGATCTCCGGTGCGGATCTGCCGATTCAGCCACCGGAAGATATCCGCGCATTCTTTGAGGCAAACCCGGACAAGGAATTTGTTCATTTCGACCCGCACCCATTCAGCCCGTTCAATGATGAGCGCGTTTATTACCGGCACTTTTTCCAGAATATCGATCTGCGCCGCCATCCAGTGCTCGGCGTGATCAATGGAATCCTGCTGTCGGGCCAGAAGCTGCTGAGAATAAAGCGCAATCAGGACGTTCACTTCACAAAGGGCAGTCAATGGTTCAGCTGCACGGATGGCTTTGCACGGTATCTGTTGACAAAAGAAGAGTGGGTCCTGCAGGTGCTGGACAAGACCTTTTGCTCGGACGAGTTCTTTGTGCAGACACTGATCGTGCAGTCGCCGTATCAGGATAAGATCTATCAGGGGCCGGGTGATACCAGTGCCCGTGCCATCGATTGGGACAGAGGCAATCCGTGGGTCTGGAAATACGCTGATCTGGAACAGCTGAAAGCATCGCCCTGCATGTTTGCCAGAAAATTTGATATCGAAAAAGAACCGGAGCTTGTGCATGAAATAGAACGCCTGTATGCACCTCATATATAAAAACAGTGCCGGACAGTTTTCAGGCTGTCCGGCACTGTTTTTTACTGTTCATTCTTTTTCGCCAGATCCTTAGTGTACAGGGCACGGGTGGCGTTGAGCACAGCCAGCACCATCACGCCCACATCGGCAAAGATGGCGGTCCACATGCTGGCCATGCCGATCGCGCCCAGCACAAGGCAGGCAAACTTGATGGCCAGTGCAAACACGATGTTCTGGTACACGATGCGTAACGTGCGGCGGGCAATGCGCATGGCCAGTGCGATCTTGGCGGGGTCGTCGTCCATCAGCACCACGTCAGCGGCCTCAATGGCAGCGTCAGAGCCAAGAGCGCCCATTGCAATGCCCACATCGGCACGGGACAGCACCGGGGCATCGTTGATGCCGTCGCCCACAAAGGCAAGGTTCTCTTTGGGCCGCTTTGCGGCGAGCAGCGTTTCGATCTGGTCTACCTTGTCGCCCGGCAGCAGGCCCGCATGGTATTCATCCAGCCCAAGCTCTGCGGAAACGGCCTTTGCAACCGGCTCGGCATCGCCGGTCAGCATCACGGTCTTGCGCACACCGGCATCCTTCAGGCCCCGGATGGCCTGTGCGCTGTGGGGCTTTACCACATCGGCGATCAGCAGATAACCGGCGTACATGCCCTCGATGGCCACATGCACGATGGTGCCGGTCTCGCTGACGGCGGGAGCCTTCAGGCCCAGCTTTTCCATCAGGCGGGCGTTGCCGGCAGCAACGGTCCTGCCGTCCACCTTGGCGGTCACGCCGTGGCCGCCAAGCTCCTGCACATCGGTGACACGGTTCGGATCGATCTCCCTGCCGTAAGCGGCCTTGATGCTGAGGGAGATGGGGTGCTTGGACCAGCTCTCGGCCAGCGCGGCAGCTTCCACCAGCTGCTCCTCGCTGATGCCCTCTGCGGGGTGGATGCCGGTCACTTTAAAGGTGCCCTGGGTCAGGGTGCCGGTCTTGTCGAACACAACGATGCCGGTGCGGGCCAGCTCTTCCAGATAGGTGGAACCCTTGACCAGAATGCCGCAGGCAGATGCACCGCCGATGCCGCCGAAGAAGCTCAGGGGAATGCTGATGACCAGTGCGCAGGGGCAGCTGATAACAAGGAAGGTCAGGGCACGGTAGACCCAGTCACCAAAGCGGGCGGGCTGGCCCATGAGCAGCAGCACGATGGGCGGGATAAAGGCCAGAGCCAATGCGCCATAGCACACGGCGGGGGTGTACACGCGGGCAAAACGGGTGATGAAGTTCTCGGCGCGGGCCTTCTTCATGCTGGAATTTTCCACCAGATCGAGAATTTTGGAAACGGTGGATTCGCCGAATTCCTTGGTGGTCCTTACCTTCAGCAGGCCGGTCATGTTCACGCAGCCGCTGATGACCTCATCGCCGGTCTGCACATCGCGGGGCAGGCTCTCGCCGGTCAGGGCGGCGGTGTTCAGGGCAGAAGCGCCCTCCACGATCACGCCGTCGATGGGCACGCGCTCACCGGGCTGGACCACGATCACGGTGCCGATCTCCACATCGTCCGGGTCCACCTGCTCCAGTTTTCCGTCCTCGCCCTCAATGTTGGCGTAGTCCGGGCGGATGTCCATTAAGCTGGAAATGCTCTGCCGGCTCTTGCCTACGGCCACGCTCTGAAACAGCTCGCCGATCTGGTAGAAGATGATAACGGCACAGCCCTCCACGTAGTCGCCCAGTGCAAATGCACCCACAGTGGCAACGGCCATCAGGAAGCACTCGTCAAAGGGCTGACGATTCTTGATGCCAAGCAGTGCCTTGCGCAGCACGTCCCAGCCGACCACCAGATACGGGATGCAGTACAGTACCAGCTCCACCGGCGTGGGGAACTGGGGCAAAAGCTTGAGGATGAGCACCAAAATCAGCGCAATGATGATGCGCTGCAGGTTCTTTTTCTGCTTTTTGTTCATACAAAACTCTCCTTTTGCGGGATCCATGGGCCGCATCACGCTGCGGCGGGCGGGGATTTCAACAACTTTTCCCCATAAAAATGGATATTCCACGGTTTTACCCGTGTTTTCCACACAGTTTTTCAGGCGTAAAAGCGCTTTTCCACGTTTATTTTATGCTTTTTCCGCAAACGGTGTTGAAAACTGAGTGGAAACTGTTGAAAACTGTCTGATTTTTCAACAGAAAAAGTTATTGCACAACACAATCGCACACAAAGTAAAAAGCATCTGCACATTCGTTTGAGCTCTCAGAAAATCTACGAATTCTTGCTGCAGATGCTTTTTTCTTTAGCGGGCTC
>CABQER010000016.1 GCA_902463235.1 uncultured Faecalibacterium sp. | reverse complement strand
GAATAACAGGTCTGGTCTCTGCCAGACAGTTGAATTAAGCGACTTCGTGTCGCACGTAGCGGTAAGCGTTGACCGTGTAGCCCTTTGGGGCAAATTCCAGATAAGCCGAAATGTACACCAGCACGATATCCGGGGCAAGCTGCCGCAGCCTGCGCCCCAGCGCGATGCCATCGGTGGTTTTCAGGTCCACATCCAGAAACGCCAGCTGGTAGCGTTCCAGCTCCGGGGTAGCCAGCAGCTGCTCGCCGCTGGTGCAGACGGTGCTCTGCACCTGAATCTCCCGGGCGCGGAACCATTCCGAGATATACTCGTCCATCCGCGCAGCGAAGGCTGCATCGTCGTCACAGACCAGAATGTGCATGGGTCGCTTCCTCCTTTTGAATACAAAAAAGCATATAGCAGTGTCTCCGCCGGGAGAAGCACCCTATATGCTTTTATATTACACTTGTCCCGCCTGTTCGTCAATCAAAGACGGAGCAGACGCCGGGATCACTTATGCAAGAAATTTGTCATAAAGGCCAAATGCAAAGATGAACACCACGATGAGCGGCAGCACATAGGTCAGGTAGCCGCGCATCCAGTCCTGCACCTTGAGCCCCTTGCCGGTGTTGACCTCTTTTTTGTAGTTCTGCCAGCCCCAGCCGTAACGGGTAACGCAGAACAGCAGATACACCAAGCTGCCCAGCGGCAGGAAGAGGTTGCTGACCAGAAAATCCTCTACATCCAGCACAGCGCCGCCGAACACCGCAAAGCCATCCCATGTCCACAGGTTATAGCCCAGCACGCAGGGCATGGACAGAAGGATGATGAGCACAAGGTTCACCAGACTGGACTTTTTGCGGCTGCAACCGGTCAGCTCCATGCCGCAGCAGATGATGTTCTCGAACACTGCCAGCACCGTGGACATGGCCGCAAAGGCCATGAACAGGAAGAACAGGCTGCCCCACAGCCGGCCCATGGACATATTGGCAAAGATGTTGGGCAGGGTAATAAAAATCAGACTGGGGCCGCTGGTCTGGTCTACATGGTAGGTAAAGCAGGCCGGGAAGATGATCAGACCGGCAGTGATGGCTACAAAGGTATCCAGCACCACGATGCGGACAGACTCGCCCAGCAGGGAGTGCTCCTTGCCGATATAGCTGCCAAAAATAGACATAGCACCGATACCAAGGCTCAGGGTGAAGAAGGCCTGATTCATAGCAGAGACCAGCGTGTTGACCACGCCCACCTCCTGCATGCGGGCAAAGTCCGGCACAAGGAAGAAGGTAAGCCCCTCCTTTGCCCCGGGCATAAACAGGCTGTTGACAGCCAGCACCACCATAATGAGAAGCAGAGCGATCATCATGCCTTTGGTCACGCGCTCCAGACCGCTCTGCAGACCCTTGGCACACACCAGAATGCCTACCACGACCACAAATACCATCCAGAAGGTCATGGTGGCGGGGCTTGCCAGCATTTCGGTAAACTTACCGGCCACCTGCTCGGCGTTGAGCCCCGCCAGTTTACCGGCGGCGGTCATGTAGAAATAGTGCAGCATCCAGCCCGCTACGGTGGTGTAGAACATCATCAGCAGGTAGCAGCCGATGAGGGTGAAGTAGCCGTGGATGTGCCACTTCTGCCCCGGCTTTTCCAGTGCCTGATACGCCCGCACCGGGCTTTTGCGGGAGGCGCGTCCCACGGCAAACTCCATGGTCATGATGGGCAGACCCAGAATGACCAGAAAGATCAGGTAGAACAGTACAAAGGCACCGCCGCCGCCCTGCCCGGCAATATACGGGAACTTCCACACGTTGCCGATGCCGATGGCACAGCCTGCGGAAAGCAGAATAAAGCCAAGACGGGATTTCAGAGTTTCTCGTTCCATGATTTGATTGCTCCTTTTCCAGTTTGCCCGCCCGGCTTGGAGACCCTAGCAAAGCGTTGCTTTTGTATTATAGCACAAATCCTGTCGATGACCAACGCTGTTTTACTGCAATGAACTTTTGTTGTCAGAAGTTCAGACTGTTTTTCAGACGGATACAGTCCGGCCAACTGCGCCGTTCTGTTCCATTTTTGCCGTTTTGCAGTTCTTTTTATCGGCGTATGCTCAAGAATGCAATTTTGTTCATTTTTCAGATGAAAACCTGATAGTTCTTCACCCTTGGAAATGCGCAAAAAAGAAGCCGCCGCACAGGCTGCTGTGCAACGGCTTCTGTACCATCTTACTTCTGCTTCCGGGGGGCGTTTTTGCCCACAGGGCCGCGGGGACGGCGCTCGGCAGCCTTAGACTGCTGGACAGCAGAACGGGTCTGTGCGCGGCCCTTGACCGCTGCGGCACGCAGACCGTTCACCTCGGCTTTGGTCAACTCGCGGTAGGTACCGGGCTTGAGCATACCCAGCTTGACAACACCCTCGGCGTTGCGCTTCAGGCGCACCACCTCAAGACCCACGCTCTCGCACATCCGGCGAATCTCGCGGTTCTTGCCCTCTTTCAGAGTCATCTCCATCACGGTGCGGCCGGGCTCATCGGTGACCACATTGATGGCGCAGGGCATGGTCTTGGTGCCGTCGTCCAGCACAACGCCGCTGCTCAGCTTGAGGATGGTAGCCTCATCGGCGCGGGGCTGCACGGTAACGCGGTACAGCTTGGAGATGCCGCCGGAGGGATGGGTGACAGCCTGCGCAAAGGCACCATCGTTGGTCATCAGCAACAGACCCTCGCTGTCCTTATCCAAGCGGCCCACCGGGTACAGGCGGGCGGGGATGTCGCTGACCAAGTCCATCACGGTCTTGCGGCCAAGTTCGTCGCTGGCGGTGGTCACATAGCCACGGGGCTTGTACAGCGCCAAATAATACAGCTGCTGGTTTTTCTGGATGTAGATGCGCTCGTCATCCACATGGAGCACGTCACGGTTGGGGTCCATCTTGTCGCCCACCTTGACCGGGTGGCCGTTCACCTTGACGCGACCCTCGGCAATGATCTGCTCGGCGGCGCGGCGGGAGCACAGACCCTGCTCGGCCATGATCTTTTGAATACGTTCTTCTGCCATAATATTACTCCTTGTGCGCCTCACGGCGCTCAAAACGCGCACCGCTCTTCTGCTTTTGCGGGGCACGGTGCGCGGCTATATAAACCGCAGACCAAAAGGCCTGCGACTGCGGCTTGGTTATTATAAAAAGTTACTCTGCCTTGGGCTCCTCTGCGGGTGCCTTATCGTCCTTTTTGACCAGAGCGGTGAGCTTTTCCACCAACTCGGGCAGCATGGTCAGGGCGCGGTCGATGCTGTTGGAGCTATCCGACAGCTGGATGGTGCGCACGCAGCCATCCTTGATGACCAGAAATGCCACCGGCTGGATGTTGACACCGGCACCGGAGCCGCCGCCAAACAGATCCTTGTTGG
Organism: uncultured Faecalibacterium sp.; assembly: GCA_902463235.1. Classification (GTDB taxonomy): domain Bacteria; phylum Bacillota; class Clostridia; order Oscillospirales; family Ruminococcaceae; genus Faecalibacterium. Next base: position 13,990 of record CABQER010000016.1, on the reverse strand, counting down.
CAGCGTTCTTGCCGTTAAAATCGGTACCGCCGGAGGCGAAACCAAAACTCACCTTGGACACCGGCAGGATGGTGATGCCATCCTCGGTGGTGATGGGCTTGCCGATGATGGTGTTGGAGTCCACCATCTGGTGGATCTTTTCCATTGTAACGTTCATCAGGCCCTGAATAGGATGCTCTGCCATAAAACAACTCTCCTTTATTCATCCGTGCAGGCAGCAGGCCGCCGGAAAGCATTCTGATATAGATTTAGTGTACCACACTTTATATAAAGATGTCCAATACTTTTTTACGCCAGAACTCGTACAGCACCCGCACAGCGGCAATGACGATGAACAGCGCCTGCGCACTGACCCGGAAGGATACCCTGTCCTGCACAGTAGGCTGAGCACTGCCGAAGTCCGGCAGAACGCGCAGCTGGTCAAATTCCAGAAAGAAAAAGCGATCCAGCACGCCAAGGGTCGGGTACAGCCATGCTTGCAGCTTGCCGTAATTGCGGGCAGTTGCGGCGGGGTCCTCGCCGCGCACGCCAAGGCAGACCGAGATCTTTGTAAAGCGGATGGCGCCAAACACTGCCCGCAGCAGCGTACCCACGCCCCGCAGCATGGTGCAGAGCACATCCAGCGTGATCTTTGCCTTTTGGCGGGGTGGCTTTTCTGCTTTGGGCTTTGCGGGCTGCGCAGCCCTTTTTTCAGCTTTTTTGCGCTTGCGCTCCGCACGCCATGCGCGGAATTTTGCTTTCAGCCTGCCGGTAAAGCCCTTGGGCTCCTCCGGCTGGGCGGGAGGTTCCGGCTTGGGGTATTGGAACACCGGAAAGGTGATGCCCAGTGCCCCGGCTTTTACGGTGAGCATATCGTTTTGCCAGCAGACATCCGCGCAGAAGGGGCACATCAGCAACAGCGCCGCCAGCACCAGAATGATCAGCAGCAGGATGCCAACCACCTTGAGGATGAACAGCAGACAAGCGCCCACTGCGGAAAGAACCATGCCCATGGGTCAGCCCTCACTTTCGGTCGGATCATCTGCCAGTGCGTCGCTGTGCACCGGCGGCAGGTCTGCCAGACTGGACAGACCGAACACACGCAAAAAGGTATCGGTGGTGCGGAAGCTGACCGGACGACCCGGAAGATCCAGACGTCCGGCTTCCTCGATGAGCCCCTTTTCCAGCAGACCGGACACGCTGGAGGAGGAATCCACGCCGCGTACCTGCTCGATAAAGGCGCGGGACACCGGCTGATTATAGGCGATAACGGTCAAGGTCTCCATGGCCGCAGGGCCAAGCGGCACGGCACGGCGGCTGTCCAGCACGCGGCGCACACAGTCTGCCCACTGGGTCTTGGTGGCCAGCTGCCACCGGGTATTCAGATGCAGCAGACACAGGCCGCTGTCCTCCCGCTGATAGCGGGTGTGCAGGGTCTCCAGTGCGGCATCCACGCTGGACTGGGGCAGCTGCACCGCCTGTGCCAGCTTATCGGCACCTATGGGGTCGCCGCAGGCAAAAAGCATGGCCTCTACGGCGGCAAGGGTTTGTTTCTGGTTCATGGGTTCTCCTTATTGCGTTCCGGGCGGGTGCGGCGCATGGTCAGCGCTCCCCGGTCGTCCAGCGCGATGCGTCCGCCGCGCACCAGTTCCAGCAGCGCCAGAAAGGTAGCTACGTTGGTGCTGCGGCTCTGGCTGCGGGAAAACAGCTGTTTCATTTTTGCCACAGTGCCGCCCAGCATCCGGCGCAGGATGTACACCACCCGGCTGGTGACCGATACCATAGGCGCGGTGACCAGCGGTTCAAACTGCTGCTGGGTAGGCACGCGGCGGGTCTTGGTGCGGCCCGCCAGCGCCTGCCAGTAGTCTGCCAAAATCTGCGGGGCGTGGTGCAGCGCGTAGGTGTTGTCCCACTCCATCTCCATGGGACGGCGCACAAATACCGGGGCAGCCTCCCCTTTTGCGCGCAGCAGCTCTGCCATGCGGCGGCACTGGTCGTACTCGATCAGCTGGCCGGCGAGCTCCTGTTTCATGCGCTCGCCCTCTTCGCTGCGGGGCAGCAGCAGAAAGCTTTTCATCTCCACCAGATGCGCTGCCATCTCAATAAAGGCGCTGGCGGTCTCGGGGTCGGGGTCTGCCTGCTCCACAGTGCGGGTGTACTGGTCGATGAGCTGCAAAATGGGGATGTTGTGCAAGTCCATCTTATGTTTGGCCACCAGCGCCAGCAATAATTCCAGCGGGCCGTCAAAATCCTCCAGATGGAAGGTCAATTCCTCTGCCACTCAGATCACCGCCCCAAGGCTGCTGGCATATACGGCGTAGGCGATCTTATCAATATAGCCGGTGCCTGCGCCCAAAAGCGACCACACCACGTTATTCAGGTAGTACAGCGGCACATCCAGAAAGCCGCCCCAAACCGCTGCTAACATGACGATCATGATATATTTTTCGTACCGCATCAGGCCAAAGTAGATGCGCTGCGGCAGCACCACCAGCAGAATGCGGCTGCCGTCCAGCGGCGGCACGGGGATCAGGTTGAACACCGCAAGGCTCACGTTCATCAGCACCAGATACCGCAAAAACATGGCAATGTAAATGGTGGCATTATTGACCGGTGCCCAGTAGTACATCACCTTCCACGCCACCATGCCAAGGTAGGCCAGAACAAGGTTTGCCACAGGGCCTGCCAGCGCGGTAAGCGCCATACCCCACTTGGGATTTTTGAAGTTGCGGGGGTTGGTGGACACAGGCTTTGCCCAGCCCACGCCCGCGAACACCATGCACAGCGTGCCCAGCAGGTCAAAGTGGACAAAGGGATTCAGCGAAAGACGCCCCTCGCGTTTGGCGGTGGCATCGCCCAGCAGCCATGCTGCCAGTGCATGGCCGGCCTCGTGGAACGGGATGGCCACCAGCGCCACCAGTGCGCGGATAATATAATAGGTTGCCTGTGCGGTCATGTAAATCTCCTGTCAAAACGAATTTCTTCCTTTATAATACTATTTTTTTGTGCCCTGCACAAGCCCCACAGCGCCGGGAATGCAAAAAGCTACAGAAAATTTAAAAAAAGGCTTGCTTTTTCTTTGTATCTCTGGTAAAATAGTCAAGCTGATTATTTTGATTCCATACTTCACTGTAGGAGGTGCAAGTACCATGGCTAAGTGTGAATGCTGCGGCAAGGGTGTTACCTTCGGTATCAAGGTCTCCCACTCTCATCGCCGTTCCAACCGTACCTGGAAGCCGAATGTCCGTCGTGTCAAGGCGGTCGTGGAGGGCTCTCCCAAGTATGTCTACGCATGCTCCCGTTGCCTGCGCGCTGGCAAAGTTACCCGCGCTGTCTAATTTGGTGTATGTGGCCGGTCACTTTGTCGAGTGGCCGGCTTTTTTATTTGCCGCAAGGAGAGGAATAAAATGTCTTTGCCTGTTGATCCCATCATGCTGCTGAGCGTGGTGAACCTGAAACTGCGGGATCAGTATAAGGATCTCGATGCGCTGTGCGAGGATCTGGAGGCCGATAAGGCCGGTCTGTGCGCAAAGCTGCACGCTGTGGGCTACGATTATGACCCGCAGCGCAACCAGTTTGTCTGATTATAGCTTCCAAATCCGGCATCGGTGCGCAGCGACTGTGCCCGGGCCGGTGAATGATAAAATAAGGAGTGCTTGATTTATGATCCAGGGTACCTATTACAAAGAGTGGAGCACGGTTCTTGGCCGTGAGATGGAGTTTAAGGTGTACGGCCATGCCGGTGTGCCGGTGCTGGCACTGCCCGCCCGCGGCGGCCGTTTTTACGACTGGGAGAACAACGGAATGCCCGACGCCATTGCCCAGCTGCTGAACGAGGGCAAGGTGCAGCTGTTCTGCGCAGATGCCGTGGACGGCGAGGGCCTTTTGAACGGTGATCTGCCCCAGCGCCGCCGCGCCGAGCTGCAGGAGAAGTATTTCGTCTACCTGAGCGCTGAGCTGGCTCCCCGTATTCTGGCCCTGAACAACGCCAAAAAGGGCACCCGGATCTGGACTGCCGGTGTAGACTTGGGCGCTTACCACGCCGTCCACTGCCGTCTGCGCCGCCCCACCCTGTTTGCCGGTGCTGTGGGCATGGGCGGCATCTACGACCTGACCCGCTTCTGGGGCACCGACAGCGACGACATGGTGCTGCGCTGCTCTCCCCTTGCTTACCTGCAAGAGAACGGCATTGCCAACAAGCTGGCACTGACCAAGGCAGAAGAGAACAATCTGATCCTCTGCGCCGGTCAGGGTGCCTACGAGGGCGATGCACTGGATGACACACAGGCATTGGCTGATCTGCTGAAGGATCAGGGCATGCCCGCACATCTGGAGATCTGGGGCGGTGACGTCTCCCACGACTGGTACTGGTGGGGCAAGATGTGGAGCCTGTTTGCACCGCGCATTCTGGAAGTAAAGTAAGAGCTTACAACGAGGGAAAGCCTGCGGGGCTTCCCTCGTTTTCTTATGTGCAGCGGTTTCGAATGGCCTCCGTGTGCGCTTTGGCCATGTTCAGCGGAATTTTATCTTTTAATTTATGGTTCAGAAACACCTGTGGCGTTTCTGAACCATTTTTGTCTGCTGCATTATTTAAATTTCATTTCCTACTTGAATTATCGGATATTGTGTGCTATACTGCTGTTGCAAGAAAATATACCCCATGGGGGTTTATGAAAGGAGCGATTCCGAGATGGAAGAGACCAAAAAGCACTGTTGCTGCTGCGATGATGCGCCGGAAGCGGACACTGCTGTCCCCTGCTGCTGCCGCCACAAAGAGCGCAGCCCGGAGGAATACAAAGCCCTGCTTAACCGACTGAACCGCATTGAAGGGCAGGTGCGCGGCATCCGTGGGATGCTGGAAAAGGATGCTTACTGTGTGGACATTTTGGTACAGGTGGCCGCAGCCAATGCGGCGCTGAACAGTTTTTCCCGGGAATTGCTGGCGCAGCACATCGGCAGCTGCGTGGCGGATGACCTGCGTGCCGGCAGCGACGAAAAGCTGGAAGAACTGCTCCGGCTGCTGCCCAAGCTGATGAAATGACCGCCCGCCGGGCAGACTGACCACAAGGAGAAAAAGCAATGGAACAATTCAATGTTACCGGCATGAGCTGCGCGGCCTGCTCTGCCCGGGTGGAAAAGGCCGTAAAGAGCGTGCCGGGCGTCACCGGCTGTTCGGTAAGCCTGCTGACAAACTCCATGGGCGTGGAGGGCACAGCAGAAGATTCCGCCATTATCCGTGCCGTAGAGCAGGCCGGTTACGGTGCAAGCCCCAAAAAGGCCGCCGCAGCCGCCAGTACCAGCGCAGAGCTGGACGCGCTGGCTGACCACGAAACGCCCAAGCTGAAACGGCGGCTCATCGCCTCGCTGGGCTTTTTGCTGGTATTGATGTATTTTTCCATGGGACACATGATGTGGGGCTGGCCGCTGCCCCGCTGGTTTGACGGCAACCACATCGCCATGGGACTGGTACAGCTGCTGCTGGCGGGTATCGTGATGGTGATCAACCAGAAGTTTTTCATCAACGGCTTCAAGGGGCTGGTGCACCGCTCCCCGAACATGGATACGCTGGTGGCCATGGGCTCGATGGCAAGCTTTGTATGGAGCACCTACGCCCTGTTTGCCATGACCGATGCGCAGCTGCACGGCAACGAGGAACTGGTCATGCACTACATGATGGAGTTCTATTTTGAGTCTGCCGCCATGATTTTGACCCTCATCACGGTGGGCAAGATGCTGGAAGCGCGCTCCAAGGGCAAGACCACCGATGCGCTCAAAAGCCTGATGAAGCTTGCCCCCAAGACTGCCACCCTGCTGCGGGACGGCGCAGAGGTGACTGTGCCCATTGAGCAGGTGCAGAAGGAGGATATCTTTGTAGTGCGCCCGGGCGAGAACATCCCGGTGGACGGCATTGTGCTGGAAGGCAGCAGTGCTGTGAACGAGAGTGCCCTGACCGGCGAGAGCATCCCGGTGGACAAGGCCGTGGGCGATAAGGTAAGCGCTGCCACCACCAACCAGTCCGGCTATTTGCAGTGCCGCGCTACCCGTGTGGGCGAGGACACCACGCTGGCACAGATCATCCGCATGGTCAGCGATGCCGCCGCCACCAAAGCGCCCATTGCTAAGATCGCAGATACTGTATCCGGCTTTTTTGTGCCTGCGGTCATCAGCATTGCGGTAGTTACCACCCTTGTCTGGCTGCTGCTGGGACGGGACGTAGGCTACGCGCTGGCGCGGGGCATCTCGGTGCTGGTCATCAGCTGCCCCTGTGCGCTGGGTCTGGCAACGCCGGTGGCTATTATGGTAGGCAACGGCTTGGGCGCGAAAAACGGCATCCTGTTCAAGACCGCTGCGGCGTTGGAGGAGGCCGGGCGTACCCGCATCGTGGCGCTGGACAAGACCGGCACCATCACCTGCGGCGAGCCCACTGTCACCGACCTTCTGCCCGCTGCGGGCGTGACCGAGACCGAACTGCTCACACTGGCAGCCGCGCTGGAGGGCCGCAGCGAGCACCCGCTGGCGCGGGCAGTGCTGGCCTATGCAGAGGAAAAGCAGCTGGCGCTGCCCTCTGTCACCGATTTTACCGCCCTGCCGGGCAACGGCCTTACCGCCAAGCTGGAGGGTAAGGAGATCTTTGGCGGCAACGCTGCTTTTATTAGCACAAAGGTCGCTATCTCTGCTGCGCTGCAAACGCAGGCTGCTGCACTGGCTGCGCAGGGTAAGACGCCCCTCTTCTTTGGCGGTGCAGGCCGTCTGCTGGGCGTTATCGCGGTGGCAGATACCATCAAGGAGGACAGCCCGCAGGCCATCCGGGAACTGCGGAACATGGGCATCCGGGTAGTGATGCTGACCGGCGACAATCAGCGCACCGCTGAAGCCATCGGCCGGCAGGCCGGTGTGGACGAGGTGATCGCGGGAGTGCTGCCGGAGGGCAAGGAGGCCGTTATCCGGCAGCTGCAAAAGTACGGCAAGGTAGCCATGGTGGGCGACGGCATCAACGACGCCCCTGCCCTGACCCGAGCTGACACCGGCATTGCCATCGGCGCAGGCACGGATGTGGCCATTGACGCTGCGGACGTAGTGCTGATGAACTCCAAGCTCTCGGATGTGCCCGCCGCCATCCGGCTGAGCCGCGCTTCCCTGCGTAACATTCATGAAAACCTGTTCTGGGCATTTATCTATAACATCATCGGCATTCCGCTGGCAGCCGGTGTGTTCATTCCCTTGGGACTGACGCTGAACCCCATGTTCGGCGCAGCTGCCATGAGCCTTTCCAGCTTCTGCGTGGTGAGCAACGCCTTGCGGCTGAACCTGTTCGACCTGCACAGCGCAAAGCGTGACCACCCGCCCAAACACGTCCCTGCCCTGCCCGCTGCCCTTGTGCAGCCCGCAGCGGAGGAAGATACAACTCAAAAGGAGGAGACCGCTATGAAAAAGACCCTGACCGTAGAAGGCATGATGTGCCCCCACTGTGAAGCCCGCGTCAAGAAGGCGCTGGAGGCTCTGCCGCAGGTGGACGAGGCTGTTGTCAGCCACGAAGCCGGTACTGCCATCGTCACCCTGAACGCTGAAGTAGACGATGAGGTACTGAAGAAGGCCGTAGAGGCGCAGGACTACCCTGTTACCGGCATCCAGTAAGGCGAAAAAGCAAAAGGCAGCTGCGCGGATTTCTGCGCAGCTGCCTTTTTTGTAACGTGACGGTTTTGAATGCGCGCCGCGTTCGCTTTGCGCATCTTCAGAGGAAAGAACATTTTATATTTGCAAGCGGGGAAAATCTGCGGATCTTCCCCGTTTGCTTTTTCACGGGAAGAGCGTTACCGGAAATGGTATTTTTACAGATAACAGTCAAATAGTCTGCCCACATCGAGAATTATATTTATAGTCGATTTTTCTAGGCCACAAGCCAACTTTCGGGCTTTTTGTGGGCAAAAGCAAAAAAAGAGGTCAAAATTGAACAAATCAGCGAGTTTTGCCCACAGTTTGCCCACCAAACAAAAAATCCGTATAAAACACTTACCGGAGGTTCTGCACCGTTTTTTAAAGCCCGAAACGCCAAAAAAGCCCGCTGCAAGGCGGAATGTCCTTGCAGCGGGCAACATAGATAACCGGGGAACCCTTATCAGACTTCGGTGTTGAAGTAACGCTTCAGCAGGCCCTCAAAGCCGCGGCCGTGACGAGCCTCGTCCTTTGCCATCTCATGAACGGTGTCGTGGATAGCGTCCAGATTCAGCGCCTTAGCCTTCTTGGCCAGATCCATCTTACCGGCGCAGGCACCGCACTCGGCCTCAGCACGCATCATCAGGTTCTTCTTGGTGCTGTCGGTCACGACCTCGCCCAGCAGCTCTGCAAAGCGGGATGCGTGGTCAGCCTCCTCATAAGCATAACGCTTGTAGGCCTCGGCGATCTCGGGGTAGCCCTCACGCTCTGCCACGCGAGCCATAGCCAGATACATGCCGACCTCGCTGCACTCGCCCTCAAAGTTAGCACGCAGACCATCAACGATCTCCTGCGGCACGCCCTCTGCCTTGCCGATGCCAACAACGTGCTCGGTGACGTAGGTGTTGCCCTTCTTCTCCACAAAAGCGGAAGCGGGAGCCTTGCAAACGGGGCACTGAGCGGGGATCTCACCCTCAGCGATATAACCACAAACGGTGCAAACGTATTTCTTCATAAGAATTTACCTCCATTCGATCTGTTAAAAATGATACAGGACGGAAACCACCCGCCTGTTGGTTCTATGCGGGGCAGCCGCGCTGCCGGGTATAGAAAGAGCCATGGAAGGGGGCTTTGTGTACTTCCCTTTCCATGGCTCTATTATAGCGAATAATTCCTAGTTAGTCAAGTATATTTTTAAGAATTATTCCTATTTATTAAAATCTGGCAAGATGCCCAAATTTCCTTACAGAAAACTGGACGCATTCCCGAGGATCAGACCTGCAGGTTGCCGCTGGTAGCAGCATCGGAACCGGCAGTGGCGTCAAACTCGTAGTCGTTGCCGGGCAGGATGGCATTGAGCAGGATACCTGCAATCGCAGCCACAGCCAGACCGGACAGATTGATGGTGACGCTGCCAACGGTAAAGCCAACGCCGCCCACAGAGTTGAAGCCCAGTGCACACACCAGAATGACGGCGGCAACGATCAGGTTGCGGCTGTTGGTAAAGTCCACGCGGTTCTCCACCACGTTGCGCACACCGATGGCAGAGATCATGCCGTACAGCACGAAGCTGATACCGCCGATGATGCCGGTGGGGATGGTGTTGATGACGGCCTCAAACTTGGGGCTGAAGCTCAGGATGATGGCCAGCACAGCGGCAATGCGGATGACCAGCGGGTCGTAGATCTTGCTCAGTGCCAGCACGCCGGTGTTCTCGCCGTAGGTGGTGTTGGCGGGGCCGCCCAGCAGACCGGCCATGGTGGTGGCCAGACCATCGCCCATCAGGGTGCGGTTCAGGCCGGGGTCGTTGATATAGTTGTGGCCGACAGTGGCGCTGATGGCGGCGATATCGCCGACGTGCTCCATCATGGTAGCCAGTGCGATGGGGATGATGGTAAACAGAGCGCTGATGAACTCCGGGCTGCCGTCAATGGCGAACAGACCCATAGCCTCCTTGTGCAGGGGGATGCCCAGCCAAGCGGCCTCGGAGATCTTCTGGAAATCCACTGCGCCAGTGACCAGTGCCACCGCGTAAGAGACAAGCACGCCGATGAGGATGGGCAGGATCTTGACCATGCCCTTGCCCCAGATGTTGCACACGATCACAGTGCCCAGTGCCACAAAGGCCAGCAGCCAGTTGGACTGGCAGTTGGTGATGGCAGAGGGAGCAAGGATCAGACCGATGGAGATGATGATGGGGCCGGTGACCACCGGCGGGAAGAACTTCATAATGCGACGGATGCCAAAAGTGGAGATCAGCAGGCTGGCCACCAGATAGACCAGACCCGAGAACGCAATGGCAGCGCAGGCATAGGGCAGCATCTTGGTGTTGGCAACGGTCAGGTTGCCATCGGCATCAGCCAGCATGGGAGCCACGATGGAGAAGCCGCCCAGATACGCAAAGGAGGAGCCGAGGAATGCCGGAACCTTCTTTTTGGTGATGAGGTGGAACAGCAGCGTGCCCAAACCGGCACACAGCAGAGTGGTGGAAACGCTCAGGCCGGTGAGCAGCGGCACCAGAACCGTTGCGCCGAACATGGCAAACATGTGCTGCACACCCAGAATGAACATTCTGCCGGTGCCCAGCTTTTTGGCGTCATATACGCCCTTAGAGTAATCGATCTTTTCGCTCATGGAAAACCTCCTGTACTGTTATTCCCAAAAAAAGAGGCATTGCCGTTGAAACAGCAGTGCCTCTGAATTTCAGGAACAAGACCTCCACACAAAAACGGGAAAGAAGCCGCTATGCAGTCGCTCGCGCTTGAACATGGTACTCCTCCCCTTCTTTTTGTGTTCCTTCCAACAACCGGAACCGCTCCGGCAAGGCAGCAGCAGCGCTGCTGCCTTTTGGACAATTATAGCAGATTTTGGGCTTTCCAGCAAGGTGTTGACAGCTTTTTCTTGCCGGTTCCGCCGCGCCGTGGGCTGCAGGGGTTGCGCTTTGGGATGGAATGGCCTATAATAGAGCCTGTTCTTATTTCCTACTATCATAATATGTTGATATTACAGGAGGCTCTATGCTCTATCTGGATTATTCTGCCAACACCCCCGTGGACGAGGCAGTGCTGCAATGCTTTTGCGAAGCAGAGCGGCGTTACCCGGGCAACGCCAACGCCCACCATCAGGCAGGCGCTGCCGCAAAGGCCGCTATAAACGAGGCGACCCGCAGCATCGCCCGCTGTCTGGGCGCACCGTCTGCGGGCATCATCTATACCTCCGGTGCAAGCGAAGCCAACAACCTTGCCGTGAAGGGGCTGACAGCGCTGGGAGGTGCAGCAGGCAGGCACATCCTCTCTACCCCGCTGGAGCATTCGTCCATCAGCGGCAGTCTGGAGGCGCTGCAAAAGCAGGGGTACGAGGTGGAGCTGCTGGACATCCTACCGGACGGCACGGTAGACCTTGCAGACCTAAAAAAACGGCTGCGCCCGGACACCGTGCTGGTGGCTGTGACCGCTGTGGACAGCGAGCTGGGCGTGGTACAGCCCATTGCGGAGATTGCAGAGCTTTTAAAGGCATATCCCAGCTGCCATTTCCATGTGGACGCCACACAGGCCGTAGGAAAGATTCCCGTACAGTTTGAGGGCATGGACACCATGAGCCTGACAGCCCATAAGTTTTACGGGCTCAACGGCATTGGTGTGCTGGTAAAGCGGCTGGGGCTGGCACTGCCGCCCCTCATTCATGGTGGAGAGAGCACTACCCCCTACCGCAGCGGCACACCTACCGTAGCCCTTGCCTGCTCGCTGGCGCTGGCCTTGGAAAAGGCTACGGCGGAACTTCCCGCCCGCGCCGCAGCCGTCCGCAGCCTGAATGACCGGCTGCGGACAGAGCTTTCCCGCTATCCAAAAGTGCGCATCAACAGCCCGGCAAACGCTGTACCGCACATCCTGAACCTGAGCGTGCAGGGCGTAAAGGGCACTGTGTTCCAGCGGGAGCTGGACGCATGCGGGGTGTGCGTCTCGGTCAAATCTGCCTGTTCCTCCGATGGGTTGCCCTCCCGGGCAGTGCTGGCCGTCAGTCAGGACCAGCGCAACGCCCTTTCTTCGTGGCGCATCAGCCTGAGCCACCTTACCACAGAGGAGGAAGTGACCTTCTTTCTGCAAGCGTTTGCAGACTGCTATAACACCATGACCCGGTAAAGGAGCTGTGAAGTCTAACCGCTTGCAGCTGCCATAAACAACAAAAAAAGACCTTCCCGCTCTCCGGAACGGGAAGGTCTTTATAAATTGCTAATTAGCCTTGGAACTTACGTTCAAGGACAAAATCACTCAATGATCTTGCCAACAACGCCGGAACCAACGGTACGGCCACCCTCACGGATAGCGAAACGCAGGCCCTCTTCCATAGCAACGGGGGTCAGCAACTCAACGTGCATCATGACGTTATCGCCAGGCATGCACATCTCGGTGCCTTCCGGCAGGGTGATGATGCCGGTCACGTCGGTGGTACGGAAGTAGAACTGAGGACGATAGTTGGAGAAGAACGGGGTGTGACGGCCGCCTTCGTCCTTGGTCAGAACGTACACCTGAGACTCGAAGGTCTTGTGGGGGTGCACGGAACCGGGCTTAGCCAGAACCTGACCACGCTCGATCTGGGTACGATCAACACCACGCAGCAGAGCGCCGATGTTATCGCCAGCCTCAGCGAAGTCCAGAGACTTACGGAACATCTCCAGACCGGTGATGGTGGTGCTCAGACGATCGGGCTTGATGCCGACGATCTCCATAGCATCGCCAACCTTAGCAATACCACGCTCAACACGACCGGTTGCAACGGTACCACGGCCAGAAATGGTCATGACATCCTCGATGGGCATCAGGAAGGGCTTGTCTTCCTCACGATCGGGGTTGGGGATATAGGTGTCAACAGCGTCCATCAGCTCCTTGATGCAAGCATACTCGGGAGCATTGGGATCAGTGGAGGTAGACTCCAGAGCCTTCAGAGCGGAACCACGAATGATCGGGGTATCGTCGCCCGGGAAGTCGTACTCGCTCAGCAGCTCACGGATCTCCATCTCGACCAGATCCAGCAGCTCCTCGTCGTCGACCATATCGCACTTGTTCATGAAGACAACGATATAGGGCACGCCGACCTGACGAGCCAGCAGGATGTGCTCACGGGTCTGGGGCATGGGACCATCGGTAGCAGCAACGACCAGAATAGCGCCGTCCATCTGAGCAGCACCGGTGATCATGTTCTTAACGTAGTCAGCATGGCCCGGGCAGTCAACGTGAGCGTAGTGACGAGCGTCGGTCTGATACTCAACGTGAGCGGAGTTGATCGTGATACCACGAGCGCGCTCCTCGGGAGCCTTATCGATGTTAGCGTAGTCCATGAACTCTGCATCACCCTTCAGAGCCAGGTACTTGGTGATAGCAGCGGTCAGAGTGGTCTTGCCGTGGTCAACGTGACCGATGGTGCCGATGTTAACATGCGGCTTAGAACGGTCGAACTTTGCCTTTTCAGCCATTGGAATATCCTCCCTTAATTTAGGTTTTGATATTTGGTTACAACAACCCTGCAAGATGCAGACATTGCATTGCAAGGCTATTCTACTAAATTTGCCCTGTAAAATCAAGTGCTTTTACAGGAAATTTTGCCGGAGTTACACTACCCCGGCAAAATCTTTATCCATTTTTCAGGAATCAGCCCTTGGTACGGCCAGCAATGATCTGGTCAGCAATGTTCTTGGGCACCGGCTCGTAGTGAGACGGCTCCATGACATACTGGCCACGGCCCTGAGTCTTGGAACGCAGGTCGGTAGCGTAGCCGAACATCTGAGCCAGAGGCACAAATGCGTTGACACGCTGGGTGCCAGCCATAGCTTCCATGCCCTGGATCTGACCACGGCGAGCATTCAGGTCGCCGATGACATCGCCCAGATACTCATCGGGAACGATAACAGCAACCTTCATGATGGGCTCGGTGATGATAGGATCAGCCTTGCGCATAGCATCCTTGAATGCCATAGAACCAGCGATGGAGAAGGCCATTTCAGAGGAGTCGACCTCATGATAAGAACCATCCCACAGGGTGACCTTGACATCAACAACAGGATAGCCTGCCAGAACGCCAGCCTTCATAGCACCCTGAATACCGTTGTCGATAGCAGGGATGTATTCCTTCGGGATAGCGCCGCCAACGATAGCGTTGACGAACTCGTAACCCTTGCCGGGCTCATTGGGCTCGATCTTGATCTTAACGTGACCGTACTGGCCCTTACCACCGGACTGACGTGCGTACTTGGTCTCCTGGTTGGCCTCCTTGCGGATGGTCTCACGGTAAGCAACCTGGGGTGCACCCACGTTTGCCTCAACCTTGAACTCACGCAGCAGACGGTCAACGATGATCTCCAGAT
>CABQER010000015.1 GCA_902463235.1 uncultured Faecalibacterium sp. | reverse complement strand
TTTGTTGAGCCGGGTTCCCTGACGGGAGCTTTATGAAAGGCTTGAGCCGTATGAGAGGAAACTCTCACGTACGGTTCTTAGGGGAGGGGCTGGCAGTAATGCCATCCTCTTACCCGATCTACTCAAGCGGGATATTGCCGCCCAGCTGCCCAGCTGTCTGGAGGATATCTTTTCCGGCATGACCGACCCCCGAAAAACGCTGGAGGTGCACCACAACCGTACCACCAGTGAGATCCCGCTGGATCAGATCTATTATCTGGAAAGCAATCTGCGGCAGATCAACGTCTACGGCGATATCCCGCACCAGCCCATCTGCACCTTTTACGGCAAGATCGCTGATCTGCCTGCCATGCTGTACGAAAACGGTTTTTTGCAGGTAGGGCGCAGCGATGTAGTCAATCTGCAGTATGTGCGCTCCATCCGCAATTACAAGGTGGAACTGCGCAGTGGGGTAGAGTTGAACGCAAGCCGACAGGATTTTCCGGCTATCCGCAGCGCATGGCTGGAATGGAAGGGGCAGTTCGGCGATGAATGAAGGATTCTGGCGCTGGTATGTGTACGGCCACTGGGTCTGCCTGACCCAATGGCTCGGCTTTATCATGGTGGAGTACGCCTACCTTGGCAAAGGCAAGGTAAAGCACCCACTGGTATGGTCCTGTGTTATAACCATGCTCACGATGACCCTCTCGGTCGTGCGCAACTATGGCTTTTTTACGCCGATGGCAGTGGTTTGCACGCTTCTTTTTCTGTTCATCACAGTTATGCTGTTTGGTGGCACGCCGGGGCAGAAATTTACCGCCTGTCTGATCAACGGCACCATGTGCCTGTTGGTCGAAAACAGTGCGCGGTATGTCATATCGTGGATCCTGAAGTGTGAGCTACAACAGGTCATCCAGCGCGCAGATTGTCTGGTCATAATGTCATTCACAAATCTGGTAGTCAGCACCGGGGTATCGTTCTTTGTGGGCAAGTGGCGCAGATACAATGCGCTGGAGCCTTTGCAGGCGCTGACCATGAGCTTTTTTCCGGGCGTGGTCGTGGTGCTGAACATCCTGCTCATGCTCACAGATAACAACAAAAGGGCCACCATGGCCACAATGGGGATGACAGTGGGTCTCACAGTGGCCGTCATGGTGCATCTGTGTATCGTGGCTATGTTCAACGATCAGGTCATGCAGCGGCGCAGCCTGCATTTTCAGGCCGAACTGGAGCAGCAGCGGGCTTCGGCTCTGCTGGATTCCTACACCGCCCAGCGCCGCCTGACCCACGAATTCACCAACCATATCGGTGCGTTGCGTGCCTTGCTGGCACAGGGAGATGTGGCCGGTGCGCAGGACTATATTGCCGGTGTGGATAAGGCCGTGGCAGCCAGCACTACCATTATGGACACCCACAATCCGTTGCTGGACTCCATCCTGACTCGCAAGTACGAGGAAGCCGCCCGGCAGGGCGTAAGCGTGTATTTTGACCTTTGTGACCTGCGGGATTTCCCCTTGAGCGGGGTGGATATGGTCACCGTTTTAGCTAATCTGCTGGATAACGCCATCTGTGCCGCAGCGCAGGCGTACCCGCCGGAGGTCTATGTGCGGGTGCGCAAAACGGAGGAGGAATATCTCCTCTCGGTGCGCAATCGGGTGCAGCGGGACGTGGAGCTGCCACCGGATGGGCAGCTGCCCCGCACCACCCGCAAAGAGCCCGGCCACGGCATGGGGCTTTCCAACGTGCGGGACGTTCTGCTGCGCCACGGTGCGGAGTATACCCTGAGCTGCCGGGACAATTGGTTCCGCTTTACCTGTGCGGTGCCCACCGACAATTCATGACATCTGCACCGTCAGAATATGACAATTTTTGTGCAACAGAAGCGTAACTCTGATATACTGTGGTCAGTAAAGGAAGCCTTCCGTGCGGACATGGTCACGTTGCGGTGGGAGGGGAACACCCTCCTTTTAAAAGCTTTGTTGCTGGATGGAAAAACAGCTTGCGGTGCGTGTAAGCAGGCTGTATACCTTTGCTTTTTGGGGCTGTGCAGGAATGCACAGTACCTTACTGACGGGACTTTCTGCGGCGGGCCTTTTTGGGGGTTGCAGTCGATAAAGCTTCTCGATGCGTCACAATTCCGTTTATGCCTGCTGTTTGGGAATAGCGTGGACAGACCGGAGTATCGTGCGCTGCAAAGAGTCCCGTCAGTTTTCTTTTGTGCAAAAAGGACTGCTCTACATGGGTTTTGCTAAGTAGAGCAGTCCTTTTTATCTATTAAATCATCGTATCTGCCAGTCAGCAGAAAGCCGACCCGCCGTGCGACTGTTTCGGTAGAAAACCAGCGCGGCAGCTGCGGTTTCCCTCTGCGTCCCTCCCGTGAAAAAGCAGCTCAGCCAAGCCCGCAGGCTTGGCTGAGCTGCAAAACTAAAATGCAATTCCTTAAACTATGCGCAGAGCGAAGCGGAGCGCATTTAAAATCGTAAAAAGCGCAGTTACTCCGGCTTCACCTGCAGCTCCTGCTCGCAGTAGATGCAGCGGTACTTGCCGTTGGAACTCAGTTCAAAAATCTGGTCGCACTCCTCTTCAATGCTGGAGATGCAGCGGGGGTTTTTGCACCGCACAATGTTCACCAGACGCTTGGGGGGCTTGGGCTGCTCCTTGCGGACAGCCTTGCCGTTCTCAATAATGGTCACGCTGATGTTCGGGTCCAGATAAGCCAGCACATCCAGGTTCAGCCAGGAGGCGTCGCCCTCCACCTTGATGATGTCCTTGCGGCCGCTTGCCGTCTTTTTGCTGCGTGCATTCTGGATCAGCGCTACGCTGGCAGTACGGTTGCCCGCAATGCCCAGCAGATCCATCAGACCAACGGCAGTACCTGCCTTGATGTGGTCGATGACAATACCGTTCTGGATTTCGTCAATATTCAACATATCAGTTTTCCTCCTTCGGTGCTTTGGGGTCTGCAAGCCCCAGCAGGGTCATAATCAGTGCCATGCGGACGTAAACGCCGTTCTGCACCTGCTCAAAATAAGCGGCGCGGGGGTCGTCGTCCACATCCAGTGCGATCTCGTTCACGCGGGGCAGGGGGTGCAGCACTGCCATGGTGGGCTTGGCCTGTGCCATTTTTTCGCGGGTCAGCACATAGCTGTTCTTCAGGCGGATGTAGTCCTCCTCGTTGAAGAAGCGCTCCTTCTGCACGCGGGTCATATACAGGATGTCCAGCTCCGGCATGGATTCCTCCAGACTGCGGGTCTCCTTGTAGGGGATGCCGTTGGCTTCCAGCACGTCGTTGATGATATAATCCGGCACCCGCAACTCCTCCGGGCTGATCAGCACAAAGCGGACGTTCTTGCAGCGCGCCATGGTCTTGAGCAGGGAGTGGACGGTGCGGCCGAACTTCAGGTCGCCGCACAGACCAATGGTCAGGTCATCCAGCCTGCCCATGCGGCGGCGGATGGTCATCAGGTCGGTCAGGGTCTGGGTGGGGTGCTGGTGGCCGCCGTCACCGGCGTTGATCACCGGAATGCGGGAATAGCGGGAGGCACGCAGCGGTGCGCCCTCCTTGGGGTGGCGCATGGCAACGATATCGGCATAGCAGGACACTACCCGGATGGTGTCGGCTACGCTCTCGCCCTTGGTGGCGCTGGACACGTTCTCGCTGGGGAAGCCCAGTACATGACCGCCCAAGTTCAGCATAGCCGCCTCAAAGGACAGGCGGGTGCGGGTGGAGGGCTCGTAGAACAAAGTAGCCAGCTTTTTGTGGTTGGCCACCTCCTGATAGGCGGCGGGGTCGGCACAGATACGGTCGGCAAGATCAAGCAGCTGTGTGATCTCCTGCTGGGTGAGATCCAAAGGGTCGATCAGATGACGCATAGATAGGATACCTCCGTTTAAAGCAGTTTGCGTAAAATGGAAAAATCAAAAAAGTTCGTGTAGTAGCTCAGCGAGCGCATCACCGGCCTGCACAAACGATTGAAACACACTTCGTCCAGCAGCAGCATGGCCTCGCCCGGGGCAAGACGCATGGCTGCACGGATGGCCTCGTCGCCGCAGCTGGCCTTCAGGTGCGCCACGTTGGAAGAAATCTGCTGGTGGCACTCCTGCTCCAAAATTTCAAAGATGTCGCCGGTCAGGTCGATGCGGGTGTAGTCCCGGTTGCCGAACAGGCTGCGGGGCAGGTAGTCGATGGAATAGATCACCGGGGTCGTATCGGCAAGGATGCGCTTTTTGATGCAGATCACCTCGTCGCCGACTTCCAGCGCCAGCGCATGCGCCATCTCCTCGCCTGCACGAAGAAGCATCACCTGAATGCCGTCGGCATGGGGATAGCTGCCAAAGCTGCGGATCAGCGGGTAGTACTCCAGCTTCTGGTCCAAGCGGCTGCGCAGCCCCAGCACAGCGCGGTTCACCACCGTGCCAATGCCGCGCACCCGTTCCACATAACCGGCGCGCTCCATCTCGCTCAGCGCGTCACGGATCACGGTGCGGCTCACCCCCAGCTCGGTGGCAAGGTCTACCTCGGCGGGCAGGCGGTCGGCTTGGGCATAGCGCCCGTTGGTCAGCTCTTCCAGCAGGCTTGCAACAACGCGGTCGCTGATCACAGCGCCGCCCAAGCGGCTGGACGATGCCAGTGCGGGATCTTTCATGGATGGTTCCTCCGTTTCCGGGCGGCAAGCCGCCCCGAACTTCATACAAACGGGCAGGGAGGATCCCTCCACAGCCCCTTCTCTCCTATTATAGCATAATTTGACATTTAGAAAAGCGTCATTTATACTGGAATCTGCTGAAAAGTACGATTTTATTTTGGAGGGCATAGTACAGATGGACTATTTTCTGCAAAAAGTAGGCGGCAAGTCCGCCCGGCAGACCGTTACCCTGCGGCGCTGCACCCCTGCCGAGGCTCCGGTAGTGTTCGCACTGCAAAACGAAGTGCGCGCCGCCATGCCGCACCCGGAGCAGTTCGTGCCGGATACGCTGGAAAACATTACCGATTATCTGCGCACCGGGGTGTGTATCGGTGCGTGGCAGCAGGGGCGGCTGGGTGCGTACCTCATCCTGCGCCTGTGCGGGCAAAGCGATGAAAACTACGCTGCCTTTCTGGGCGTGCCGCAAAGTCAGTGGCAGCACTGGGCCAACGCAGACAGCGCGGTGGTGCACCCGGACTGGCGAGGCAACGGTCTGCAGCGCGCCATGCTGGAAGCGGCTCTGCCGCTGCTGCCGCCACAGATCACTCATCTGGGCGCTACTGTCAGCCCGGATAACAGTTACAGCCTGCGCAACGCACAGGCTGGTGGCTTCGTTATTCGCTGCCGCCGGGAGATGTACGGCGGCTACGATCGCTATCTGCTGGAAAAGCAGTTGTAACTCCATGCAGTTTTGGTGTACAACTTTTTCGAAATGTGTTATACTATACGGTATGAATAACAGCGAAGGAAACAGGTGAAACCATGGCAGCATCTCTCGGGCAGGAATTCTGCACCCTGCGTGATACTTACATTGAAAAGCAATTCGGCCGCCTGAACGATATGCAGCGGCAGGCTGTGTTTACCACGGATGGCCCGCTGCTCATCCTTGCCGGTGCGGGCAGCGGCAAGACCACTGTGCTGGTCAACCGCATCGCCAACCTCATCCGGTTTGGCTCGGCGCACGGCTCCAAGGAAACGCCCCGTCCGGTGACCGAGGAGGACGTCAAGGCTCTGCGCACCGCCATCATGACCGGTACCGATGCCCCCAGCTGGCTGGACGGGATGCTGCGCCACAACGCGGTGCGCAGCTGGAACGTGATGGCCATTACCTTTACCAACAAGGCGGCAGGGGAGCTGAAAGAGCGTCTGCGCCGGATGCTGGGCGGTGAGGAAGGGGACGAGGTGTTCGCCTCCACCTTCCACTCGGCCTGTGTGCGCATTCTGCGCCGCTGGGCCGAAGAGATCGGCTACCCCCGCAGCTTTACCATCTATGATACAGACGATGCCCAGCGTGTGATGAAAACGGTATATAAAGAGCTGAGCATCGACGATAAATTTCTGCCCATCAAAGCCGCCATCAACCAGATGAGCCGCTGGAAGGATCAGCTGGTCAGCCCGGAACAGGCACTTGCAGACCACGCCAGAGACGTGAAGAGCACCCAGACCGCCCGCATCTACGCAGCCTACGAGAAAAAGCTGAAGGAAGCTGGTGCGTTCGATTTTGACGACCTCATCTACCAGACCGTGCAGCTGTTGGCCGACCACCCGGACGTGCGGGAATTCTACCAGAATAAGTACCGCTACCTGTTGGTGGACGAGTATCAGGATACCAGCGTGGCGCAGTTCCGTCTGGTCAGCCTGCTCACCGGGCCGGAGCGCAACATCTGCGTAGTGGGCGATGACGACCAGAGCATCTACCGCTTCCGTGGTGCTACCATTGAAAATATCCTCAACTTTGAAAAGCTCTATCCCGGCACAAAGACCATCCGTCTGGAGCAGAACTATCGCTCCACCTCCAACATCCTTAACGCAGCCAACTGTGTCATCCAGCACAACACCGAGCGCAAGGGCAAGACCCTGTGGACGGACAACGGCGAGGGCGATAAGGTGCAGGTGTATACTGCCGAGAACGAGCAGGACGAGGCCAGCCACATCGCGGATGTCATCGGCCAGCACCTGAAGGCGGGCGGGCATCTGGCAGACCACGCCATTCTCTACCGCATGAACGCCCAGTCGGCTCCCATCGAAAGCTACTTCACCCGCGCGGGTATTCCGCATAAGATCGTGGGCGGGCAGCGCTTCAACGACCGTAAGGAGGTCAAGGACATCCACTCCTATATGTCCATCGTGGCCAACCCTCGGGACGATGTGCGGCTGCGCCGCATCATCAACGAGCCCTCCCGTAAGATTGGCGCTACCACCGTGGACGTCATTTCGGACCTTGCCGGGCAGCAGGGGGTCAGTATGCTGGATGTCATCAGTCATGCCGACCAGTACGCCAAGCTCTCCCGCGCGGTCATGCCGCTTCTCAAGTTTTGGCAGATTTATCAGCGCCTGCAGGATTCTCTTGCTACCCGCACGCTGGACGAGTTCGCTTCCGATGTCATTGAGCTGACCGGCTATAAGGCCATGCTGGAAGCAGACGCCGCCAAGGGGCATGAGGATGCCGCCGACCGTCTGCAGAACTTGGGTCAGCTGGTGAACAACGTCAAAAACTACTGCGACCAGCACGGCGAGGAAGCCACGCTGGAGGGCTATCTGGAAGATATCGCCCTTATCAGCGATATCGACAGTTACAACGAAAGCAGCGATCAGGTGGTGCTGATGACCATCCACTCTGCCAAGGGCTTGGAGTTCCCCTATGTGTTCCTCATCGGCATGGAGGAGGGCGTTTTCCCCAGCGAGATGAGCAAGTACTCCGAGGCAGATCTGGAAGAGGAACGCCGTCTGGCTTACGTTGGCATCACCCGCGCCAAAAAGGAGCTGTACATCTCCAACAGCGTCACCCGGATGCTGTATGGCCGCACCCAGCGCAACGAGCCCAGCCGCTTTCTGCGGGAGATCGAGCCGGAATATATCGAGGAGACCCGCAGCCCGGTGCTGGAACAGCGTTCCCGTATGGGTGGCTGGGGCTCTGGTTACAGCGATACCGTGCCCGGTGGAGCATCCGGTTACTCTGGCCCCTCCGGTTACAGCCGCAGCAGCTACGGCGGCGGTTACAGCTCAGGCAGCCGCAGCGGCTACCTGAACCGGGAATATAACGCCGGTGAAAGCCGTGGCTTTGGCTCCTCTTACGGTGGAAGAAGCACCACTTCTTCCGGTTTTGGCAGTCACTATGGCAACAGCTCCACCCAGCCGACTACCAGAAGCAGCGGATTTGGTTCTGCATATTCCAACGGAAATTCGGCAAAAAATACCGTAAAGCAAACAAACTTTACAGCAAATCCTGCCGTAAAACCGGCAGCTTCTGGCGCAAAGCACTATGAACCGGGTGACATCGTGGAGCACAAAGTATTCGGCCGCGGCACGGTGCTGAAGGTAAAGCCCGCTGCCGGGGATCAGATCGTAGAGATCAACTTTGAAAAAGTGGGCATCAAGAAAACGATGGCCAATTTTGCGCCCCTGACCAAAATTACGGAGGAAGAATGACCCTATGATGACTGTTCGTTTGATCGCCCGCACCCCGGAACCGGAAAAGGTGGTGGCGGCTGCCGCAAAGCTTTGCTACTCCGACGCCCACATCACCGATCTTCTGGACGGGCTGGACGAGGAAAAAACTGCAAAATTCCTGACTATGCTCAGTGACCTTGGCCATGCCAGCCCCATCGAGCACGCCAGCTTTACCTTTGGCATCGAGGGAGTCAGCCGCACCCTGCTTGCCCAGATCACCCGGCACCGCATCGCGTCCTTCAGCGTGCAGAGCCAGCGCTATGTGCGTCTGGACGATTTCCGCTATGTGACGCCTCCGGAGATCGAGGCCATCCCGGAAGCAAAGGCTGCCTTTCTTGCCAGTATGGAGGAGGACGCCCAGCGTTATCTCGACCTTGCCCATAAGCTGGAGGAGGGGCACACCGCCCGCCTGATGGCCGAGGGAATGTCGGAAAAGCAGGCCCGCGCCAAGGCCTCTAAACAGGCCAACGAGGACGCCCGCTTTGTGCTGCCCAACGCCTGCGAGACCAAAATGGTGGTCACCATGAACGCCCGCAGCTTGATGAACTTCTTCCAGCTGCGCTGCTGCAACCGCGCCCAGTGGGAGATCCGGGAGCTGGCCGAGAAAATGTTCGCGCTGGTGTACCCGGTGGCACCCCATATCTTTGCCAAGGCAGGTCCCGCCTGCCTGTGCGGCCCCTGCCCGGAGGGCAAGATGTGCTGTGGCAAGACCACCGAGGTGCGCGCAAAATATGCCGCTATCAAAGAAGGAGCCGCCGTATGAGCAAAGGCAAACTGATCGTACTGGAAGGGCTGGACGGCAGTGGCAAGGCTACACAGGCAAAGCTGCTGGCAGAGCATCTCGCCGCGCAGGGCGTGCCGGTGCAGAAGATCACCTTCCCGGATTATGCCAGCGATTCCAGCGCACTGGTCAAGATGTATCTGGCGGGGCAGTTCGGCCAGCACCCGGACGATGTAAACGCCTATGCGGCTTCCAGCTTTTACGCGGTGGACCGCTATGCCAGCTATAAAACCAGCTGGGGCATCTTTTATGAGCAGGGCGGTGTGATCATCGCCGACCGCTACACCACCTCTAACGCGGTGCACCAGTGCTCGAAGCTTCCGCAGATGCAGTGGGAGGAATATCTGCACTGGCTGTTCGATTACGAGTTCCGTCTGCTGGGCCTGCCTGCGCCGGACAGGGTCATCTATTTGCAGGTAGACCCGGCGGTCAGCCAGCGGCTGATGACCCAGCGCTACCACGGCGACGAGAGCAAAAAGGACGTGCACGAAAAGGATACGGCTTATCTGGCGCGCAGCCGCGCAGCCGCCGAGTTCTGCGCCCGGCATCTTGGCTGGGACACCGTGCACTGCACCAGCGGGGACGCCATGCGCAGCATTGAAGAGATCCAGCAAGAGGTGCAGCAGCTTGCCCGGAAAACACTGGGCTGAACGATAAAATATGATAAGAGGGGGCATCCTGAACGATGTATCGTCTGATGCAGCCGTCTGACGAGGCGGCAGTGCTGGCTTTGTGGCAGAGCCAGCATCATGATACCGAAGATTTTGCAAAAATGGTACTGGAACGCTTTGCCGGTGTGCAGAACATTTATGTGGCCGATGAAAACGATACCATCGTGGCGGCTGCGTTGGCTGTGCCGGTCACCCTGCAGGGGCGCACGGGCAATTACCTGTGCCTGTGCGGCGAGGGCAGTCTGCTGCTGGCGGGTCTGCTGGATACCATGTGCGCCCAGCAAAAGCTGCGGGGCGCAGGCTTCACCGTGGCAGTCCCGGCAGATGCAGCACAGGCCGCTCTGCTGCAGGATAAGGGCTTTGCACAGGCCTTTGCCCTGCGCTGCCTGCCCCGCGAGGTGAGCCGCAACCTGTGGAGCCAAGCGGAATTTGACACGGTTACGGCCAAAAAACTGTGCGAGCTGCGGGAGCAGTTCTGGAAGGATACTGTGCAGCTGAGCCCGGAGCGCATGGCGGTGGTGCTGCAGGAACTGTACGCCCGGGGCGCTACCATCGTGTCCAACGAGCATGGTTACGGCATCTACTTCCGCAAGGAGGACACTCTGTATTTTGTGGAGATGATGGCTGACAGCGACCGCGCCGCCGAGATTTTGATGGAAGCCGCCCGCGAGAAGGAAGTTATCGTGGAAAAGGCGGTCATCACGGTAGGCGCTGCCCAGCCGCTGTTTCTGGGCGAGGGCACCCGGCAGGAATACGGCATGATCCGCTTTGACACAGAGCCTTTTGACGTGAGCGAAAGCTATCTGCGTCTGATGCTGGAAAACTGAAAAAAGGAAGGTGCGTATGGCACACAACGATACACACGCAGCCCGCAAAAAGGGCAGTGCAGGCAAAATTCTGCTGGTGGTGCTTCTGTTGCTTCTTCTGGCGGCAGGTGCAGCGGTGCACTTTGCCTACAATGAGATCCACGGCAATGGTGCACCCGGCAGCACAGAGGTGACCGTAAGCATCCCGCAGGGCAGCGGCGTGGCGGCTATTGCCAACAAGCTGAAGGACGCGGGCGTCATCCGCTCTGCCTACCTGTTCCGCTGGTATGTGGGGGAAAAGGGCGCTGCCGCAAAGCTGCAGTACGGCGATTTTGTCTTGCAGACCAGTGCGATTTCCTACGATGCGATCATCGCCACCCTTTCCCAGTACGCCAAGGCAGAAACGGTGCGGGTGACCATCCCGGAGGGCACCACGGCCATTGCCATTGCCCAGAAGATGGAATCTGCCGGTCTGTGCACCGCCGAGGAGTTTTTGAAGGAAGCCAACGAGGGTGATTTCAGCGCATATACTTTCTGGCAGTATGTCCCGGAGGATAAAGATGCCCCGAACCGCTTTATGAAGTGCGAGGGTTATCTTTTCCCGGAGACCTACGAGTTTTTGAAGGACGATACGGTGCACAACTATGTGGCAACCTTCTACGCTCAGTTCGACGCGCAGATCACCGCCGAAATGTACGCAGCTCTCAAAAAGCAGGGGATGACCCTGTCGGAGCTGGTCACCCTTGCCTCCTTTGTGCAGGAGGAAGCGGGCAACAGTCAGGACTCCAACGTTGCGCAGGTGTTTCGCAACCGCTTGGCGGAGGACTCGCCCTACCCCCGGCTGCAAAGCAACACTTCCAGCCATATCCAGAGCGATGCCGACAACAATTATCTCTGGAACTGGGTCGCGCCCTACTACGGCGGCTGGGACGATATCCCGGAAAATATTCTTGCAGCATACGACACTTACAGCTGCATCGGCCTGCCCGCTGGCCCTATCTCAAACCCCGGCCTTGCCGCCATCAAGGCGGCGCTGGAGCCGCAGCCCGATGAGGACGCCAAGGACGCTTACTTCTTTGTGACCGACCTCAAGGGCAACTACTACTACGCCCACACGCTGGCAGAGCATAACGCCAACTGCAAAACTGCCGCAGCTGTGAACAAAAGCCTGAAAAACTGAGGAAAGGCCGCTGCACTAAAAAACACGGTGCAGCGGCCCCTTTCCCGTTAAAAACTGTGATACATAAGAGAGGAACCTACAAATGTTACAGATCCCGGAACTGCTTGCCCCGGCGGGCGATGCGGAACGTCTGCGTTATGCCATCAACTACGGTGCCGATGCCGTTTACTGTGGCCTGCCGGAGTTTGGTATGCGCTCTGCCCCGGCTAATTTTACCCCGGAGCAGCTGACGGAAAGCGTCATCTACGCCCATGCCCGCGGCCGCAAGGTCTACCTGACCATGAACACCCTGCCTACCAACGAGGAAGCCGACCGTCTGCCGGAGGCCATCAAGGAAGCCGCCAAAGCCGGTGTGGATGCCTTTATCGTGGCAGACCTTGGTGTGCTGGACGCCTGCAAGACCTTTGCCCCGGATATTGACGTGCATCTTTCTACTCAGACCGGCATCACCAACTGGGCAGCCGCCCGCGCCGCCTACAAAATGGGCGCAAAGCGGGTGGTGCTGGCCCGAGAGATGACCTTGCAGGATATCGCCATCCTGCGCGATAAGACTCCGCCGGAGCTTGAAATCGAAGCCTTTGTGCACGGTGCGATGTGCATGAGCGTGTCCGGCCGGTGTCTGCTGTCTAACTACATGGCCGGACGTGACGCTAACCGCGGTCAGTGCGCCCAGCCCTGCCGCTGGAAGTACTACCTGAGCGAGGAGACCCGCCCCGGCCAGCTGTACGAGATCGGAGAGAATGAGAACGGCAGTTATATCCTTAACGCCAACGATATGTGCACTGCGCCCTTCATCGACCTGATCTGCAAGGCGGGCGTGGACAGCCTGAAGATCGAAGGCCGCGCTAAGACCTTCTACTATGTTGCCAGCGTCACCGCCGCCTACCGCAAGGCACTGGACGCCTATCTGGCCGACCCGGCAAACGATAACTTTGAACTGCCGCCGGAGGTGTACGCGGAGCTTACCCGCACCAGCCACCGTCACTATTCTCCCGGCTTCTATTTTGGCCGCGAGCAGGCCAAACAGGCCACCGACAGCGCTACCTACATCCGCGAGTGGGAGTTCGTGGGCACGGTGGACAGCTGGGAAAACGGCATCGCCCACTGCCAGCAGCGTGGCAAATGGAGCCTTGGAGATACGCTGGAGGCACTGTGCCCGGACGGACGCAGCATCCCGCTTACCCCGGAATGGATCGAGAACGAAGCAGGGGAGCGGGTGGAAAGTACTCCTCACGCTATGGAAAAATACACCGTGCCCACACCGGAGCTGCCGCCCATGAGCCTGCTGCGCCGCAAAACGGTGTAACAGCGTGACAAAAAGGAAGGAAAACGCCGTGAAGTACAGTAACACTTCTGGCCGCTACTCCCTTCTGGACGAGCTGCGCGGGTTGGATCTGGTCAGTATGATGCTCTATCACGGCTGCTGGGATCTGGTCTATCTGTTCGGCATTCAGGCAGACTGGTATTATGGCTTGCCCGGGCATCTGTGGCAGCAGAGCATCTGCTGGGTATTTATTCTGTTGTCTGGTTTCTGTGTGCAGCTGGGGCATCATACCCTGCGCCGGGGCGCACAGGTGTTCGGGGCAGGGGCGCTGGTCACGGCGGTCACATTGCTTTTTATGCCGGAGGACAGGGTCGTTTTTGGCGTGCTGACCTTGCTGGGCAGCGCCATGCTGCTGACCGGCCTTTTGGAAAAGCCGCTGCGGCGCATTCCCCCGGCGGCAGGGCTTGCCGTCTCGGCAGTGCTGTTTGCCCTTACCCGCAATGTTTCGGCAGGCTATCTGGGCTTTGGCAGTTTGCGCCTCTGGCTGCCGCAGACACTGTATGCAAACTACGTTACAGCGTACTTTGGCTTTTATCCGTGCTGGTTCTATTCTACGGATTATTTTGCCCTTCTGCCGTGGCTGTTTCTGTTCTGGGTGGGGTACTTTCTCTACGGCGTTGTAGGGCGGCAGCGTATGGAGTTCTTGCGCCGCTCGGTCTGCCCGCCGCTGGGCTGGCTTGGACGGCATTCACTGCTGCTGTATCTGCTGCACCAGCCGGTCATCTACGGGGTGCTGCTGGTGGTTTTCCGCATATTGGGCAGCTGAAATACCCCCTTTGTGTGCTTTAGAAAAGGCAGGATTGTTGCATCATGCAAACATTGCGCCAATGCCTTGACAAGCGGGGCAGGGCTGTGGTATCCTGTTGACGGTTAGAAAATACTAACTACAAAAATGCGTCATGAAATATGGACGCATTTTCACAGAACATGAAGTTATTCTCAACTAACTACACAGAGAAAGAGGTAGAGTTTTATGAGCAAAGTAGCAATCGTATTCTGGAGCGCAACCGGCAACACCGAGACCATGGCAAACTGCATCGCCGAGGGCGCAGGCGCCAACGGCACCATCGTGCCCTGCGCCGAGATGACCTCCGCAAAGCTGGCAGAGTTTGACGTGGTGGCCTTTGGCTGCCCGGCTATGGGTGCAGAGCAGCTGGAAGAGAGCGAGTTCGAGCCCATGTTTGCTGCACTGGAAGGCTCTCTGAACGGCAAAAAGATTGCACTGTTCGGCTCCTACGGCTGGGGTGACGGCCAGTGGATGCGCGACTGGGCACAGCGCGCACAGGACGACGGCGCACAGCTGTTCAGCGAGGAAGGCCTCATCTGCAATGAAACCCCCGATGATGACGTGCAGGCTGTCTGCCGTAAGCTGGGTGCAGATCTGGCTGCTTGGTAAGCTTTGCCGGGAAAGCACTCTCTTGACAAAAATGGTTTGCTGCGCTAAACTATAACTTGCCGTGTAACGGCATTTATATAGCGATGAATGTTAGATGGATCTAACATTCATTAAGGATGCAGCAGCCTTTGCACAGGATATCGTAAAAAGTTGTATTTGCGGCAGGGGAAAGCGGACGAGCAATCCGGTAACTCCTGCCGTTTTTGATAAAGGCGGTGTGTATGGAAATGGCTGCTGCAATTGGTGTTACGGCAGGCTTTGCACTTTTGCGCGGTGCAGTGCGCCGTGCTGCGTGCCGGTCTGGCCGTAAAAGAGAATAAGGAACGATCAGGAGGAACGGACCCGATGCAGCAACCCCCAAAAAACTTGGATAAAAAGCGTGCAGATGAAAAACTGCTTGTCAGCGAGATGATCGCACTCTACTGCCGCAAACAGCACGATACCCCCAAAGGCGCTTTATGCCCGGAGTGCCAGCAGCTGCACGATTATGCGCTTGCACGCATCGAAAAGTGCCCGTTTATGGAAACAAAAACCTTCTGTTCCGCCTGCAAGGTTCATTGCTATAAACCGGAAATGCGGGAGAAGATTCGCGCTGTCATGCGCTGGGCAGGCCCGCGTATGCTGCCGGTGCACCCGGTATTGTCCATCAGGCATGTGGCGGTCACGCTCAAGTCCAAGCGGGAAGCCAAAAAGGCAAACGGATAAAACCCATGTATAAACCTTCGCTCCACAGGGCAACCTATGGACAAAGAGGTGATAAGCATGGAAAACATCGGCGTGACCTGTGATGTCTGCGCGTGCTGCCACAATGTGGACGGCTGCAAATGTGATCTGCCGCAGATCAAGGTGACGGAGCAGTGCAACTGCACCACTCAGCAGGTGGAGACCCCGCACTACTGCCAGAGCTACGAGGAAAAGTAAGTTCCCACCAACGCAAAGCAGCCCCTGCCGGAGAGACCTTTCCGGCAGGGGCTGCTGCGTTTTACTGTATCAATACTCAGCGCAGCGTCACGTTACAGGTGGCAAGGCTGCGGATCAGAGTTCCTACGCTGTCCTTCATCTGGATACCGGCAAAGCCCAGCGCAAAGGCAGCCTGCACGTTTTCCAGCCTGTCGTCGATAAATACGCACTCGCTGGACTTCAGTTGATACTTCTTCAGCAGAGCCTTGTAGATCTGCGGGTCTGGCTTGTTTACCTGAATCTCGCAGGAGGCCACACCGCCGTCAAACTGGGCCAGCACGCCGCGCTCGGTCAGCAATTCCAGCACATCCTGCGGAATATTGCTCAGGTAATACACGCAATAGCCGTGGTTCTTCAGCCGCCGCACCAGTTCCAGCATACGCAGACGCGGGCGCAGAATGTGCATCCAGTCGTCCAGCACGCCCTGCACCTCAAAGGCGCAGCCCTCGGCGCGGGCGTGCTCCAGCATCCGCTGGTTGCCATCGTAGCGGGAAAGCTTGCCTGCATCCAGCAGCTGCCACTCCTCGCTGCCAAAGGTCAGGTCATAGACTTTTTCTTCCATTTCGGCGTTGCACAGCCGGTCTACAAGGTATGCCTTGGGGTCAAAATCCACCAGCACACCGCCGATATCAAAAATAATGCTTTTATACATAACTGCTGCCTCGCTTGTTTTGGATATATTTCTCAGATATTTTCCATAGTATACCACAACCGGGTGGGTGCTTTCCACCCCTTTTGGCATATAAAATGCCGCCCCGGCGTATGCTGTGGCAGAAAGGGGAGAGCGCCGTGACGATCCGGGAATTGTGCGAGAAGGAGGTCGTCCAGCTGGAACAGGGAGTGTGCCTTGGCCGCGCGGACGATCTGGAGTTTGACCCCGCAACGGCGCAGCTGCAATGCCTGATCTTGCTGGGCAGGCCACGGCTGTTGGGCCTGCTGGGCCGGGACGAGAGCCTGACCATCCCATGGCGGGAGATCGAAACAATCGGCACGGACGCCATTCTGGTGCATACCGCCGTGCCGGCAGCACCGGCAGCGCCTCGCGGCTTCTGGCAGCAGCTGCGGGCAAAGCTGGGTCTGTGAAAAATAGGGGAATATTTTGAAAAATAAAACCGTAATTTTTGTAAAATCATGAATGGACATTTTCGGCAAAGTGACTATAATAGGCAAGAAAGGCTTGTGCAAATAGCACAGCCACTTTGAAAATAGGGTTCGGGACGTGGAAAGGGATATCAACTATGAAAACATCCAAACCGCTGTTGACCCTGCGGATGCTCTTCCCGGCGGCAGCTTCTCTTATCGTGCTGCTGCTGGGCGAGTGGATCGCGCGCGGGTCGCTGACCGCTGATACCTTTATCAGCTTTATTTTTCCCCATTTCGGGGCGTACCTGCTGGCATGGCTGCTGTTGTTTCTGGTGTGGGAGCTGTTGGACTGGGTGCTGCGCATCCCGCCGCTTGCCACGCTGGGTATGGCCGTTCTGGGCTGTGCGCCCTGCGCAGTAAACTTCTATACCATGCAGCTGCGGGGTGAGCCCTTTCTGCCGTGGGACCTGATGCAGGTGTCCGAGGCCGCCGGTGTGGCCTCTGCTGCCGGGCTCAAGCTGCAGACCAGCATGGTTGTCTCCATTGTGTTGGTGTTGGTGCTGACGGTGGCAAGCTTCTTTATTTACCGCGGGCGGCTGCGCCAGCGTTGGCTGCCAAGGCTTGCGGGCAGCGGCGCTTCGGCAGCGGCACTGTGTCTGCTGATCTTCGGCGTTTACTTGCAGCCCGCCGTCACGCAGGTTTTGGGCATCACGCCGGATGCGTGGATGCAGGACCGCTACTACCGCTACTACGGTGTACTTACCGGTTTTATGACCAACCTCACCAATCTGGAGATCGACAAGCCCGAGGGCTACTCGGAACAGGCAGTGGACGATATTCTGGATAACGTAGCCGAGAGCGAAAAATTCTCTACCGGCCCCATGTATGCGGGCAGCTATGCCGCCACTACCCCCAAGGAGGAGCAGGCAAAGCAGCCTACCATTATTTATGTGATGGACGAGTCCTACTGGGATGTTTCCGAGCTGGAACAGTACGGCATCACCTTTGATACCGATGTATCGCAGAACCTTCACGCTCTGCAGCAGACCAGCGCTTACGGCAGGGCATACAGCCCCAGCTTTGGCGGCGGCACCTGTGATGTGGAGTTTGAAGCCCTGACCGGCTACTCCGTGTCCTTCCTGCCCAGCGGCAGCAAGCCCTACCAGCAGCACGTCACAAAGCCCATGTTCGCCCTGCCCAATTACCTTAAGCTCAAGGGCTACCAGACCGCTGCGGTGCACTGCTTCTGGGCAAAATACTGGAGCCGCGATAAGGCCTACCCCAACCTCGGCTTCAGCGATTTTATCAGTCTGGAAGATATGCACGGCGTGACCAAGGTGCGCAAGCACTACTGGACCAGCGGCCTTGTGACCGATGACTCCATGGCCGACCAGATCATTCAGCAGTACGAGAAGATGAGCACTTCCTCTGATAAGCCCATCTTCCTGCACGCGGTCACCATGCAGAACCATACCAATTATAATAGGGATAACTACCCGGACGATGAGCGGGTGCACGTTGTATCCCACCCGGTGGGGCTCAAGAGCAGCACCGTGGGCGCGCTGGAAGATTTCGCTACCGGCATCCGGGATGCAGACGCCATGCTGGGCAAGCTGACGGCGTATTTCTCTCAGGTGGACGAGCCGGTCATTCTGGTGTTCTGGGGCGACCATTATAACCCCATCGATTCCAACTACGATGTCTACACCACCACCGGCTACGCTAGCGGCTCCAGCACAGACCCCCGTCTGCACCAGACCACGCTGCTGATGTGGTCGAATTACAGCCAGCAGCAGGTGGACTTTGGCACCATTGCCGCCTACGATATCTCCCCGGTGATGATGGAACTGTTCGGGCTGGAACAGCCGCTGTACTTCCAGTTCCTCAACCGGCAGCTCCGGGTTGCCAGCCGCAGCTGCACCCGCGGCACCACCATGAATCTGGATGGCACCACCACCCAGCAGCCCACGGAGTTCCAGCAGCGCTGGACGAACGAGCACTGGATGCTGCAATACGACCTGATGTTCGGCAAGGGATACGCCCTCAACCGCATGGGTGTTGCGGGCCTGAGCGGGATGAATACGGGCAAATAAGAGAAAAAACAAGAAATTCTTTATACAAAACAGAGAAAACTACTTGCAACCGCATTCTTTTTGTGCTATTATAACAAAGCATTACACACGCATCACTATGCCCTTTTGTGCCCTTTTGGGTTGAGGGCAGTCCGCCGGTACCCGATGTACCGTGCAGATCACGGTGTGCGGAGGCAAAACAATATCTGGAGGTATTTTATTATGGCAGTCGTTTCTATGAAGCAGCTTCTCGAGGCAGGTGTGCACTTCGGTCAC
>CABQER010000014.1 GCA_902463235.1 uncultured Faecalibacterium sp. | reverse complement strand
GGCTGATCGGCGGTGCCATTGCCAGCCTGTACGGCGGCTGGGACGCGGCGCTGCAGACGTTGATTATCTGCATGGCGGTGGACTACATCACCGGTCTGATCGTGGCAGGGGTTTTCCATGCCTCGCCGAAAACCAAGACCGGCACGCTGGAGAGCAGGGCGGGGTGGAAGGGCCTGTGCCGCAAGGGCATGAGCCTGCTGATCGTACTGGTGGCGTGCCGACTGGATGCCGTGATGGGCTCCAGTTTTGTGCGGGACGCGGTGGTGATCGGATTTATTGCAAATGAGACCTTGAGCATCATCGAGAACGCGGGGCTGATGGGCGTACCGATCCCGAAGGTGCTGGCAAGAGCCGTGGATATTTTGAAGCAGCGCTCGGAAGAAGAGCAGAAAGGAAGCTGAACATGAAAGCACACATCTCTACTTACAACGAACCGACCATCTCTGCGGGCACCGTGGCACGCACCGCAGCCCTGCTGCTGGCGCTGACCAATCAGGTGCTCAGCGCTCTGGGCAAGCCCGTGCTGCCCATTGAGAGCGCCACCGTGGAGCAGCTGGTCACGGCGGGCATTACCACCGTAGCTGCGCTGGTGGCGTGGTGGAAGAACAATTCTTTCACGCCGGAGGCCATCAAGGCGGACGAGACGCTGGAGCGGATGAAGAAGTGTTGATGATACGCTGAGATAGAATTTTCGTTGCACGATAAAAGCGGCAGGCTGTTCCAGAGCCTGCCGCTTTGCTTTTGGGGTGGGGGAAAAAGAAGGAAATAAATATGGACAAAACGACACTCCTGAGGGAAAGAAAAATCCCTTGGGAGTGTCGTGTTTTGGGGAGCTTATTGGGGAGTTTACGAGGCGTTAGCACAAATTTTTACGTCATTTTTTGAAATGGGCACAAACAAAAAAGCGGTAAAACGAACAGATTCTGAACGTTTTACCGCTATATTTTGGAGCAGGATACGGGACTCGAACCCGCCGCCTACTGCTTGGGAAGCAGTCGCTCTACCGGATGAGCTAACCCTGCAAGTGCTCCATTATTGTAACAAAGCAGGGCAGGAATGTCAAGGCTTTTCCGCACGAAATTTGCGGTCAACTCATTTTGGCCCAAGTCAGGTCCAGCACAGGGAAAAACGGGTCGAATACCAAGTCGCGCACGCCATTTGCCAGCAGCAGACGCTTCTGCTGTGCCATCAGGGGCACTACGGTGCAGCTTTCCAGCAGCTGCCGCTCGCACTGCGCCAACAGAGCGCAACGGTCCTTGCCGGTCTGCTGTGCGCTCAGTGCCAGCCGGTCGGCATAAACAGTATCGGCATAGCCGGTCAGGCTACCTCCCTCAGTGGTGAACTGCTGCAGCATCTGGTACACGCTGCCGCCCTCGGCACGGATGGGCGCAAGGGCAATGGTGTATTTCCCGGCGGCAATGCGGGCGTCAAATTCGTCTTGTTCTACCTCCTCCACCGAGAAGAACAGGGAGCACTCCTTCTGCCATGCGCTGTTGATCTGGTCGGCCAGTTCGCCCAGCCCGGCGTTCTTGGGCAGCAGCAGGGTCACGCCGGAAAAATCCGAGGTGGACATGCCCTGCCGGGCAGCCAGATACAAGGCTTTCGGCTCCGGGATGGTGGGCAGGGGATTCCCGGCAGTCTCGCGGTAGTCCAGACCGTCCACGGTCAGTCCCTCCGGCACAAGCCCCTTTGCAGCGGCGTACAGGCCGCTGGAGGGCACATCGGCGTTTTCCCGGGCAATCCCGGCCAGCGCCTGCCGCAGCTGCTGGTTCTGGAACACCGACCCCTCCGCCGCGTTGAAGAGCAGCGCCCATGTGGTGTCGGAATAGCTTACCGTCTGTAAGCTGGTGGCTTCGCCGCTCTCGTCCAGCGCTGCCGAGCATTTGTCGTCGGCAATAAGTTGGGCTGCACTTTTGCCGCTGCCGCTTGTGTCCTGCACCAGACGCAGACTACCAACCAGCGGGCTTTCCACGGTGCGTCGCAAAAACAGGCCGTTAGTCGTCCAGTTATACAGGTAAAAGCTACCGCTTGCAAGCGTAGTCTTGGCAGTCAGCCCGTAGGTGCCCCGGGTGCTCTCAAAAAAGGCCTCGTCGCAGGGGGCTGCACCGGGCAATGCCAGCTTTGCTAAGAAGTTATCGTCCCGTTCGCTCAGCCGGAACACCAACGTCAGCGCCCCATTGGCCGAAACGCCCAGATTGCTTTCGTCCGCCAGTCCCGCTTGCACGGCGGCGCTGTTCTGGATGGCGGAAAACTCCACTGCATAGGGCGAGGCGGTATCGGCGCGGAAAATGCGCCGGAACGCAAACACAAAGTCCTCGGCGGTAATGTCGTACTCTGTGGCAGCACCCTTGGCGGCTGCATAGGTTAGGCCGTCCTTCAAGGTAAAGGTGTAGGTCAGCCCGTCCGAGGACACCGTCCACTTCTCGCAGAGCCCCGGCACAAGTTCGCCGTCCGGGTCCTTGCGCACCAGCGTGCCGTACAGGTTCTCGCAGGCGATGACGTCCGACGCACCGGACGCCACCTGCGGGTCCAGATTTGCGGGGATGCTGTCCACGAACCATGTAAAGCTGGCAGAGTTTGTGGAGCTGCCGCAGCCGGTCAGGGCAAAAAGAAACGCAGCAGCCAGCACCGCTGCGGTAAAACGCAACCATCGTTTCAAAAAGAATAACCTCATTCCGTTCATCTTCGCGCAGAAACGGCAAAAAACGCTCTGCAACGACAAGTGTAGCAGAAAGCAGCAGAAAAAACAATTGCCTTTTTGTGAATTTACCGGGCTTTTTGAAGCAGACTGTGCGGTTTTCCGTTGCCAATTGCGCGCAAATGGACTATAATGGTACAGCAAAGTGATCCCCGCGCTGCCCGTGCGGCGCGGTGCTATACCATGATCCTATTAGAGGAGGAACTGTTTTTATGCAGAAAGATCAGCAGAAGCTTGCCCAGCTTATTCAGGGCAAAAAGGTCGCCTTTATCGGTGCAGGCGTCAGCCACAAGACCCTCATTAAGGAGTTTGTGGAGCTGGGCGCTCATGTGACTCTGTGCGACCAGAAAAAGAGTGTGGAAGATTTTGGCGATTACGCCGCTACCATCCGGGAGCTGGGCATCGACCTGAGCCTTGGCGAAAACTATCTGGACGGCTTTAAAGGACAGGACATCATCATGCGCACCCCGGGCTTTGTGGGCTACTTTGAAAAGCCCCTGCAGGATGCCATGGCTGCCGGTACCATGGTCACCAGTGAAGTGGAACTGTTCTTCGACTTCTGCCCCTGTGAGATCGTAGCGGTGACCGGCTCGGACGGCAAGACCACCACCACCACCCTCATCTCCAAGTTTTACGAGGCCGCAGGCCGCAAGGTGCATCTGGGCGGCAACATCGGCGCAGCCCTGCTGCCCATGCTGCCGGAGGTGTCCCCTGAGGATGTGGCTGTGGTGGAGCTTTCCAGCTTCCAGCTGATCAGTATGCACGCCAGCCCCAATATTGCCGTGGTCACCAACGTGACCCCGAACCATCTGGATCACCACAAGGATATGCAGGAATACATTGATGCCAAGCGCAATATCCTGCTGTACCAGAAGCAGCCCTGCCGTGCTGTGCTGGGCTATGAGAACGAGATCAGCCGCTCCATGCAGGCAGACTGTAAGGGCAAGCAGGTGTGGTTCACCCGCCTGCACGATACCGACAACGGTGCTTTCCTGCGCAAGGAGGACGGCATGCTCTGCATGGCCGAGGATGGCGTTGTGACCCCCTTCCTTGCCCAGAAAGATGTCAAGTTGCGCGGCCTGCACAACATCG
Organism: uncultured Faecalibacterium sp.; assembly: GCA_902463235.1. GTDB lineage: Bacteria > Bacillota > Clostridia > Oscillospirales > Ruminococcaceae > Faecalibacterium. Next base: position 17,257 of record CABQER010000014.1, on the reverse strand, counting down.
AGAACCTGCTGGCTGCTGCCGCTGCTGTGTGGGGCGAAGTGCCCGTAGAAGCCATCCGTCAGGTGGGCAGTACCTTCACCGGCGTGGAGCACCGCATTGAGCCGGTGCGCACTCTGGACGGCGTGCTGTACTATAACGATTCCATCGGCACCAGCCCCACCCGTACCATTGCCGGTCTGCGCAGCTTTGGTCAGAAGGTCATCCTCATTGCGGGCGGCTACGATAAGCACATCCCTTACGAGCCGCTGGCGCCGGAGGTCATCGCCCACGTCAAAAATCTGGTGCTGATGGGCGCTACCGGCCCCCGCATCGAGCAGGCTGTGCGGGAGTGCCCTGACTTTGACGAGACTGCGCTGCCCATTCAGCACGCAGATAACATGCAGCACGCCGTAGAGCTGGCGCGTGCCGCCGCAAAGCCCGGGGATATCATCATCCTGTCCCCGGCAAGTGCTTCTTTTGACCTGTACCCCAACTTTGAGGTGCGCGGCCGCGAGTTCAAAAAGATCGTCAACGCGCTCAAGTGATTGCACAGGTAAAGGATGCAAAGCGCCGTACCCGGTTCGCGAATGCCTGCCGGGGTCTGCCGGTGCTGGACGCTCTGCTGCCGCTGGACTGTGCGCTCTTTCGCAAAAGTCAGCCGTGGCGGTTCTACGCGGGTCCTACGCTGGCACTGGAACTTTCCGGCAGCACGGCATGGCTGGCCGGGCATGCAAACCCCGCAGAACTGGCAGGCTTTTTGTCCTTCTGCGGGTGCGAGAGCGCCATTCTGGACGAGACTGTCTGCCCGCCGCCGGACGGCTGGTACAAGGCAGAAACGCTGACCGTGTTCGGTCTGCCGCAGACTGGGCCGCTGCCCCTGCCCGCCGTGGACGAAGCTTTGTGGGCGCAGCTGACCCTCTGTCGGGAAGCGCCCGCCGCCCGGGTGGCAGCAGCACTTTACCCCGCAGACCCCGCCCGGCAGGCGGATTTTTACTCGGAGCTATGCACAAGGCGCAGCCGGGGCAGGGCAATGGCGTGGACATTGGAACAGGGAAGCGCGGTCGTCTGCACCGTGGGTGCTTATGCCCTGTGCAATGGGCAGGCCTACATGGCCTGCGGGCAGACCGCAGAGCCGCTGCGGGGCAGGGGCATCGGCGGGCGGCTCATTGTGGAAATGGCAAACAGTCTTGCCGCTGAAGGGCTGCGCCCGGTGTTCCTCTGCGCACCGGAGCGGGTGCGGTTTTATGCCCGCCTTGGCTTTGCAAAGCAGGCAGAGTATGCCCGCTATGTGCCCGAAAAATAATAAAGCTTTTTGCAAAAAAATGCCAGTTCTCCCGAAAGGAAGAACTGGCATTGCAACACAAAGGCTCAAAGAGCCAAAAATAACAGGAAGGAACTATCACGTTATAATGTCGATTCTGAACCACTTTTTTGATTATAAGCCCGAGGTACTGGCGCTGGATGAAAAGGCTATGGAGCTATGCCAGCCCTATTTCCGCCAGATGGAGGAGATCCGGGACTTCAACCAGCTGAAGATGCTCAAGGCCTTTGCCGATACCCAGATGTCCTCCACCGATATGCTGGGCACCACCGGCTACGGCCTGTGGGATACCGGCCGCGCCAAGCTGGAGCAGATCTTTGCACAGGTCATGGGCGCAGAGGATGCGCTGGTGCGCAGTCAGTTCCAGAGCGGTACCCACACGCTGGCGGTGGCACTGTTTGGTCTGCTGCGGGCAGGGGACACCCTGCTGGCTGCCACTGGCCGCCCCTACGATACGCTGGAGGGCGTCATTGGTCTGGACGGTAAGGGCAAGGGCACCGGCACCCTGATGGACTACGGCGTGAACTATGACGAAGCCCCTCTCAAGGCCGACTTCACCCCGGATTACGACCTGATCGCCCAGAAAGCCCCCGGCGCAAAGGTATGCCATATCCAGCGCAGCCGCGGCTATTTACAGCGCAACGCCTTTGATCTGGCCACCATCCGCAAAATTGCCGATACCGCCCGCGCCGCAAACCCGGAGATCATCATCTTTGTGGACAACTGCTACGGCGAGTTCACCCAGACGCAGGAGCCCTGTCAGGTGGGCGCAGATATCGCCGTGGGCAGCTTGATCAAAAACCCCGGCGGCGGCATTGCACCCACCGGCGGCTACATCGTGGGACGCAAGGATCTGGTAGAACTGTGCGCTTACCGCCTGAACGCCCCCGGCCTTGGCAAGGAACTGGGCTGCACGCTGGAGACCCCCCGGGATATGTATCTGGGTTTCTACTACGCCCCCGGCGTGGTGTGCGAGGCTATCAAGACCGCCATCTACGCCCAGTGCATGCTGGAGCTGCTGGGCAAAAAGCCCATCCCGCGCTACTGCGAGGATCACAACGATATCGTTACCTGCTTTGATGCCGGTACGGCGGAGGCGCTCATCGGCTTCTGTCAGGGGATTCAGGCTGCCAGCCCCGTGGACAGTTACGCCGCCCCGGAACCCAGCCCGGAGCCGGGCTACACCGATGAGGTGGTCATGGCCAGCGGCAGCTTTACGCAGGGCAGCACCATCGAGCTTTCCTGCGACGGCCCTCTGCGCGCCCCCTATACCTGCTACCTGCAGGGCGGCTTGAACTTTGCAGCCAGCCGCGCCGGTGTGCTGCTGGCTATCCAGAAAGCATATTTTAAGGAGTAATGTTTGCCCGGTGGGCAAATAACACGCAAACAAAAAGGAGTTATCGCACAACACGCTGCGATAGCTCCTTTTTTCCCTCTATACACAAAGTAACACACAAATAAACGCTTACACGGCACGAGCCTGCACCGCGGGGATCGGCTCGATCAAGGCCGGGTGCATCCCCTCACGGTAGTCCAGATCTCCCTGATCCAAACCGCGCAGCAGTACCTCTGCGGTAGCAATGTTAGTGGCAATGGGTACGCTGTGCATATCGCACAGGCGCAGCAGATTCTGCTCGGTCAGGCTGGCGGCATCGGCCTTCAGCGGGTCGCGGAAGAACAGCACCAGATCCACTTCATCGCAGGCAACGCGGGAGGTGATCTGCTGCACACCGCCCAGCTTACCGGAAAGGTAGCAGTGCACCGGCAGGCCGGTGGTCTGCGCAAGCATCCGGCCGGTGGTACCGGTGGCGATAACATTATTGCGGGAAAGGATGGCACTGTAAGCGGTACAGAACTGCAGGGCCAATTCTTTGCGGGAATCGTGGGCAAGAATTGCGATCGTCATAGGATGCTCTCTCCTTTACTTATTTTTACAATGCACCAGTTATGATGTACGAATTTTGAAATCCTGTGAAACGGGAGTGAAATCGATATCAAATCTTACAATATAGTTTTACCGCATCAAAAACGCTCTGTCAAGAGAAAATTTTGCTTTTTTGACCTATAAAAACATAAAAGTACTACTTTTACATTGTGAGAAACGGCAAATTCTTGGATACATAACACCATCCAAGAGAATCCATTTTTGGGGAAAAGTGAAATATTTTTCACTTGAATCGAAATACAGTCCATCCCGATAAAACAAAAATACAGGCCAAAGCAGCTTGCATCGGCCTGTACAGGAAATTTTTTTCAACTATGAAAAACTTGCTCTGCCGCGCCCGCAGGCCGGACAGAATTGTAAAAAAATTATGAAGAAGCCGGGGCAGGGGAGATCAGCGAATCTGCCCATCACCGTGGATAACGTACTTGTAGCTGCAAAGCTCCTCCAAGCCCATGGGGCCCCGGGCGTGCAGCTTCTGAGTGGAAATACCCATCTCGCAGCCCAGACCAAACTCGCCGCCGTCGGTAAAGCGGGTGGAGCAGTTTACATACACGGCGGCACTGTCCACCGCAGCGGTAAAACGGTCGGCGTCTGCCTGTGTCTGGGTCAGAATGGCCTCGCTGTGGCCGGTGGAGTGCTGCGCAATGTGGGCAATGGCTTCGTCCACGCTGTCCACCACCTTGACGGCGAGGATGTAGTCCAGAAACTCGGTGTCAAAGTCCGCAGGGCCGGCAGGCGTGCCGGGAATAATGGCGGCGGCGCGTGCGTCCAGCCGCAGCTCTACCGGCAGCTTGCCTGCAGCAACGCGGTCAGGGCCAAGACGCTGTGCGAGCTTGGGCAGAAACTCCTGCGCAATGGCAGAATGCACCAGACAAACCTCCTCGGCGTTGCACACGCTGGGGCGGCTGGCTTTGGCATTTTCGATAATGTCCAGCGCCTTGGCCTGATCGGCAGTGTCGTCCACAAAAATGTGGCAGATACCGGTACCGGTCTGGATGCAGGGCACCTTGGCGTTCTCCACACAGGCACGGATCAGCCCTGCGCCGCCCCGGGGAATCAGCAGATCCACATAGCCCACGGCGGTCATCAGGGCGTTGGCAGAAGCGTGGGTGGTGTCCTCAATCAGGCAGACCGCGTTTTCCGGCAGGCTGTTCTCCCGCAGTCCCTGCCGCAGAGCCTGCACAATGGCGTTGGCGCTGCGCCATGCCTCCTTGCCGCAGCGCAGGATGCAGGCGTTACCGCTCTTGATGGCAAGGGCGGCGGCATCGCTGGTCACGTTGGGACGGCTCTCGTAGATGATAGCAATCACGCCCATGGGCACGGCGGTCTTTTCGATCACCAGCCCATTGGGGCGCTCCACCCGCTTCAGCACCCGGCCCACCGGGTCGGGCAGGGCGGCAACCTCTTCAATGCCATTTGCCATGGCGCGGATGCGTTCCTCAGTCAGGACAAGACGATCCAGCATCACCTCGCTGATATGTCCCTTTGCAGCGGCCATATCGTCGGCGTTGGCGGCAAGGATAGCCGCCATACTATCCGGGCTGCACAGCTGCGCAGCCATACTGCGCAGTGCCTGTGCGCGGTTGGCGCTATCAGCCAGTGCCAGCGCAGCCTTTGCCCCGCGGGCGGCTTCCAGAATTTCCTGTGTGGTCATAGCTCAAACCTCCTGTGTAGACAGTGCGGGCTGCTTGTGCCCGGCAAAGCGGGTGCCGATGGACTTGCCCGCAGCGATATCATACAGCAGTTCCGGGTGTGCGCCGTTGGCGATGACCATATCTGCGCCGCTGCCGGTCACCATGCGGGCAGCCCGCAGCTTGGTTGCCATGCCGCCGGTGCCCAGCGCCGAGCCTGCACCGTCTGCCAGCGCCATCACCTCCGGGGTGATCTCCTCCACCAGCGGGATGAGTGCCGCATCCGGGTGGGTGTGGGGGTTCGCAGTGTACAGGCCGTCAATGTCGCTCAGCAGCACCAGCAAATCGGCCTTGCAGCAGCAGGCCACAATAGCGGCCAGCGTGTCATTGTCGCCAATGGAGGTGATCTCATCGGTGGCAACGCTGTCGTTTTCATTGATGATGGGTAGTGCACCCAGTTCCAGCAGACGGGTCAGGGTGTTCTGGATGTTCACCCGGCGCTCGGTGTGCTCCACGTCCACGCCGGTAAGCAAGATCTGCGCTACCGTGTGATCGTAGGCACTGAACAGCCGGTCGTAGGTGTACATCAGCTCGCACTGCCCCACGGCGGCGCAGGCCTGCTTGGTGGTGGTATCCTTAGGGCGTGCAGGCAGCGAAAGCTTGCCCACGCCCATGCCAATAGCGCCGGAGGACACCAGAATGACCTCGTGTCCCTCGTTCTTTAAATCGCTCAATACCTTGACCAGCTCCTCTGCATGGCGGATGTTCAGCCGCCCGGTGGGGTATGCCAATGTGGAGGTGCCTACTTTCACAACGATGCGCATGATTCCATTAACCCTTTCCCATTTCCTTTGTTTTGTCGTAAGCGGCCAGCACGGCATCCATCACCGCACCGCGCAGCCCGTGTTCTTCCAGTACCCGCACGCCCTGAATGGTGCTGCCGCCGGGGCTGCACACAGCGTCCTTCAGCGCACCGGGGTGCTTGCCGCTTTCCAGCACCAGCTTTGCACTGCCCAGCACCATCTGTGCGGCGTACTCCTGTGCCTTTGCCCGGGGCAGGCCGCAGGCCACGCCGCCATCGGCCAGCGCTTCAATAAACTGGTACACCCACGCCGGGCCGCAGCCGGAAACGCAGCTTGCAGCATCGATCATGCCCTCGGCTACGGCGTCCAGCCGACCGGCGGGAGCCATCAGCTGGCAGAATGCGGCCTCCTCCTCGGCAGTCACGTTGACAGAGCAATACTGGATCATGCCTTCGCCCACCGATGCCGGGGTGTTGGGCATGATGCGGATAACAGGGTAGTCGCCGCCTGCCATCTCCTGAATGCGTGCCACCGGCAGGCCGGCGGCCATGGTGCACAGCACGAACCGCTTGGTGCGCTCGGCAAGGATGAACCGCAGCGGCTCCAGCATGGCTTCCATCATCTGGGGCTTCACCGCCAGAAAGATCAGGTCACAGTCACCGGCCACCTCGGCGTTGGTAGCCGTCTGACAGCCCAGTTCAGCAGCCAGCGCCTCGGCTTTCGCCGCCGTGCGGTTGGCCAGAAATACATTCTCAGGCTCAGTAGCCTTGCACACGGCGCGGGCAATAGCACCGCCCATGTTTCCACAGCCTAAAAACCCAATGGTTTTCATCATAATAATAACCCTCCCTCGGCAGGTATGCACTGCATAAAATTCTGCTTCTTATTCATTCTAAGCATAGGGAGGGAGAAAATCAAGACTTTTGTCTTATTTTTGGCGGATATGTTGTAAAAACAGCACCATCATGGCGGACAGTGCACACACAAACTTCATAAAAAGGTAAGAATCTTTACTTGAAATAAGGTCACATTTTGCGGTAAAATAAATCATGGGGTATAATTCACGGAAACGGCAGCGACGTCTGCCGGGAAAGGATGGGTTTTTGTGTCACAAACGACAAAACGGGCACTGGAGGCATCTCTGAAAAAGCTGCTGCTGGAAAAGCCCCTGAACAAAATTACGATCAACGATATCACCGAGGATTGCGGCGTCAACCGCATGACCTTTTATTACCACTTTAAAGACATCTATGATCTGGTGGACTGGATCCTTGCAGAGGATGCCGCCAAGGCGATGGAAGGCCGCCGGGGCTTTGGTACATGGAACGAGGCCTATCTGGATATCCTGCACCAGCTGCAGGATAATAAGACCCTTGTGCTCAACGTTTACCGCTCGGTGGGCAGGGAGCAGGTGGAACAGTACCTTTACCGCCTGCTGGACCCCATCCTGAAGGACTTTGCAGACCGCGAGTGCCATGATATCACCGTGCAGGATGCAGATAAGCAGTTCGTTATTGATTTTTACAAGTACGCGCTTGTGGGCATGACGCTGGAATGGATCCGCCGGGATATGAAAGGCGACCCCAAGAAGATGGTGGAGCGCGTAAGCACCATGATCCACGGGGACTTGCGCCGCGCACTGTGCCGCCTGAGCACCGGCAGCCTGAAAATAGAGGAATGATGTGCTTTGCGGCTTCAATAAAATTTTATCAAAGGGTACGCTGTGATGGGTTTTCCATCACGGCGTATTTTCTGTTTATGGCACAAAAACACGCAAAGTGGTAGGATGTGGTCATGCAAAATAAGAATTTCCAAAGGAATCATTTCGGGAGGAAAAGCTATGAATACATCTCTTGAGAACTTGACCCACAAGATGCAGCGTGCTGCGCTTGGTAAAATAGTGGACGTGGCGCTTTCCCACGCCGAGCAAGACCGTGAAAAGACGATGACCCAGCTGGTAGATGCTGCAAAGCAGTTCTACGGCAGCGGCTTCAGCGATGAGACCTACGAGAACGCCAAAAAGGTGCTGACCGACCCCGACAGCAAGTGGACGAAACTTATCAACTGCGTGCTGGACCAGACCGACCCCCATGTGGCGCGTACCACCGCACTGAATCTGGGCTACGAAGCCTTCTTCCGCGGCACTAAGATGATTCGCGAGAACCGCGTCAAGTACCAGTGCAACATCCCTTGGCTGATTTTGTTCGACCCCACCTCTGCCTGCAATATGCACTGCGTGGGCTGCTGGGCAGGCGAGTACGGCCACAAGAACAACCTCAGCTTTGAGGATATGGACAAGATCGTCACGCAGGGCAAGGAACTGGGCGTGTACCTGTATATGCTGACCGGCGGCGAGCCGCTGGTGCGCAAAAAGGACGTGCTTAAGCTGGCCGAAAAGCATAACGATGTGCAGTTTGCCATCTACACCAACTCCACCCTCATCGACGAACCCTTCTGTGAAGAAGTACGGCGTCTGGGCAATATCGCCTTTATGCTGTCCATCGAGGGCACCCCGGAGACCAACGATGCCCGCCGCGGCGAAGGCCACTATGCCGCTGTGATGCACGCCATGGATCTGCTCAAGAAGTACGGTATCCTCTTTGGTACCTCCATCTGCTACACCCGACAGAATATCGAGGCCGTTACCAACGATGAGTTCATGCGTTTCCTGTGCGAGAAGGGTGCACACTTCGGCTTCTACTTCCACTATATGCCCGTGGGCAACGAGGCCGCCCCGGAGCTGATGCCCACCCCGGAGCAGCGCAAGTATATGATCGACCGTATCCGCTATCTGCGCTCTTCCGAGTGCGATATCCCGTTCTACCCCATGGACTTCCAGAACGACGGCGAGTTCGTGGGCGGCTGCATCGCCGGCGGCCGCAACTACTTCCATATCAACTCTGCCGGTGACGCCGAGCCCTGCGTGTTCATCCACTACTCCAACGCCAATATCCACGACCAGTCTATTCTGGAAATTCTGCACAGCCCGCTGTTCATGGCTTACCACAACGGCCAGCCCTTCAACAAGAACCATCTGCGTCCCTGCCCGATGCTGGAAAACCCCGAGTTGCTGGAAAAGATGGTGCACGAGACCGGTGCCCACAGCACCGACCTGCAGTCCCCGGAAAGTGTCGAGCACCTGTGCGAGAAGTGCAAGGCTTACGCCGCCGACTGGCAGCCCACCGCAGACGAAGTGTGGTCTCACCACAAGATCCGCGAGAGCCGGTACGAAAACTATAAGGACTGGAAGCCCTCTCAGCCGCAGGACTGAGCTGAAATCTGAAAGAAAGCAATAAACGACCCCCGCCCTGTGTCCCTTCCCGGAACATAAGGCGGGGGTCTTGCTGTGTAAACTGGAATTTCACTTACTTAGATAATGGCAATGTCAATTTTCCTGATAATAAAAAATACAGCAGAAGTAAACCAACTATAATTAGAATACCGCCAACCACTTTAATGCCAATTCGATTAACCTTGTTATTTTTTATAATTTTATTTGCAAAAACCAATAGTAGCGCACCAACTACTATAATAAAAACAGATATTAACGGATACATGAGTTTTCTCCTTTCAAATTCCGATTTATAATTTGTAATATGATTAAAAATACCCCGCATCGGAAGTGCTCTGATGCGGGGGCAGGGAAGGGTTACTGGTTTTCAGCAGGTTGCGATGCAGCGGGCTGTGCGGCTGCATCGTCTGCGGGGTCGCCGAACTGGTCGTGATAGCTGTTCAGCAGGGTCAATTCCTGATTGCGCTGCAAGCCGTGGATGACCAGCTTTTTGATGACATCGTAGATAACGGCAAACAGCGGCACGCCCACGATCATGCCCACAAAGCCCCACAGGCCGCCAAACAGCAGAATGGCGAACAGTACCCAGAAGCTGGAAAGACCGGTGGTGTTGCCCAGAATTTTGGGCCCGATGATGTTGCCGTCCAGCTGCTGCAAAACCAGCACGAACAGCACGAACCACAGCGCCTTGATGGGGTTCTGGATGAGAATGAGCAGGGTGGCGGGGATGGCACCGATGAAGGGGCCGAAGAAGGGGATTACGTTGGTCACACCGATGATCACCGACACCAGCAGCGCACTGGGGAACTTGAAAATCAGGCAGCCGATATAGCACAGCACGCCGATGATGGCAGAGTCCATGATCTTGCCGTTGATAAAGCCGCCGAACATTTTGTCTGCGTACTTCACTTCCTCGGTGATCAGCTGCGCCCAGCGGGGGCGGACGATGCTGTGCAGCACCAGATTGCCCTGCTGGACGAACCGCTTGCGGCTTGCCAGCATATACACCGCCACGATGATGCCGATGATCAGGTTCTTAGCCATCGTCACCACGTTCAGCACACCAATGGCTGCGCCGCTTACGATATTCTGCATGGAGGGCAGCAGGGTGTTCTTGAGCCATGTGTTCCATGTGCCCAGATTGGTATTCAGGGCGGCGTAGGCCGAGTTGAGCAGCTCCGTGATCTGTTCGTTCTTTTCAATAAACTCCAGATGGCTTGCCCAGTTCATGAACTTTGTAATGTTGGCCTGCGCGGTGTAGTACAGGGTAGTCACACTGGTAATGAGCTGCGGCACGATCATCATGACCAGTGCATACACCAGCAAAAGCCCGAACAGGATGGTAAGCGCCACGGACAGCGCATTGATCAGACCGTTCATCTTTTCCGGGATGAACCGGCGCAGAAAGTTTTCGATGCTGTTGCACACCGGCTTGAGCAGATAGGCAATGACGGCACCGTAGATAAAGGGCATCAGGATGCCAGTCAGGGTAGAGATGGCCGAGCCGAAGCCGTCAAAGCGGTAGATAAGGAAAAAGAAGATGATGCTCAGTGCAATGGCACCAAACCCTGCGAGCATCCCATAGAGATACGGTTTGATGTGCGGCTTTTTGTCCATCATGACAAACTCCATTCCTGCTGCGGGCAGCGGGAATACCCGCAGCGCTTATTAAATTTTGTTGCTTCTGCGCCAGATATGCAGCTTTTCGGCCTCGCGGATCAGCTCCTCGCGGAAATCCGGGTGTGCCACGCTGATCAGAGCCTCGGCCTTTTCCCAAGAGGTCAAGCCCTTCAGGTTCACGCAGCCATACTCGGTGCACAGATAGTGCACGTTGGCGCGGGTGTCGGTAACGATGCTGCCATTCTCCAGCGTGGGACGGATGCGGCTTTCCAGCTGGCCGGTCTTTTTATTAAAGAAGGTGGAGGACAGGCAGATAAAGCTCTTGCCACCCTTGGAAAGGTATGCGCCCAGCACGAAGTCCAGCTGACCGCCTGCGCCGGAAATGTGCTTCACACCGGCGCTCTCGGCGTTCACCTGACCAAACAGGTCGATATCCACGGCATTGTTGATGGAAATAAAGTTGTCCAGTGCGGAGATGCTGCGGATGTCGTTGGTGTAGTCCACCGGGGCAGACATACACTCCGGGTTATCGTTCAGATAATCGTACATCTTCTGGGTGCCGGCACCAAAGGCGTAGACCTGACGGCCCTTGTCCAGCTGCTTGCGGCTGCCGTTGATCTTGCCGGCCTTGGCAATATCCACAAAGGCATCCACATACATTTCGGTGTGCACGCCCAGATCCTTCAGGTCGCTCTGTGCGATCAGCCCGCCGATGGCGTTGGGCATACCGCCGATGCCCAGCTGCAGGCAGGCACCGTTAGGAATCTGCGGCACGATGAGGTTGGCCACCTTCAGGTCCACCTCGGTGGCGGCACCGGCAGCGGCCATCTGGCCGATGGGGGGATTTGCGCCCTCCACAATGCCGCTTACCTGAGAAACGTGTACGCAGTTCTCCATGCCGCCAAGGCAGCGCGGCATATTGGTGTTGACCTCCACGATGATCTTCTTGGCCTTTTCACACACGGCACCCAGATGCGAAGCGCTGGGGCCGAAGTTGAAGTAGCCGTGCTCGTCCATGGGGGTCACCTGAAATACTGCCACATCCACGGGGTCGCTGCTCTCGCGGTAGTAGCGGGGCAGCTCGGAGTAGCGGATGGGGGAGTAGAAGGAAAAGCCCTGTGCAATGGCCTTGCGCTCAATGCCGCCCATGTGCCAGCTGTTCCATGTCATGTGGGCAGCAGGGTCGTCGATCTGGAAGATCTCCGGCACCCACATCAGAATGCCGCCCCGGAAGTTGACCCCTTCCAACTCCGGCAGACGCTTTGCCAACTCTGCATCCACGGCCACAGGGGTGTTCACAGCCCAGCCGTAATCCACCCAGTCGCCGCTTTTGACCAGAGCAGCAGCCTGCGCAGCAGTCATAAGCTTCTGTGCGTACAGTTCCTTGCAATCCATTATAAACCATCCTCTCTTAAAATACATAAAAGAATTGTAAACAATTCTGTGCGGACAAATTATGCAGCTGTTTTACGCCTGTTTTGCGGAATGCACACCGTTTTGCCACATCTGTATGGTAACCTTATAAACAAGGCAGCAGTGTGTGCTCCGCTCTGCGCAGAATAGCTCAACTTAGTTATAACATTAACAAAGTGTAGAATCAATAGTTTTGGCTAAAAAACAGCCGGTATAGCATAATGAACAGTTTTCTTGGCTTTATGTGTGGATTGTTTGGTATGCAAAAAACAAAAAAGTTGAGAAAAAGACTTGATAAAATTTTGACGATGTGCTTTACTAATAGCGTGGGAAGCAACTGCGGAGCAGTGCGGGATGGTTCGTTTAAAATTTAACGATAAATCGCACCGCAGCAGTTACAGGTTGCACCCAAAGCTGGAAAGTGCTATCATGGCAGAACCACATCGCGCTTAGTAATTACAGCGCACAAGGAGGACACTGACCGATGGCAACAGCAGTTTATCCCGGGTCGTTCGATCCGGTCACCAAGGGACACCTTGATATCATCAAACGCGCAGCAAAGATCAACGACCACCTCATCGTGGCGGTGCTGATCAACAGCGCCAAGCATCCGCTGTTCACAGTGGAGGAGCGGGTGGCTATGCTGCAGGAATGCTGCAAGAACATCCCCAACGTGACCGTGGAAGGCTTCGACGGCCTGACCGTGGAGTTCGCAAAAAAGCGCCACGCATCCGTAATGGTGCGGGGACTGCGGGCAGTAACGGACTTTGAAAACGAGATCCAGCTTGCGCAAACAAACCACGCACTGATGCCCGGCATCGAGACCATGTTCCTTGCCACCAGCATCAAATGGAGTTATCTTTCCTCCACCATTGTAAAGGAAGCAGCGTATTACGGCAGTGACATCAGCAAGTTCGTCACACCCAATGTGGAAAAGGCCGTCAATGAAAAATACGCACAGCTCCGGGAGAGGGAAGAGACCTGATACCGCAAAAATGCCGCAGGGCGTTTTGATAAATGGGTAACCGATAAGTAACACACATACACAATTCAGGAGGCTATTCACATGAAAAAGATCGTTATCGCATCTGCATGCCGCACCGCTATCGGCAAGTTCGGTGGCACTCTGGCCAACGTTCCCGCTGCTGAGCTGGGCTCCATCGTCATCAAGGAGGCTCTGAACCGTGCAAACGTCAAGCCCGAGCAGGTCGATCATGTTTACATGGGCTGCGTCATTCAGGCTGGTCTGGGCCAGAACGTCGCTCGTCAGGCTGCCCTGAAGGCTGGCCTGCCCATCGAGACTCCCGCCGTCACCGTCAACGTAGTCTGCGGCTCCGGTCTGAACTGCGTGAACATGGCTGCTCAGATGATCGAGGCAGGCGATGCTGATATCGTTGTTGCAGGCGGCATGGAGAACATGGATATGGCTCCCTTTGCACTGCAGAAGGCTCGCTACGGCTACCGCATGGGCGCTCCCATGGGCAAGAGCGAGATCGTGGATACCATGGTCAACGATGCTCTGTGGGATGCCTGCGGCTTCAACAAGCACATGGGCATGACCGCTGAGAATGTCTGCACCAACGAGACTTATCAGAAGAAGTACGGCTACAGCCCCATCACCCGTGAGATGCTGGACGAGTTCTCATACAACAGCCAGCTGAAGGCTGACAAGGCCATCAAGGACGGCGCTTTCAAGGACGAGATCGTTCCTGTTGTCATCAAGGGCAAGAAGGGCGACACCGTGTTCGATACCGATGAGGGCCCCCGTCTGAGCGCTCCCGAGGTTCTGGCAAAGCTGAAGCCCGCCTTCACCAAGGACGGCATCGTCACCGCTGCTAACTCTTCTGCCATCAACGACGGCGCTGCTGCTCTGGTCGTCATGAGCGAGGAGAAGGCTAAGGAGCTGGGCGTGAAGCCTCTGGCAACTTGGGTCGCCGGTGCTCTGGCAGGCGTTGAGCCCGAGGTCATGGGTCTGGGCCCCATCGCTGCTACCAAGAAGGTCATGGCCAAGACCGGCATGACCGTTGCCGATATGGATCTGGTCGAGGCCAACGAGGCATTCGCAGCACAGTCCATCGCTGTCGGCGAGGCTCTGGGCTTTGATAAGGACAAGCTGAACGTCAACGGCGGCGCAATCGCTCTGGGCCACCCGGTCGGCGCTTCCGGTGCTCGTATCCTGGTCACCCTGCTGTACGCTATGAAGCACCGTGGTGCTCACAAGGGTCTGGCTACCCTGTGCATCGGCGGCGGCATGGGCTGCGCTACCATCGTTGAGATGGACTAAGCACTCTTTCTCTGAATCCTGATTGAACCACAGACCCGGAGCGCCGGAGGGAACCGGAGAGCCCTCCCGCGTTCCGGGGGCTGTTTTGAAAAAACTGAACTGTATGAAATGGAGGTTTTCACAATGGCATTTGTAAAAACCGAGGTGCAGGGCGCTGTTGAGGTCATTACCATCGACCGTCCCAAGGCACTGAACGCCCTGAACCCCGAGGTTCTGGCTGACCTGAAGGCTGCTTTTGAGGCAGTCGATCAGGAGACTGTCCGCTGCATCGTTCTGACCGGTGAAGGCGACAAGAGCTTTGTTGCCGGTGCCGATATCGGTTCCATGAGCACCATGACCAAGGCAGAAGGCGAGGCCTTCGGCAAGCTGGGCAATGATGTGTTCCTGATGATCGAGCATTTCCCCATCCCCGTCATCGCAGCCGTCAACGGCTTTGCGCTGGGCGGCGGCAACGAGCTGGCTATGAGTTGCGATTTCCGCATCTGCTCTGATAACGCCGTGTTCGGTCAGCCGGAAGTCGGTCTGGGCATCACCCCGGGCTTCGGCGGCACCCAGCGTCTGGCTCGTCTGGTCGGCATGGGCATGGCAAAGCAGCTGGTCTACTCTGCTCTGAACATCAAGGCTGACGAGGCTTACCGCATCGGTCTGGTCAACGCCGTGTATCCGCAGGCTGAGCTGATGGAGAACGTCCTGAAGCTGGCCGGCAAGATCGCAAAGAACGCTCCCATTGCTGTGCGCAACTGCAAGAAGGCAATGAACGACGGCATCAGCCTGCCCATCGAGAAGGCTGTTGAGGTCGAGGAGAAGCTGTTCGGCGATTGCTTCGAGACCCACGACCAGCAGGAGGGCATGGCTTGCTTCCTGTCCCGTGAGAAACCGAAGCCCAAGGCAGTGTTCACCAACAACTAATCCATTACATAATTTTTGATATTAAAGGAGAGATTTCCTATGAAGATCGGTGTTATCGGCGCTGGCACTATGGGTCAGGGCATCGCAAAGGCATTTGCACAGGTTGAGGGCAACACCGTTGCTCTGTGCGACATCAAGCAGGAGTGGGCCGAGAATGGTCTGGCAAAGATCAAGAAGGGCTACGAGAAGCTGGTTGCTAAGGGAAAGATGACTCAGGAGAAGGCTGACGCGATCGTCGCCGCCATCACCCCGGGCCTGAAGGAAGATCTGTGCGCAGACTGCGATCTGGTCGTTGAGGCTGCATTCGAGGATATGAAGGTCAAGCAGACCACCTTCGGCGAGCTGGATAAGATCTGCAAGCCCGAGTGCATCTTCGCTTCCAACACTTCTTCTCTGTCCATCACCGAGATCGGCAAGGGTCTGACCCGTCCCCTGATCGGTATGCACTTCTTCAACCCCGCAGACCGCATGAAGCTGATCGAAGTCATCGCCGGCTGCAACACTCCCGCCGAGACCGTTGAGAAGATCAAGGAGATCTCCGTTGCCATCGGCAAGAGCCCCGTTCAGGTCAACGAGGCTGCCGGCTTTGTGGTCAACCGCATCCTGATCCCCATGATCAACGAGGCTGCCTTCATTAAGATGGAGGGCGTTTCCGATATCGCTGGCATCGACACCGCCATGAAGCTGGGCGCTAACCACCCCATGGGACCCCTGGAACTGGGCGACTTCATCGGTCTGGACATCTGCCTGGCCATCATGGACGTGCTGTACAACGAGACCGGCGACAGCAAGTACCGTGCCTGCCCGCTGATCCGCAAGATGGTGCGCGGCGGCAATCTGGGCTGCAAGACCGGTAAGGGCTTCTACGTTTACAACGCAGACCGCACCAAGACCCCTGTTGACCAGCTGTAAATTCTGATAAACATTTCTCCCGGCTGCGGGGAAAGCGGTCGGGAGGAATTTGTTTGCACCGGGCTATTCCGGTAAATGAAAAAAGACCTGTTAGGAGGATATAGCGATGGATTTTACTCTGTCCAAGCAGCAGCAGATGGTGCAGAAAATGTACCGCGAGTTTGCTGAGAACGAAGTCAAGCCTCTGGCAAAGAAGGTTGACGCAGAGGAATACTTCCCCAAGGAGACCGTCGAAAAGATGGGCAAGCTGGGCATGATGGGCATCTATTTCCCGACTGAGGTCGGCGGTGCAGGCGGCGATGTGCTGTCCTACGTCATGGCAGTGGAAGAGCTGAGCAAGGTCTGCGGCACCACCGGTGTCATCGTCTCTGCTCACACCAGCCTGTGTGCTGCTCCTATTTATGAAAATGGTACTCCCGAGCAGAAGGCAAAGTATCTGCCCAAGCTGTGCAGCGGCGAGTGGCTGGGTGCTTTCGGCCTGACCGAGCCGGGCGCTGGTACCGATGCGCAGGGTCAGCAGACCATTGCCAAGGAAGATGGCGATTACTGGGTGCTGAACGGCTCCAAGATCTTCATCACTAACGCAGGCTTTGCTGATGTCTTCATCGTCATCGCCGTTACCGATAACGTGCTGGATAAGCGCGGCCGTCCCACTAAGCTCTGCTCCGCCTTCATCGTGGAGCGCACCGACCCGGGCTTCTCTGTTGGTAAGGCAGAGGACAAGATGGGTATCCGCGGTTCTTCTACCTGCGAGCTGATCTTTGAGGATTGCCGTATCCCGAAGGATCGTATGCTGGGCGTGCGCGGCAAGGGCTTCCAGCTGGCTATGGCTACGCTGGACGGCGGCCGTATCGGCATCGCTTCTCAGGCTCTGGGCATCGCCGAGGGCGCTCTGGAAGAGACCGTTGCTTACGTCAAGGAGCGCAAGCAGTTCGGTCGTGCCATCGCTGCTTTCCAGAACACCCAGTTCGAGCTGGCTGAGATGAAGGCTCGTGTTGAGGCTGCGAAGTATCTGGTTTATGCTGCCGCTCTGAAGAAGCAGCAGGCTATGGATGGCGCAAAGGTTCGTTACAGCGTCGAGGCTGCACAGGCTAAGCTGATCGCAGCCCGCACCGCAAGCGATGTGACCCGCCGCTGCCTGCAGCTGT
>CABQER010000013.1 GCA_902463235.1 uncultured Faecalibacterium sp. | reverse complement strand
GTTTTGCATAATAGCTTGTATACATTGCACAAAAATGACGAATGACCTGAAAAGCAGGGCCGTTTTGCCCCGGTTTGCTCAGATGCCGAGCTTCCGGAACAGCTCTGCAACGCCGTCGTGATCGCAGTCGGCCTCGCTCACAAGGTCGCCCAACGCCTTGATCTGGGGCATGCCGTTGGCCATAACAGCGGCGATCCCTGCCTTTTCCAGCATGGCGCGGTCGTTCTCGCTGTCGCCCACGGCAAGGGTGTTCTCGTGGGGGATGCCAAGCAGGTCGGCCAGAGCCAGCAGGGCACTGCCCTTATCCACACCGGCAGCGGTCACTTCAATGTTATCCGGCGAACCCTGCACCACGGCCACGCCCGGGATAGCCTGAAACTTTGGCAGGGCAGCGGCGGTCTTTTCGGTGCTGTCGAAGAACATGCACAGTTTTTCGATCTCGTGCGCATGGCGGGACATCCAGCTCTCGATGCCGGGAATGACGGTAAAGCGGCCGTCGGTCAGGTTCTGCCGTGCCTCGGAGGAGAGAAAGTGGGTGGTGCGGGAGGTGAGCTTTGCAATGCCATCCGGAGTCTTGATGGCAAGGCCGTCGCTGAATACGCTCAGCTCGCCATCGTACTGCTGGAACAGGTCAAAAGCTTCCCGTGCCACTTCTGTCGGCATCAGGCGGTGCAGCAGGCAGGCGGGTTCGCTGGTGTGGCGCTGGGCAGCGTTGGCATAGCGGCTGTGCACAGCACCCATGGGGTCATCGCCAAGGTCCCACACGGCGGCACCGTTGGAGGTGATGGCATACCGGATGCCGGGCAGCTTTGCCACAACAGGCGGCAGACTGGCCAGCGGGCGGCCTGTGGCGGGCACCACCACCACGCCATGCTCTACAGCGCGGGCAATGGCTTGACGGGTGGCAAGGGTGACCTCGTTGTTCCGGTTCAGCAGGGTGCCGTCCAGATCCAGCGCGGCAAGGCGGACAAGGGGAAAGCTTTGCAACATAATGGCTCCTTTTATAATAGGTACGCTCAAAAACAGAGCGCAAGTTTACAACACTCTTTTTATTTTATCGCACCGGAAAGGTTTGCGCAAGATGGCGTGATGTGGTATAATCATACGTCATCACATTGAAAATATAGGAGAAATACCATGAATCCAAAACAATTGTGGAGCCGGCGCCGCCCGCACCTGTGGTTCCAGCTGTACTGGGTGGTGTATCTGATCTGGTTCTTCTGGCTGGATCTGACCATCAAAGATCCCAAATATATCATCCACGCCCCGCTTGATGACCGGATCCCCTTCAATGAGTGGTTCATCTTTCCGTATTGCAGCTGGTTTGTGCTGCTGGCTGGTGTGACGGCCCTGCTGTGGTGGTGCGACACCCAAAGCTACGATAAGCTCTGCCTGACCATGTTTTCCGGCATGACCTTCTGCCTGATCCTGTACATGCTGCTGCCCAACGGTCTGGATATCCGCCCCATAGTGGATGCGGTGGGCCGCAGCAACATTGCAATGAGCATCATGCAGCTGATCTGGAGGGCGGATGCCTCGGTCAATGTGTGCCCGTCCATCCATTGCCAAAGCTCGGCCTGCATGGCACTGGCGTTCAGCCACAGCAAGCTGGCAAAGGAGCGCCCGGCCCTGAAAATTCTGGCCTGGGTGTGGGCTGCACTGATCTGTGCGTCCACCGTGTTCACCAAGCAGCACTCCATCATTGATGTGGTGTGCGGTCTGGCCGTGGCCTTTGTGTGGGTGCCGGTGGTGTACCGTTCCGCTAAAAAGTAAACGCAGCAAAAGCCCTTCACCCGGAGGGCTTTTGTGCTGCCATGGGGCCTGTCTTGACAAAACAGAGAAAAATGTTGGCGATTTTTAGTTGCAGCCACACTTGACAGCCGCCCTGTGGTTGGGTAATATGGTCTTGATAACTTCAATACTAGTATATCAATTTTTGCTTTACACCGGAGGTTGAAGGGAGAGAGACCACATGCCATTACTGAGTGCGCGCGAAACGGCATACCAGACGATCCGCAGCCGGATCATTACGATGGAGCTGAAGCCCGGTGATCCGCTGAATGACCGGGAGCTGGCCGAAGAGCTGGGCATCAGCCGCACGCCCATGCGGGAGGCTTTGCTGATGCTCAATCTGGCCCGCATGGTGGACATCAAACCGCAGAGCGGCACCCATGTGGCACCCATCAACCTGAAGTTGATGGAGATGGAGCAGTTTGCCCGCTATACACTGGAAAAAGAGATCCTGAACCGGCTGCGCGGCCATGTGACACCCCGGCAGGAGGAAGAATACCGCAGCAACATTGAGACATACCGTGTGCTGGAAGCGGATATGAGCCAGCCGGACCGCACTGCCCGTATGCTGGAGCTGGATAATGCATTCCACCGCAAATCCTTTGAGTTGTGCGGCATGGAAGATCACTACGACCACATGCTGGCCAGCCTGCAGCATGTGGAGCGCATCCGCAAGTTCAGCCTGCAGACCGAGGAAAACAAGTCGGTCTGCTCCTCGCACACGGCAATTCTGGAAGCACTGCTGCACGGCAGCGCGGACGACGTGAGCGAAGCGCTGGAAAGCCACCTGAGCCGGTATAAGCAGTCGGTGGCGCAGGCCCGCAGCGTCCACCCGGAATATTTTATTGATGAATGAACTTGAGGGAGAAACCGCTGGAAGAGGGCAGGTTCCTCTTTTTTGCATAAAATATAAAAAAATTGAATTACTTGAATCACGTTATTGACCAAAACAGCGTTTTGCGGTAAAATCGAGGTACAACAGGCATGGTATCATGCCGGTTCCTGACGCAGTGTGCCGTGGGGCGCGGCTGTGCGATCCCTTTACAGAATAAGGAGGTCTTAAGCAATGAAGGCCAAACGATTGATAGCTCTTGCACTGGCAGCAGTGTTCATGCTCAGCGCGGCAGCAACGCCGGTGTTTGCTGCAGCAGCTCTGCCGCAGGAAAATGCAGCGCTGGAGCAGCAGAATGATATGGTTTCCATCCGGCTCAAAGCCACGGGCGACCTTGTTTATGGATCCAACTACAAGCTGGAGGTGCAGACCAACCCTGCCGATACCCAGTATATCGGTGTTGTGGTGGGCGTTGGCGGCGAAGCGAATGGCTATGTGACGCTGGTGCTGTCGGATAAGATCCGCACGCTGCTTAAGATGATCCCGCTGCCCAAGAAGATGTCCAAGACACCGGATCAGGCAGAGGAGTTCAATGTGTACAGCTACCTCAAGCAGCTGATCGACGGCAACGATGTCAGCGTGCTGCTGCGGGTGGCCGATGAGGCCGTCTCGGTGATGGATGTACTGCACTTCTATGTGCCTACCATCGATCAGGTGTCCAACGGCCTGCGCCTTGCGCTGAACCTGATCCGCAAGTATCTGCCGGAGGGCGCGTTCAGCCGCATTTATCTGGACGAGCAGCCGGTGGATGCCGGCAACTATGTGGCCGGTGCACTGGCGCTGGAAAGCAGCGATATGAACACCGCAGGCTTTGCCATGTTCAAGATCAAGCCCAAGACAAACGGCGTGCGCATGTACTGGGCACAGCAGGCCGAAAAGCCCATGACCGCCGTAGAGCTGCAAAGCTTCAATGAAGCGGCTGTGCTGGAAGTGGATGGTCAGGTGGTGCCCACCGATAAGATCCGCTACAGCTACAAGAAGTCCGGCTGGGGCTGTGATGCCACCAGCGAGCTGCCCACAGAGCCGGGCACCTATGTGCAGACGGCAGAGATCGGCGGCAATTACTCCTGCAGCAAGATCAGCCGCAACATCACCGTAAAGTGATGTCGTAAAGCAAAAACAAGACCCCGCACCAGAAGGTGCGGGGTCTTGCTGTATCTTATGAGAAAAACGGGATCACATGCGGAAATGGAAGCCCCAGCCGCCGCAGCAGCAGTTGCAAAGCAGGTTCAGCAGGATCATGCTCCAGCACCACTGCATCAGGCCGCCGGGGCTGGTGTAGGTGGCCTGTGTGGTGCGGTAGGTCTGGCCGGGGTTCTGCATCCGGCGCAGGTGCATCTGGTACTCGGTGTTGCCCGGGTCCAGCTGCACGGCACGGCGGGCATCCTGCAGCGCATCGATGCGGTTGCCCAAGCCCTGATTTGCGAGGGAGGAAAGATAATACCACCGGGCATTGCGGCCGGTCATGCCGTCCAGCACGCGGCGGGCCTCCGCATAGCGGCCATTGGCCACAAAGTTGCGGGCGGCCTGCATCTCCGGGCTGTCGGAGCCGGAATAGCTTGCGCCCTGCTGGCCGTAACCCTGCTGGTAGCCGCCAAAGCCAAACCCGAAACCGAACGGGTCAAAGCCATCGAATCCGTCAAAACCGCCGTAACCGTTCTGATAACCCTGCTGCTGATAGTTCTGCTGGCCGTAACCCTGTTGTTGGTAGCTGCCGTAGGGATTTCCGCCCATCTGGGGGCCGGTCTCGCCCTTGGTAATGGCATCGTAAGCCGCCTGCACTTCCTTGAAGTGCTCCTCGGCGGTAGGATCGTTGGGGTTCAGGTCCGGGTGCCAGCGCTTGCACTTGGCGCGGTATGCTTTTTTGATCTCGTCATCGCTTGCGCCGCGCGAAACGCCCAGCACCTCATAGGGGTCTCTCATGGATATACTTCCTCACGTCTCATTTCGCGCAGCCACAGTGCCGCGCAATGTTTATAGTCTACCGTATTGCCGTGGAAAAATCAAGACAAAGCCGCCATTCAGCCACGGCTGCGGGCCTGCTTGGCTGTTTTGCAGTTGTATTTGAGCCATACGCCGGAGTAAAGGATGTTGCGCAGCAGGTCTGCGTCCTCCACGCAGGGCAGGCGTTCAAAGCTCTGGGCACACTGCGCCAGCAGCAGCTCAAAGATCTCTTTCATCTCTTCCTCATAGCCGGGCTGCTGACTGAGTGCTTTCAGCGGATTGTAGGCCCCCTTGCGCTGGTCGTGCTCCAGATCGTCATAGGCATCCAGCAGGTAGATGAACTTGCCCAGATGGAAGCCGATGCTGCGCAGCTCCGGTGACCAGTGATCCTGCCGGTAGTCGAACAGCTCTGCCATCAGCTCGCCAAAGCAGCCGGACACGGCATCCAGATCTTCGCTCCCGGCAGCTTCATATTCTGCCAGCCTGTCCAGACAGGTGCGGATGGCGCTGCACTGACGGGGCCAGCGGCTCTCGGCAGCCTGCTTACAGCTGGTAAGCAGCTTTTCATATCCAAGGCCCAGCAGGCTGCGGTCGTCCTTCCACTTATCCTCGGCGTTGTAGTAGTGCAGAGCTACGCTCAGATCTGCACAGTAATCGGTGGGGGAGGCCGCCCGCCATTCCACACCGCCCAAGGGGTGGATGGGGCACCGGTCGTGGCCGGAAGAAGCTTCGGTCTCGCCCTCGTACAGGCTGCACAGCAGCAGGTTCAGGAAGGTGAGGTCATAGCTCAGCGTAAAGCGGCCCCGCAGGCCGTGCAGTGCGTCGATGCGGCGGCACAGCCCGCAGTAGGCGGTGCGGTAGCGCTTTTGTGCTTCGTCCGAAAGCGCGGCCTGATTGGGCACAACATAACCAAACATGGCCGCTCAGCTCTTTTTGATGAACTGGGTGCCGCAGCGCGGGCAGGAGATCTGGATGCGGCCGCGGCCACGGGGCACACGCAGCTTCTGGCGGCACTTGGGGCAGCGGTAGTAGTGGTAGAGCTTGCGGTTGGCCCACTGATCCTTCAGACCGCGGAACTTACGGTCTACGCGGTCCTTCAGGGCATAGTACTGGTAGTTCTCCTCCGTGCGCTTGGAAATGTTGCGGCTGAGCGAGCGGTAGTAGCACAGCACCAGCAGTACCAGACCCAGCCATGTGAACAGGCTGAAGCGGGTGAGCAGCGAGATCAGCAGCAGCACGATGGACGCGATGCTCAAAAACTGGTTCAGGCCATCGGTACCGTAGCGGCCGATCATAAACTGACGGAATTTTTCTCTCATAACTCCTGCATCCTTTGTTTTGGAATCAAAGCGGGCGCGCCCGCCGTTATTTTACAGTTCTTAGGATACCAGTCAACCATGATGAAATTTTGAACAGAGTGCAAATCTATCATGAAGGGACGGAAATTAAGCTTCCCGGCAACGGATGGTCACCACGGCATCGGTATCCAGCGCACCTTCCATGCGGCAGTGCAGCACGGCGCGGCCCGCTTCGCCGGTGGTGGCAAGGTAGGTGCCCGCCATGCCGCCGCGCAGCGGCACCACGCTGGGACCAATGATCTTCAGCGGGCCGTCCACGCTCAGCTGAACGGCTTCGCCGCAGTAGGGCAGCAGGCTGCCGTTCTGGTCGATGGCGCGCAGGCTGACAGCGGCGCAGTCCCAGGTGGGGCCGTCGGTGAGGATGGGGTTGTGCACGGTGCATTCCAGCCGGACGCTCTGCACCGGTTCCCGCACCACGGTGCGCACGGCGCGGCCATGCCACACGGCTTCAAAACGGTAGGCTGCGCACGGTGTGCCCAGCACGCCGATGTATTTGTAATACATGCGGGCTACCTCGTTCCAGCTCAGCCGCAGCGAAAGCATCCGCGCCTTGGAAAGCGGCGAAAGCTCCATGGCATCCCGGCGCATCTCGTTCAGGATAGCGGCTGTCATCTGGGCGGAGGCCTGGTCCATGCCCTCGTACTTTTCCAACAGAGAACCCACAAAATCGTTGATCTCAATGGGCGGATGCGTCATGGCGGCAAAACGGCCGTGCCGGTCAGGCGTGAACTCGGCAATGTAGTCGTTGCCGCGGTACAGCCGCACGCTTTCGGCGTTGGTGAACACCCAGCAGGCCGTGGGAACGCCGCCGGGCAGGTCGCCCAGTGCCATGCCGGAAGAGACTTCCAGCACGATGTCCGAGGGGGAACGCGGCGTTTTCTGGCTTGCATATACCGCCGCCGAAAGCTTCGGATTGCGGAACATATCCATCACGCCGTGGTAGCAGATGCGGTCGCCGCTGCCAAATTCCCGGTGGGTGTTGTAATCGGTCATGCACCAGCCAAAGCTGCCGGCCACACCCTGCTGCGCAATGGAATCGTTGATCCCGGCGGCATAGCGCAGAGCCTGCACCAGCCGGTGGGTCTCGTCGTCAAAGGACTTGGTGGGCAGCTGCTGCCCGCCGAACTCGCTGATGAGGTAGCCCTTGCGGGGATCGGAAGTCACCGCGGCGCGGGCTTCGCAGGCGGCACCGCGCCCACGGTAAGAGTAATCGTTGTAGGCGTAAACATCCTCCAGCAGCTGGCTCTTGCGGTGGTTCCGCGCGCCTGCCGTGGGGCGGGTGGGGTCCAGCCGGTGGATGGCCTCGTTGGTGCGCTTATAAAACGCTTCGTCGTCGGCGCTGCCGTTTACACGGGCACCCCACAAAAAGATGCTGGGGTGGTTGCGGCACTGGCATACCATTTCGCGGCAGTTCTGCAGGGCCTGCGCCTTCCAGCTCTCGTCGCCGATGTACCGCCAGCCGGGCATCTCGGTGAACACCAGCAGGCCCAGCTCATCGCAGGCATCCAGAAACGCAGGGCTCTGGGGGGAATGGCTGGTGCGCACCGCGTTGCAGCCAAGGTCTTTTTTCAGGATCTGAGCATCCAGCCGCTGGATGCTGTCCGGCATGGCATAGCCCTGATAGGCGTAGCTCTGGTGGCGGTTCAGGCCCCGCAGCTCCACGCGCTGACCGTTCAGGTACAGCCCGCCTGCCACGAACTGCACGGTGCGGAAGCCGAAGCGGATGGTCTTTTCGTCCAGCACACGGTCCGGCAGACCGGCAGAGCCGGGGCGGATCAGCTGTACGGTGAGGGTGTACAGGGTGGGATGCTCGATGCTCCACGGGTGCACACCGTTCAGCACGCCGGTGATGGGCAGGGAAAGCTCGCCGCTGTAGGCGGCGCGGCTGCCGGAAGGGCTGCGGATCTCGGCCTGCAGTGTGCAGCCTACCGTCTCACCCACGGTGGAGGTATAGATGCGGAAATCGCCCTCGGCCTTTGTCTCGATGAACACATCCCGCAGATAGGCGGGTTCCTTGATGTCCAGACTGACGGCACGGTAGATGCCGCCGTAGGTCAGGTGATCGATCTGCCCGCCAAAGGGAGGAATGTTCAGATCCTCGCGGCTGTCGCAGCGCACAGCCACCACGTTTTTCTGACCCAGATGCAAAGCGCTGGTCAGATCTACCGTGAAGGCGGTGTAGCCGCAGGCGTGGTGGAACAGCCGCCGCCCGTTGCAGAACACGGTCGCGTCATGGGCAACAGCACCAAAGGTGAGCAGAACAGTGCGGCCTGCCCACTCTCTGGGTGCAAAAAACTCCCGCCGGTAGCCGCACAGGCACTGGTATTCATTTTCGTTGCAGTAATTGTAGGGCAGCACCCGCACAGTGTGGGGGATGCGCACCGGTTCCAGTTCCAGTCCGCACTCCGGCCGCACCAGTGCCGGGTCGAACCGGGGCGTGAACAGCCAGCCTTCATTCCAATCGTAGTGTTCCATACAAGGGTCTCCATCCTGCTAAAATCACTTTACATCTTATAGTAACACAAACTTATGAACGAAAAAAGAAGCGGAAGGCGCTTTGAAAAAGGTTTTTTGCTGTTTTTGGCACGAAATGGCGTGGACTGCAAAGAAAAAGAGGCTCAGAGCAGCTTACGGACTGTTCTGAGCCTCTGGATCAGAAATTGATTTTCCGATCAGCGGATAAAATTGGTCATGGGGCGCTTGGGGTTCTGCGGGTGTTCAAAGCCTGCGGCCCTGCCTGCTTCGATGCAGTGCAGCAGCCATGCCATGTTGCGGCCCAGCTCCTGCATTACGGCGCAGCCCTCGGCATCCTGCAGCACCTGCTCGGCATTGGAGCCGTGCACCATGGCCCAGTAGGAGCCGTTCACCAGCGGCATGTGGAAGAACTGCGGGTACTTTACCAGCTGGTCCAGCGTGGTGGTGGTGCCGGCGCGGCGTGCCGAGCAGCAGATGGCGGCGGGCTTGTAGGCCAGATATCTGCCGCCCGCGTAGGCAAGGCGGTCCATGAAGCTGGTCATGTTGCCGGATGCGGATGCATAGTGCACCGGGCTGCCGAACACGAAGCCATCGGCAGTTTTGGCCTTCTCGATGGCCTCGTTGACCACGCCGCCAAACACGCAGCCGTTGCCTGCGGCACAGCCGCCGCAGCCGATGCAGCCGCCCACGGGTTTGCCGCCGACATGCAGGATCTCGGTGTCCACACCGGCATCGTTCAGTTCCTTTGCAATGAGCGAAAGGGCGGTATAGGTGCAGCCTTTTTCGTGCGGGCTGCCGTTGATGAGCAGAACTTTCATGGGAATACTCTCCTTTTATGCCAGAATGCGCCGCAAAAGCCCGGCGCTGCCGGTTTTATTGTAGCACAAACCGCCAGACGGCGCAACGCGCGGCCCTTGACAAGAATATGCAGTTGGGTGATAATAAAGTGATACAAAAAACGTGTTTGCAGCCACATCTTCCGGCTGCAAGGAGGAGGAAAGAGAACATGCGCGTGATCGCAGGAGAAGCCCGGGGCCGCAGCCTGGAGGCCCTGCCGGGGACCGACGTGACCCGGCCCACCCTTTCGCAGGTAAAGGAGGCGATGTTCAGCATCGTCCAGTTCGACCTGCCCGGCGCACGGGTGCTGGACCTGTATGCGGGCAGCGGCCAGCTTGGCATTGAAGCACTGAGCCGCGGCGCGGCGCGCTGCGTGTTTCTGGACGAGAACCGCGAGGCGGTGAACATCATCATGCGCAACTGCAAGGCCTGCGGCGTATTCGACCGCAGCCGCGTCAATATCGGCGAGGCTGCGCGGTATCTTTCCGCCTGCCGCGAGCAGTTCGACATCGTACTGCTGGACCCGCCCTTCCGCAATGGTACACTGGAAAAGATCCTGCCTGCGGTGGATAAATGCACCGCGCCCGGCGGCATCGTGCTGTGCGAGAGCGAGACCGGCATCGTGCTGCCGGCCGAGGCTGGCGGCCTGACCCTGAAAAAACAGTACAAGTACGGCAGGGTGCTGCTGTGGAAATACACAAAGCCCATGCAGAACACAGACCTTGCCGAGAACGAACCGAAGGGAGAAGCACTATGAACGTGAACGAACTTTTGGATACCATTGAGGATGCACTGGAGGAAGGTGCCAATGTGCCCCTTTCCGGCGGCAAAAAGATCGTAGATGTGGAGCAGATCCGGGATTATCTGGACGAGATCCGCGCAAACCTGCCCGGCGAGCTGCGGCAGGCCCAGCAGATCGTGAACGACCGCGCTCAGATCGTGGAGACGGCCAACGCACAGGCGCAGGCCATTGTGAAAAAGGCTGAGGAGCGGGCGCGCATTCTGGTGAGCGAAGCCGAGATTGTGAAGGCTGCACAGCAGCGCGCCGGGGAAATCACCACTGCAGCCCAGAACGAGGCCCGCACCCTGCGCCAGACCGTGACCGACTATTGCGACAACATGCTCAAGAACACCGAGGAAACGATGGTGGAAAATGCGGCACAGGTAAAGAACGTGCGCGCAAATCTGCGCCAGAACGCCAAGAAAAACGGCTGAAGACAGCCTTTTTCACACACAAATTACACATACGGCAAAAACCAAAGTTCCTGCAGGCAGAAATGACGGCCGACAGGGACTTTTTTTGTTGCATTTTGCGGCAAAAACGGGAGCACAAACCCTTGCAATCAGGGGCTTGATTTGTTAAAATAAAACTGTGTTATCGGGTAAAAGTGTGCGCTGTGTGCACAGTACCCGGAACACGGAAAGCTTATGAACTGAGAAAGGAGGCCGCAGCGATGGAACTTGAAACACAAGCAGCCTTTGACCCGGCCTCGTTTGAGCATATCCCCGTTCTGCTGAACGAGTGTCTGGAGGGTCTTTCCATTGATCCGGCCGGCACCTACCTTGACGGCACTGCAGGCGGCGCGGGACATTCTCGCCAGATCGCCTTGCGGCTGGATGCAGAAAAGGGCGGCAGGCTGATCTCGCTGGATCAGGACCCGGACGCGGTGCAGACCGCGCGTGCCCGCCTTGCGGGCCTGCCTGCCACGGTGGTGCAGATCAACTTCCGCTATGCCGGACAAGCTCTGGAAAGCCTTGGCATCGACAAGGTCAACGGCGCGCTGCTGGATCTGGGCGTTTCCAGCCATCAGCTGGACGATGCGGCCCGCGGCTTTTCCTACCGTGCGGATGCACCGCTGGACATGCGGATGAGCCAGCAGGGCGAAACGGCAGCGGACCTTGTGAACACCGAGAGCCGCGAAGAGCTGGCACGCATTCTGCGGGATTACGGCGAAGAACCTTTCGCATGGCAGATCGCGGGCAGGATCGTGGAGGCAAGGGAGAATTCTCCCATCGAAACGACTCTGCAGCTGGCAGACATCGTGGCCAGCGCCATGCCCCCGGCGGAACGCCGCAAAAACAAGAACCCTTCCCGCCGCACCTTTCAGGCGCTGCGCATTGCAGTGAACCATGAACTGGATGCGCTGGAAGAAGGCTTGGATACCATTTTCGATCATCTTGCGCCGGGCGGCCGGCTGTGCGTGATCACCTTCCACTCGCTGGAGGACCGGCTGGTGAAGAACAAATTCCGCCGCTGGTCCACCGCGTGCACCTGCCCGCCGGAGTTTCCGGTGTGCGTATGCGGCGGCAAAGCCAAAGCGAAGCTGATCACCCGCAAACCCATTGAAGCAAACAGTCAGGAATTGGAAGAGAACCGGCGCAGCCGGTCCGCCCACCTGAGAGTTTTGGAAAAATGCTGAACGGCAGAAGCCGTTGTGTGAGGAGGAGAGCAAACCATGGGTCAGGCAGCATATGATTATAACGCGGTACGCCGCAGAAAAGCCCCGCAGACACAGCGCAAGGCAGATCTGCGGGTAGCAAAGGGCGGCAAGCGTCGGCTTTCGCCGCTGCAGGCAGCGGTGCACAACGCCATGCATCTGGTAGCAGCAGCACTGCTGGTGGGGTTTGCCATCAGCCTGCTGTGGAGCGAGTCCAAGCTGGTGGAGCTGAACGACCAGATTCAGGACGCAAAGGCTCAGCTGGTCAGTGAGCAGAGCCAGTATACTTACTATAACAGCACCCTGAACAGCAAGACCAACATCACCAGCGTGGAAGAGACGGCCGGCAGGCTGGGCCTGATGAAAATTGATCAGAGCCAGATCACCTACATCCGTTTGGGCGAGAGCGACACGCTGGAGCGCACCCAGTCCGCTGTGCGGCAGTGGACCGACTTTATCTACAACGGTGCCGTGAACATTCTTGGCACTGTAAAGTGAACCAAATATGGGAAAGCGTGCGGCAGCGCACGCTTTTTCGGTTTATACACCCTGTTTGCAGGGCAGTTCCAAATTTGACAAAAGCGCGGCAGAAGGCAGCAAATGCCCGCTGCCGCAGGAGCATACCATGTGGAAATTCTTCCGAAAATTCATCAAAAAAATAAAAGGCCCCTGGCCGGAAACCAGCACCGGTGCCCGCATGAACCCCAGAACCAGTCTGATCTGCGGCGGTCTGGCCCTTGTGGTCATGGGCCTTGCTGCGGCCCGTGTGACCTACAGCCTGTATGATATCCAGATCAAAAACGGTGACACCTACCGCCAGCTGGCCGCAAAGCAGCAGCTGCTGGATACCACCATCAAGGCCACCCGCGGCGAGATCTACGATACCTCCGGCATCACGCTGGCCTCCACCAGCGTGGTGTGGACCATCTGGGCCGACCCGGACAACAGCAAAATCTTATATACCACCACCGGCAAGGATGAGGAGGCGGTGCGCACGCTGGACACTGCCATGTGCGCCGAGGTCAGCCGGGAACTGACCCTGCGCCTGCTTTCCGGCGACGGCGAAAGTCTGGACGCGGTGGACACTTCCTCGGAAGCGTACCAGACCCAGTACCAGAAGGTTTACGATGCACTTTCCAAGATGGACACCAAGTATCAGGTGCTGGCCACCAAGGTGAACAACGCTGTCAAGCTGTCCATCGAATCCTACGTTTCCCAGTTCAACAAGGCACACAAGCGTGCCACTGAGACCTCCCGCAAGGGCAACATCTCGGTCGGCAGCGAGAAGAGCTTCCAGCGCAATTACCCCTACGGAGCGTTTGCAGCGGCAGTGCTGGGCTTTACCGATGCGGATGGCATTGGTACTTACGGTCTGGAAAAATCCTATCAGTCCACGCTGGCCGGTGTGGATGGCCGCACCATTACCCAGCGCAATGCCTACGGCAACGCCATTGCGGACGAGAATGCCACCACCTTTGCAGCCAAGGATGGCTCCAATCTGGTGCTTTCGCTGGATGTGAATGTGCAGGAGATCGTGGAACGGTATCTGAACGAAGCCATTGCAGCCAACACGGTGGAGAACCGCGGCTGCGCCATCGTGATGAACGTCAAGACCGGTGCCATCCTTGCCATGGCTTCCAAGCCGGATTTTGACCCTAACGACCCGCTGGACTACAGCGCAAATCTGGATTACCTCAACGAGCTGGTGCGCGCTGAGCCGGAGCTGTACGGCATCTACAAAAAGGATGAGAACGGCAACGAGCTGAAGGATGCAAACGGCAACCGCATTCTGGACGAGGAGGCCGATTACTCCGGCTACTTCCGCGATATCCAGTGGAAAAACAAGGCCATCACCGAGTTGTACTACCCCGGCAGTGTGTTCAAGGTGATCACCTCGGCCATGGGCGTGGACTCCGGCCTTGCAAACATCAACACCACCTTTACCTGCGCCGGTGCTTACGGCGTGGCAAAGGAGACCTACCACTGCGCAGGCCACAAAGCCCACGGCACCATCACACTGGCCGAAGCTCTGCGCCAGAGCTGCAATATCTACTATATCCAGCTGGGTCAGCGCGTTGGCTCCCAGACCTTCTATAACTACTTCGATGCCTTTGGCTTTACCAGCCGCACCGGCGTGGACCTGCCCAGTGAGACGGGCTTCATGCAGTATTATAAGGCCAACCAGCTGGGCGAAGTGCAGCTGGCTTCCTCGGCCTTTGGTCAGGCAATGGCCATCACCCCGCTGCAGATGTGCACCGCTGTGGCCGCAGCCGTCAACGGCGGCTATCTGGTCACGCCCCATGTGGTGGATAAGATCACCGATGCAAATGGCAACGTGATCGAGGAGATCGGTGCCAATGTGCGCCGTCAGGTCATCAGCGAGAGCACCAGCAATGTGATCCGCCAGATCATGGAATATGAGGTGGGCGCCGGTACCGGCGGCGGCAAGTATGCCTATGTGTCCGGCTACCGTATCGGCGGCAAGTCCGGCACTTCCGAACAGTTGAACATGGACCGCCGCGCTGATGGCGACTACAAGAAGGTGGCATCCTTTGCCGCTGTCCTGCCTGCCGACGACCCGGAGATCATCGTCTATGTGATGCTGGATGACCCCAACAACGCCAGAACGGACTACTCGTCCCTGCTGGCAGCGCCCGTTGTGGGCAACATCATCAGCGAGATCGCACCTTACCTTGGCATTGCCACCGACGGCGAGGATCGCAGCCAGACTGTGGTCACTGTGCCGAATCTGGTGGGCACCGAGTGGAGCAGTGCGCAGGTGCAGCTGAACATCAAGGGCCTCAGGCATCAGCTGGCCGAAAGCACCACCAGTCAGGCGGCAGCAGCTGTCACCTACCAGTATCCGCACGCGGGTGCAAAGGTGGCCTACGGCACCACCGTGTACCTGTATACCGATACCTATGAGGGCAGCCATACCGATGTGCCGGATGTGACCGGAAAGAGCGCGGACTTTGCCCGCCAGATGCTGTCTGCCGCCGGATTGAACTGTGTGGTGGAGGGCAATGCGAACGGCACCGTGCAGGCCCAGAGTGCAGACCCCGGTTCCAGTGTGCAGCGCGGCACCGTCGTGACCATTACCTGTGGGTAACAAGAACCCTCTCAGGCGCTTGCGCGCCAGCTCTCCCGAAGGGCGAGCTTTATGAGTGGGTACGGTAAAGTGAATCTTCTGAAGAACTGCACTTTATCGTAAGATGCAAAAGAGCTCCCCTTTCGGGGGAGCTGGCAATGCCGCAGGCATTGACTGAGAGGGTTTTACAAGATAAAAGAGAGGGGACATGAACAATGGAAAAAATTTCTGCAAGCAAGCTTCTGGCAGGGCTGGTGCCCGCAGACTTCATCCGGGAAGAGGTGCAGGTGGAACTGGTGACCACCGACAGCCGCGAGGTGCGGCCCGGCTGCATTTTTGTAGCGTTCCCGGGTGAAAAATTTGACGGCCACGATTTTGCGGCCAAAGCACTGGAGAACGGTGCTGTTTATGTGGTGGTGAACCACCCGGTGGAGGGCGTGCCTGCGGAAAAGGCCATCCTCTGCCCGGACAGCTACCACGCCATGATGGTGATGGGCGCGAACTACCGCAGCCAGTATCACCCCAAGATGGTGGGTGTGACCGGCAGCGTGGGCAAGACCACCACCAAGCAGATGACCTACGCCGCCCTTGCAGGCTTTGGCGAGACCATCAAGACCGAGGGCAACCAGAACAATGAACTGGGCATGCCCCGCACCCTGATGCGGCTGGAAAGCAGCACTGAGTATGCCGTGATCGAGATGGGCATGAGCCATGCGGGCGAGATCGACCGTCTGGCCCGGGCCGCACGCCCGGATGTGGGCATCATTACCTGCATCGGTGTGTCCCACATCGGCAATCTGGGTAGTCAGGAGAACATCTGCAAGGCAAAGCTGGAGATCTGCAACGGCCTGCCGGAGGGTGCACCGCTGGTGCTGAACTATGATGATAAGTTCCTGCGCGCCGCAAAGCTGCCCGCCCACGTGAAGCCGGTATGGTTCAGTCTGGCAGATGAGAACGCTGATGTGTGTGCACTGTCCATCCGGCAGGAAGAGGACGGCATGAGCTTTGTGCTGGAAGATCAGGAAGAGGGCACCTTTGTGGTCAAGATCCCGGCCATGGGCAAGCACAATGTGGCAAACGCTCTGGCTGCCTACTGCGCCGCCACCCGCTTGGGCTGCGACCCGCGCGGTGTCATCAAGGGGCTTTCCAATTTTGAGCAGACCGGCCGCCGCCAGAAGGTGGTGCACAGCAAGGGCGTTACCGTCATTGAGGATTGCTACAATGCAAACCCCGACAGCATGAAGGCCGCGCTTGCCATGTTCAAGGAATTCCCCTGCAAGCGCCGCTTTGCCCTGCTGGGCGATATGCTGGAGCTGGGCGAGCTGTCCCGCGAAGCCCACGAGGAGCTGGGCCGTCTGGCTGCGGAGAGTGATCTGTACTGCCTTGTGACCTACGGCGAAAACGCAAAGCGCACGGCTGTGGTGGCTGCGGCCAAGGGGGTCAAGACCCTCCATGCCAACAACTACCGCGAGGCAGCGGATGCTCTGCTGAACCGGATAGAGCCGGGCGATGCCCTGCTGGTGAAGGCAAGCCGCGGCATGGCGCTGGAAAAAGTGCTGGAAATTTTCTACGCAGAGCAGAAAGATGCCGAAGAATAACCCTTTGGCATGAATTTGGAGATTGAAAAATGATTCGTTTCGCCTTGGTCGTCGCGTCGGTGCTGGGTTTTGTGCTGACTGCGGCGCTCGGCAATATGATGGTGCCGCTGCTGCGGGAGCTGCAGCGTGCGGCACGCGGTACACAGCCGGACAGCGATGCCCCGGACAGCCCGGTGCCTACCATGGGCGGGCTGTGCCTGATGGTGGGCACCCTTGCCGCTGTGGGCGTGGGCTGGCTGGCCGCATGTGCTGCACAGCCTTCCCTGCTTGGCAGCGACCGGCAGATGACCTCCCGCCTGCTCATTGCACTGCTGGGGTCGCTGGCCTTTGGCGCAGTGGGGCTGGCCGATGATCTGGCCCGCATCCGCGGCCGCTACCCGAACGGTTTGGGCCTTGGCCTGCGCCGCACACAGCGCCTTGCACTGGAATGCATCGCTGCAGCGCTGGTGCTGGGCCTGCTGGCACTGAACGGGTGCCTGCCCACAGGGCTGATCCTGCCGGGAGCAGGCTATGTGGAATGTGCGCTGGCACCGCTGCTGTGGGCTGTGCTGCTGGTGGCGATGGCCGAGGCGGCCCGCGTGGCCGACGGTGCCGACGGCACGGTGTGCGGCGCGGCCTTTGCGGCCATGCTGGGCCTGATGATGCTGGAAACACAGCTGGGCTGGTTCCCGCTGGCAGTATTCCCGGCGGCACTGGCCGGTGCACTGATGGCCTTTCTGCTGTGGGATTTTCCACCGGCAAAGCTGCACCCCGGCCGGTGCGGCTGCTTGTATGCAGCGGGAGCCATTGGCTGCATCCCGCTGTGCATTGGCTACGCAGAGCTGAGCATCCCGCTGGCACTGCCCTTCTGGGTGGAGGGCGGCATGGTGGTGCTGCAGGTCCTGTTCTGCCGCTGGAAGGGCAGGCCGCTGTTTGCGGCGGCACCGCTGCACCGCTGGCTGGAAAAGCGCGGCATGAGTGCAGTGAATATTTTTTACAGCCTGTGCGCACTGAGCGTGTGCGGGCTGGCGCTGGCCGTGCGTCTGGCACGCTGGGCCTGAGCGCCTGATTCTGAAAATAAGGGGGCGTGGCAATGGCAGCCACCCGCAGACAACATAAAAACCAAAAAGAAAGTGCATGGGTGCCGCCGCTGCAGCGGGACCCGGGACCATGGAACCGGCTGCTGCTCAACTGGCTGGCAACGCTGGCCATTATCATGGTGTTCGGCCTTGTAATGCTGTACAGCGCAAGCTACACCACCGGCTACCTGCGCATGGGCGACAGCCTGCACTACATCAAGCAGCAGGCTATCTGCATGGCCATTGGCATTGGCTGTATGGTAGTCATGAGCTATGTGGATCACCGCTTTCTGCGCTGGGCGAGCAAGCCGCTGTACTGGGTGGTGCTGGCCATGCTGGCCGTCACGCTGACCTTTGCACCGCTGAACGGCTGCCGCCGCTGGATCCGTCTGGGCGGCCTGACTCTGCAAACCTCTGAGGTGGCAAAGTTTGAGATGATCCTGCTCTCGTCCCATCTGGCGGCAAGTGCGCCGCAGATCGGCCGGTTCAGCCCGTCGCTGAGAGAAAAGATCAAGCCAAAGGATTGGTTGTTCATCCGCATCGTAAGGCAGCTGATCGTGCCGGTGCTGCCGCTGGTGCCGGTGGTGCTGCTGCTGTTTTTAGAGCCGCACATGTCCGGCATCCTGCTGACCACCGCCATCGTGGGCACCATCCTCATGCTGACCGGCTGCGGCGGTGTATTGACATGGTGCG
This sequence comes from uncultured Faecalibacterium sp., assembly GCA_902463235.1. GTDB lineage: Bacteria > Bacillota > Clostridia > Oscillospirales > Ruminococcaceae > Faecalibacterium. Next base: position 5,125 of record CABQER010000013.1, on the reverse strand, counting down.
GGGCCGCGGCGGCGGCTCTGCTGCTGAAACCGGCTCTGACGCTGGTGGAATCCATTGGCTATCTGCAGGACCGCCTGAACACATGGTCCGATGATCTGGAAGCGCTGAACGACCAGACCAAGCAGAGCTTGTACGCCATCGGCTCCGGCGGACTGAAGGGCCTTGGCCTTGGCAACAGCGTGGAAAAGCAGCTCTGGCTGCCGGAAAGCACCAACGACTTCATCTTCAGTGTGGTGTGTGAAGAGTTGGGCTTCATCGGTGCGGTGCTCATCATCGTGCTGTTCATACTGCTCATAGCGCAGGGCCTGATGATCGCCTATAAGGCCGAGAACCAGTTCTGCACCATGGTGGGGATTGGCATTATGGCGCAGATCGCCTGGCAGGTGTTCTGCAACATCGCTGTGGTCACCAACACCATCCCGAATACCGGCATCAGCCTGCCGTTTTTCTCGTCCGGCGGCACCAGTCTGATCTTGCTGCTGGCAGAAATGGGCGTGATGGTGAACATTGGGCGCAACGGAGAGCGGGCGGCGCAGCAGAGGGCAGCGGCCCACGCACAGCGGCAGGCTGCAAAGGCTCAGCGTGATGCGGAGCTGAAGGACCGTACCATCAATCTGGACGATGCCCGCCGTGCGCGCAATGAACTGTAACGACTGTTTTGAGGGCGCAGGCCAGTGGGGAGCTCCCCGATGGCCTGACCAGATGCACTAATAATAGAGGAGGAATCGTCATGCGAGTTCTGATCGCTGCCGGCGGCACTGCCGGCCATATCAACCCGGCACTTGCCATTGCAGGTGCTATCAAAAAGGCAGACCCTTCTGCCGAGATCCACTTTGCCGGCCGCAAGGAGGGCATGGAGTACCGCCTGGTAGGACAGGCGGGCTATCCCTTCCACCATATCGAGATCACCGGTTTCCAGCGCAGGCTGTCGCTGAACAACATCAAGCGCAACATCGTTACGCTGTGGAATCTGGCCCTCTCTGGCCCCAAGGCAAAGGCCATTATGAAGGAGGTCAAACCCGATCTTGTGATCGGCTGCGGCGGCTATGTGTCCGGCCCGGTGGTGCGCTGTGCCGCCAAAATGGGCATCCACACCGCCATTCATGAGCAGAACGCCTTCCCCGGCGTGACCAACAAGCTGCTGGCACCGGATGTGGATCTCGTGTTTGCCGCCGTGCCTGCTGCTGTGGAAAAGCTGGGCGCACCTGATAAGACCATCGTGGTGGGCAATCCGGTGCGCCCGGAGGTGTTCACCAAGGCAAAGGACCGCGATGCCATCCGCGCTGAGCTGGGCGCGGGCGACCGCACGGTGATCCTTTCCTTCGGCGGCAGCCTTGGCGCACGCCGCGTCAACGAGGTGGTTGCCGACCTGTGTGCATGGGAACAGCACGAGAAGAAGCCGGTGCTGCATCTCCATGCTACCGGCCAGTACGGTGTGCAGCTGTTCAAGGATCTGGAAAAGGAAAAGAACTTCGCGGAGGGCGACGGCCTTGTGGTGAAGGAATACATCAACAATATGCCGGAACTGCTGGCTGCGGCAGACCTTGTCATCAGCCGCGCCGGTGCGCTGACGCTGGCCGAGCTGGAAGCTGTTGGCCGTGCAGCCGTGCTCATCCCCAGCCCCAATGTGGCTGAGAACCACCAGTACTTCAATGCCATGGAACTACAGAAGGCCGATGCCGCTGTGGTGATCGAGGAAAAAGACCTGACCGGCGAAAAGCTGGTGAGCACGGTGTCCGACATGCTGGCACAGCCCGGCAAGCTGGCTGAGATGGGCAAAAATGCCCGCAGCCTGTCGGTGGATGACAGCCTTGACCGTATTGCAGACGCTCTGATGAAACTGGTGCAGAAGTAAAACAAAACCTAAACCGGAAAGGAGGTGTGCGCCATGCAGCAATACCGCAATAACAGAAACAACGGCAATATCTACGACCTGCGGAAAGACCTGCAGCATACTCCGCCGCCTTCACAACAAAAAGGATCTTCCGGCAGTGCGGACGGGCGCTATGGCTTCAACGGGGAACCGCTGAGCTTTGCGCCGGACCGCACCGCCAATGGTACGGTGCGCCGCACCCGTACCGATAACAGCATCGAGTTCCCTTCGCAGCCGCGCCGCACCGAACAGAGCGGCACCCGGCGCACCAGCGGCCAGAACCGGAACCGTACCGCGCAGCGAAGCCGCACGGCCCAGCCGGAACAGCGTGCATCCGGCACGGCCCGCAAGCCGCAGCAGCGCCGTTCACAGGGGCAGAAGCCGCGCAAGACAGCGGCTCAGGCAGCGCAGCAGCGCTACAAAAACCAGCGTCTGCGCCCGGCACAACAGCAGCCACGCGACCCGGTACAGCGGGAAAAACGCAAGAAGCGCCGCCTGACCCGCGCTGCACTGAAGCGGCGGCGGATGCTGCGGCGGCTGATGGCCTTTGTGACCCTGCTGGCCGTGATCGCCGCCGGTGTTTACCTGACCATGACCATGCTGTTTAAGATCGGTACCATTCAGGTGCAGACGGCGGACGGCACCGTGGTGCAGGAGGTGGGCGGCTATTCCAGCAGCCAGATCCTGCAGGCACTGGGTGTGCAGACCGAAGAGAACATTTTCAGCTTTGACCCCGCCGCCAAGGAAGCGGAACTGGAAAAGCAGTTCCCGCTGCTGGAATCCATCAGGGTGGTTCGGGATTACCCCAACACGGTGGTGGTGCAGGTGACCGAGGCGGTGCCTACCTATGCCATGCAGACGAAGAGCGGCTGGCTGACCCTCTCGGATCAGTTCAAGATCCTGGCCTGCGAGTCTGCCCAGCCGGAAGAACTCAAGACCCTATACGGCGGCGAGCCGGTGTCGGTGACACCCGGCGACCAGCTAACCTTTGCAGCGCAGGCAGACCCGGCGGCATCGGATGCATCCGGTTCGGCAGCAGCTTCGGCAGCGGTGCAGACGGACGACCGTCTGGATGCGCTGAATGAGCTGCAGGCAAAGCTGGAAGAGTATGGGATGCTGGACGATGTGACCCGCATGGAATTTGCGGACACCGACCAGATGGCATTTTTGTATCAGGATCGTGTCAGTGTGCTTCTGGGGACACGGAACGATCTGGATTATAAGCTGGACCGCGCACGCTATGTGCTGACCAATGCCGACGGCAAGGGTTGTGCCCCTACCGACACCGGCAGACTGGATTTCAGCCATGTCAGCGCGGGCAGCACCCGTAAGATTTACTTTGCACAGGGCCAGCCGACCCTGCCCTCCGGTTATGTTGTGCCGGAAAAGACCGTGCCGGAAGAGCCTGACACCTCTGCTGCCGAGGATACTGCGGCAGACGGTGCAGAGGATGCCGCTGCGGCCCAGCCTGCGGACGATACGGCGGCAGCTGCGGAAGAAACACCGCTGACCGACCCCGCCCGCATGACCACAAATAACGAAGAAAACCCCATGTGACAAAATGTTTTGAGGAGCGTGTGCAGTATGAAACTGGAACAGTTACTGGAAGGCGTGCCCTTTACCCTTGCGCAGGGCAGTCTGGACACCGAGATCTCGGATATCATCTACGACAGCCGCAAGGCGGCACCGGGCCTTTTGTTCGTGTGCATCGTGGGCACCCAGCGTGACAGCCATGAGTTTGCCGCTGACTGCGCGGCAAAGGGTGTCAGCGCACTGGTCATCCAGCACGACATCGACCTTTCCGCCATGCCGGGCGTGACCGTGGTCAAGGTGGAAAGCAGCCGCTATGCCATGGCCCTGATGAGCGCGAACCTTTTCGGCAACCCGTCCCGCAAGATGACCATGATCGGTGTGACCGGCACCAAGGGCAAGACCACTACCACCCACATGATCAAGAGCGTGCTGGAAGCTGCAGGCCGCAAGGTGGGCATGATCGGCACCAACGGCATTTATTATATGGGCCGCCACAAGGAAACTGCCAACACCACCCCCGAAAGCTACGAACTGCAAAAGACCTTTCGAGAATTTCTGGATGCAGGCTGCGACACCGCGCTGATGGAGGTTTCCAGCCAGGGCCTGATGATGGACCGCGTGGCCGGTGTGCACTACAATGTGGGCGTGTTCACCAACCTTTCGCCGGATCACATCGGCCCCGGCGAGCACAAGACCTTTGAGGAGTACCGCAGCTGGAAGGGCCAGCTGTTCAAGCGCTGCGACGTGGGCGTGGTGAACATTGACGATGAGAATACCGAAGCACTTCTGGAAGGCCACACCTGCCGCCTTGTCACCTATGGCCGCGCTGAGCAGGCGGACTACCGCGAGACCGGCTTTGAACTGCTGCGCACCCACGATTTTCTGGGCGTGAAGTTCCATGTGACCGGCAAGGACGAGATGGATGTGAAGGTGAACATGCCCGGCGAATTCAGCGTGTACAACGCGCTGGCAGCTCTGGCGGTGGGCAAGGTGCTGGGCCTGCCGGATCAGGCGATTCACGACGGCCTTGGCAAGTGCGTGGTCAAGGGCCGCGTGGAGCTGGTGCCCATCAGCAAGAAGTTCACCATCCTGCTGGATTACGCCCACAACGAGGTGTCCACCGAAAGCCTGCTCACCACTCTGCGGGCCTACAAGCCCCACCGTCTGGTGGTGGTGTTCGGCTGCGGCGGCAACCGCTCCAAGCTGCGCCGCTACGGCATGGGCGAGATCTGCGCCAAGATGGCCGATTTCTCCATCCTCACCGAGGACAACAACCGCTTTGAGAAGGTGGAGGATATCCTTGCGGACATCCGCGAGGGCATGAACAAGGGCAACCCGGACGCAAAGTTCGTGGAGATCCCCGACCGTCTGGATGCACTGCACTACGCAGTGGATCACGCGCAGGAGGGCGACCTGATCGCCGTCATTGGCAAGGGCCACGAGACCTACCGTGACCGCGAGGGTGTCAAGACTCCGTTCCTGGAGCGGGAGCTGCTGGAAGAGTATGCACAGCAGATCGGGCTGGAATAACAGATAAAAAAATAACGCCGTGTCGAATGTTCAGACACGGCGTTATTTTTTGCGGTAATTATGCTTTCAGCTGCGGAGCCTTGTTCTCCGGCAGGAGATTGGTCATGCTCTTCAGGCTGATGCCGATGGTGGAGAGATTATGCAGCATGGCAGAGGAGGCCGGCTGCAGGATGCCCAGAGCACCCAGCG
>CABQER010000012.1 GCA_902463235.1 uncultured Faecalibacterium sp. | reverse complement strand
CGACATAACCGGTGTAGCCTTCACGCAGCGAAGCTGTTGGAATAAATGCGACTTTCTTATTTTCAATTTCTTCCTTTATCAGACTTCCTACACTTGAAAAGTGCGAACATAAAAATAGTTTCATCAATATTCTCCTTTATAAATCCCGATTTGTTGAACTAAGCCGAGTATACCATACCAGCCAATGAAAGTATACCTCTCTAGGGGAGAATTGGCTGAAAAAAGCGTTCAAAGTGCGCCGCAGAGCACTTTGAACGCGAACAATAATATTATTATTTCCATCCCCGGTCGGTGGGGTCCAGCATCCCGGCGGCGGAATACACCAGCGCGTTGCAGATAGCGGCGGCAACGTTGCTGCCGCCCTTGCGCCCCATGGCAACAATGGCGGGCACGCCGTGGGCGGTGCACACCTCAAACAGCCGCTCCTTGCTCTCCACCACGTTCACAAAGCCCACCGGCACCCCGATGACCAGCGCAGGGCGCAGCCCGGCGGTTTCGATCAGGTCGGCGATGGTCAGCAGCGCCGTGGGTGCATTGCCCACCGCAAGAATGGCACCGGGGTGTTCGGCGGCGGCTCTTTGCATGGAGGCTACCGCCCGGGTGGTGCCGTTGGCCTTTGCCAGCGCGGCCACCTCCGGGTCTGCCATGTAGCACAGCGCTGTGCCGCCCAGCCGCGCAAGGCCCGGCTTTGTAATGCCGGAAAGCGCCATGTTGGTGTCGGTAACGATGGGTGCAGCGGCTTGCAATGCCGCCACGCCCGCCGCCACCGCGCCGGGGGTAAAGCGCAAATTGCGGGCGTAGTCAAAATCCGCAGTGGTATGGATGACCCGCTTGACCACGGCGGCAGTCTCCGGCGGCGGGGTCAGCCCCATTGCGTCCAGCTCTGCGGTGATGATAGAAAGGCTCGTCCGCTCGATATCGGCGGGCAGATGATGCTGTGGGGTCATACGGTGTTCCTCCTTTCCAGATCCATGGCGGCGTACAGGGCGTTCATGTCCAGCGCCCGGCGTACGCCGTCGGCCAACAGGTCAAACTGTTGCTGCCGGTACTCGGCCATGGAGAGCAGCGGCGCATCGGCAGGGGAGATGCCCTTGCGGCTGCACAGCAGCTGCACCAGCTTTTCAGTCAGCTCCCCGGTGTCAAACAGGCCGTGCAGATAAGTGCCCGCCACATTGTCCTTTACGCAGCCCTCGGCGCTGCCGTCTGCAAGGCGGCAGAAGGGCACGCCCTGCACAGTGGTGCGCCCGGTATGGATCTGGTAACCGGTCAGCACTGCCCCCGCCAGCTGCGGCGCGGTGACGGTGGCGGTATCCTGTGTGCGGTGCTTTGCGTCCGTAAACACAGTCTGGATGGGCAGCAGCCCCAGCCCGCGCACGGTCTGGCTGCGTCCGCTCTCAGTGCCCTCGGGGTCGGCAAGGGTCTCGCCCAGCATCTGGTAGCCGCCGCACACGCCCAGCACCGGCGTGCCGGAGGCTGCCAGTTTCTGCACCGCAGCTTCCAGCCCGCACTGCCGCAGCCAGAGCAGGTCGTCTATGGTGTTTTTAGTGCCCGGCAGAATGACCACATCCGGTGCGCCCAGCTGCCGGGGGCTTTGCACATACCGCACGCTCAGCAGCGGGTGCTGTTCCAGCGGCATAAAATCTGTAAAATTGGAGATATGCGGCAGCCGTAGAATGGCAGCGTCCAGCGGCTTGACGGCGGTGTTGCTTTCCAGCCGGGAGGAGAGGGAGTCCTCGTCCTCGATATCTACCCGCAGGTAGGGCACAACGCCCAGCACCGGCAGATGGGTCTTTTCCTCCAGCATGGTAAGGCCGGGCTTCAGGATGGCGGCATCGCCCCGGAACTTGTTGATGACCAGCCCTTTGATGCGTGCCCGCTCGGCGGGCTCCAGCAGTTCCACCGTGCCGTATAGCTGCGCAAACACGCCGCCCCGGTCGATATCTCCCGCCAGCAGCACCGGTGCATCCACCAGCTTTGCCAGCCCCATGTTGACGATATCGTCTGCCTTTAAGTTGATCTCTGCCGGGCTGCCCGCGCCCTCAATAACGATGATATCCACCTCTTCGGCAAGGCTATCGTATGCGGCTAAAATGTCCGGGATCAGGCTCTTTTTCAGCTTGAAGTAGGCGGCTGCGGGCATCTGCCCGCGCACCTCGCCGTTTACGATGACCTGGCTGCCCACATCGCTGCTGGGTTTGAGCAGAATGGGGTTCATGCGCACATCCGGCTCCATGCCGGCGGCCTGTGCCTGCACCACCTGTGCCCGGCCCATTTCCAGCCCGTCCCGGGTGACAAAGCTGTTCAGCGCCATGTTCTGGCTTTTAAAGGGGGCTACCCGGTAGCCATCCTGCGCAAAAATACGGCACAGCGCGGTGCACAGCAGGCTTTTGCCCGCACCGCTCATCGTGCCCTGTACCATAATGCATTTTGCCCGGCTCATGCAAGCACCTCCTGTAAGGCTTTTAACAGCTGCTGGTTTTCCGGCGCGGTGCGCACGGCAGTGCGGTACCAGCTGCCGTCTAACCCGGGATAATTGCCGCAGCTGCGCAGCACGATGCCGCGCTGTCGCAGGCTGTCGCCCAGTGTTTCCGATGCCTGAAACAGCAGATAATTCGCGCTGCCATCCAGCACCCGCAGCCCCAGTGCGCGCAAGCCGTCCCGCAAAGCAGAACGCTGCTGCGCAATAAGCGTCTGCACCCGGGTTACATAAGCAGTCTCGTCCAGCGCCGCCAGCCCCGCCGCCTGTGCAAGGCTGGAGACAGCCCACGGCTGCCCGGCTGTCTGCATTTTCTCCAGCAGAGCGGTGTTGCTGCACAGGCAGTAGCCCAGCCGCACCCCGGCCATGCCGTACAGCTTTGTAAAGGCCTTCAGGATGATAAGGTGCGGGCTTGCAAGCAGCTTTTTGGCGGACAGCACCTCACTTTCCGGCAGAAAGTCCAGAAAACACTCGTCCACCACCAGCAGCGCACCGCAGCGTTCGCACCGGCGCAGCAGTGTCTCCACCAGCGGCAGCGGCGTCAGCTGCCCGGTAGGGTTATTGGGCTGGCAGAGGAATACCATGTCGGTGTCCTCGTCCACAGCGGAAATAAAGGCTTCCGTCACTGCGAAATCTTCGCTTTCCCGCAGAAAATGCCGCCGGACGGTGCAGCCAGCCGTTTCCAGCGCGGCGGCATATTCCGCAAAGGTAGGGGCGGGCAGCAGCGCGGTGCGGGGCTTTGCCGCCCACACCAGTCGGAAGATAAGGTCTGCCGCGCCGTTGCCGCAAAGGATCTGCTCTGCGGGTACGTTTTCGTGCGCTGCCAGCTTTGCCCGCAAAGCGCGGCAGAGGGGGTCGGGGTAGCGGTCAGCAGTGGCAAGCGCGGCGGTGATGGCTTTTGCCACCCCCTCCGGCAGCCCCAGCGGGCTGACATTGGCCGAAAAGTCCAGCGCGTCCTGTCCGTACTGCGCCCGGTAACCGGCCCAGTCGCCGCCATGTACAAGCTGCATCATAAAATACCTCGTATCACCAGCCCAAGCGCCAGCGCCAGCAGGCTTTCGGCGTACATCATGCGGTCCGCGCGGCGGATATCCTCCGGCTCAATGGGGCGCACGGCATCGCCGATGGTGGGCTTTTTGTAGTATTCACCAAAATAGTAGGCAGGCCCGGCCAGCTGCACGTTTAGTGCACCGGCGCAGGCGCTCTCGGTCTGGGCGCTGTTGGGGCTGGCGTGGTTGCGCCTGTCCCGCCGCCAGATACGCCACGCACTGCGGGCATCGTTGCCGGTCAGGGCAGCAGCAGCCACCCACAGCAGGGCAGCAATGCGGCTGGGCAGGTAGTTGGCAACATCGTCCAGCTTTGCCGCCGCACGGCCAAAATAGAGATACTGCGTGTTTTTGTAGCCCACCATGCTGTCCATGGTGTTGATGGCTTTATAGGTAAGCGCCAGCGGTGCGCCGCCCAGCAGCATATACAACAGCGGTGCGATCACGCCGTCGCTGGCGTTTTCCGCCACGGTCTCCACAGCGGCCTTGGTCACGCCCTCGGCGGTCAGAGCCTCGGTGTCCCGCCCCACGATGCGGCTCACGGCAATGCGGGCGGCAGGCAGGTCGGGCTTTGTCAGCTCCCGGTAAACATTCATACTTTCCTGCACAAGCCCCTTTGCCGCCAGTGCCTGTCCGCACCAGAACATCTGTACTGCCAGCCCCAGCAGTGGGTGCAGGGCGGCGGCTCCCATGCAGACAAGGCTTGTGAGCGCAAGGGTACCCACCGGCAGACAAAAAGCTAGAATGCGCCCGCCCCAAAGCTCACCTTCCGGCGTTTTGGGCAGACGGGCGCGCAGCCCTTTTTCCAGCACAGAGATGGCCTTGCCCATGTACACTACCGGGTGCGGCAGCCACGCGGGGTCGCCGAAAATGGCGTCCAGCACAAAACCGCCCAGTACCGCGTAGCCGATCATGCCTGCGCCTCCTTTGTGTACTGCACGGTCTTTAAAAGATGCAGCACCCGCTTTGCCGCCCAATCACGGGCATCCAGCACAAAGCCGCCGGCGTTGGGGGCGCACCATTCATAATAATCCTTGTGGGGCAGGGCATAGCGCTCCATCGCTGCCATCTGGGTGCCGCCGTGGGCTAAAATGACCAGCATCTCCTCGCCGTCCGCAAGGGCTTTATCCACCAGTGCAGAAAAAGCCGCGCAAATACGCTCGCAAAACGCGGCTTTGGTCTCGCCGTCCGGGCAGGGACTTTCGCAGTTGGCGGCTACCCATGCAAGATAGTCCGGGTCGTGCTCCATCTCGATATAGTTTCTCCCCTCAAAGCTGCCAAAGCACATCTCCTTCAGCCCGTCTATTTCTACAAGCTTTGCCCCCGGGAACAGCACCTCGGCGGTCTGCCGGGTGCGGCAAAGGGGAGTGATATACACGGTCTTAGGGCGAATATCTGCCCGGCACAGCATAGCGCGCCCGGCGGCAGAAAGGGGGATATCCCGCTGCCCCTGATAGCGCTTTTCGGCGTTGTATTCGGTCAGCCCGTGACGTAATAAATAGATCAGCATTCCGGCAATTCTCCTTTCAAAACGGTGGGGATGCCGCAGAACATCTGCACCACACACTTGGCGCGTGCCGCCAGCATACAGGCCAGCCGCCCGGCGTTTTCCCGCGCGGCACGCTCGGCCGGGTCTATGGGCACCACACCGCCGCCCACCTCGGTGGACAGCACGATATCATAAGCGGATAATTTGTCCGCGAGTTTCTCAAGTTCAGCGTTATTTTTGCACCCGGCGGCAAGCTGCTGCGCATCCGCGATGCAGCGGCCGGGCAGGGTGCGGGCAAAGGTGCGTTTGCCGCTGTACAGCGGCCCGGTGATCAAGATCATAACAGCCCTCCCCATTGGCAGGCGCACAGCGCCGCCAGCATCCACAGCTCAGTCTTTTGCAAAAACCACCCGGCCAAATCGCCGGTAATGCCGCCCAGCTGCTGTACGGCTACATGGTGATACCACAAAAACAGCAAAATTGCAACAGCGGCCAGTGCCCCGCCGCCTAAAACCAGCAGCGCACCGCAAAGCAGCACCGCCAGCACTGCCAGCACATTGCGCACGGCGGTGCGGTCGGCGGCAGTGGCAAAGGTGTGGGCAAGGCCGGTGTTTTTGGCCATGGGAAAGGCCGCCACCGCAAGGCCGGAAAGTGCCCGCTCCAGCACCAGCGCCAGCGTCCACAGCGCGCCCACCCGGGGGGTGAACTGCACGCAGGCGGCAAGGCAGAGGTAAGCCGCAAAATAGCTGCACAGCCGGATGACCGCAAAGGCACCGCAGTGCGGGTCTTTTAAAATTTCCAGTTTCTTTTCCCGGTCGCCGTAACTGGCAAGGGCGTCGCAGGTGTCGGCATAGCCGTCCAGATGGATGCCGCCGGTCACCCAAACCGGCACAAGGCAGAACCCAGCCGCCCGCGCCGGGGCAGGCAGGGGCAGCACCCCGCACACGCACCACAGCGCCCCGCATAAAAGCCCCACCAGCGGAAAGGCGCACAGCGCGTACCGCATATTCTTTTCGTTCCACCCAAACTGCGGCACCGGCACCGCCGAAAACATGGCAAAAGCCACCGCGATGGTCTGCAAAACGATCATTTTTCCACTCCTTTATAGTAGACAGGGACGCCGCACACCACCCGCACCACGGCATCCGCACGGGCGGCAAGGGCGTTGTTTACCTGTGCCAGCGCCAGCAGATAGCGGCGGGTGTCCCCGGCATAGTCCGCGCCGCCGTTGAACACCTCGTTGGAAACAACAATAAGGTTTTCGCACTGCGCGGCAAGGGCGTCCAGCCCCTGCAAAATGTGCTCGGCGGCGGCATCGCCCGCCCCGGAGGGGTCGTACAGTTCGTTTGCGGTCAGGTTGCCCAAGTCCTCCAGCAGCGCCGTACCCCTGCGGGGTAGATGCACCGTCTCTAAATGCAGCGGGCATTCGATGGTCTCAAACTGCTTTGCGGCGCGCATTTTGCGGTGCTTTTCCACCCGAGCGGCGCACTCGGCATCCCACACCTGCATGGTGGCCAGATAGTAGCGCGGCAAAGTACTGCGCAGCACAAGGGTTTCGGCATATTCACTTTTGCCGCTGGCAGCGCCGCCCAGCACCAGCGTCAGCATTGGGGCGTATACGGCGCAATGCCGCCCTCCGCAAAGGAATAGCACCCCTCGTACACCGCCAGCGCCATGTCCCACAGCGGGATGCTGGCTACTGCGCCGGTGCCCTCGCCCAGATGCAGCCCGGCGGTAAGCAGGGGAGTTTTGCCCAGCGCTTCCAGTACCAGCCGGGCGGCAGGCTCTGTGGAGCAGTGGCTGGCAAACACGGCCTTTGCCGCTGCCGGGCACAGCCGCACGGCGCACAGCGCCGCCACCCCGCTGATGAAACCGTCCATCAGCACGGGAACGCCCGCCAGCGCACCGCCCAAAAACATCCCGCACAGCCCGGCGATATCAAAGCCGCCCAGCTTGCTCAGTACGTCCAAGGCGTCATCAGGGTCGGGGGTGTTGCAAGCGATGCCGCGCCGGATGGCGTCTGCCTTACGGGCAAGCCCTGCATCGGAAAGCCCCGCACCACGCCCGGTCATGGTCTGCACCGGCTGTGCCAGCAGCACGGCAGCCACGGCGCTGGAGGTGGTGGTGTTGCCAATGCCCATCTCGCCGGTAGCCACCAGCCCGTAGCCCTCGGCGGCAAGCTGCCGGGTCAGGGAAATGCCCCGGGCTATGGCCTCCACCGCCTCGGCGCGGGTCATGGCAGGGCCTTTGGTAAAGTCCGCAGTTCCGGCGGCAACGCGGCAGTTCCGCACGCCGGGCACCGGCGCACCGGCGATGCCCATATCCACCGGCAGCACATCGCAGTGCGCCGCCTGCGCCATCCGGCAGACGCTGGTGCGTCGCGCGGCAAGGTTTTCGGCTACGGTGCGGGTCACGCTCTGGTCGGTCTGGCTTACGCCCTGCGCCACCACGCCATTGTCCGCGCAGAGCACCGCCACCGCCCGGCGGGAAAAATCAAACTGCGCCGTGCCGGTCAGCGCGGCGGCGTCCTCCAGCAGGGTCTCCAGTGCGCCTAACCCGCCCAAGGGTTTGGCAAGGCTTGCCCAGTGGGCATGGGCGGCAGCACGGGCAGCGTCGTCCGGCGGGGTGATGGCAGCAAGCAACTGCATCAGTTCAGCTTCGGTCATTTTCGTCATCCTTTGTGTTTCAAAAAGTGCTGTGCCGCCTGCACAAAGCGGCGGGGCAGGGCAGTGCCCGCCCAGTAAAGATGCGGGAAACCAGCATACAAATGCGCGTTTGCAAAACCGCATTCCCACTGTCTTTTTTCGGCTTTGCACACAGAAAAGTCTGTACCGTTTTCGGAGGAATCCCAGTGGTGGAATTCATGGATGGGCAGCGTTTCTCCGGCGTGGAAAAGCATACTGTCGGCCTTTGCTGTCATGGCGGCATAGCCAAAGCGCACCAGCCGCCCGGCGTTGTGCCCGCTGCCCGGCAGTACACCCGCCATGGGGTAAACCTTGCCGTCCGTGCCCTCCAGCGCCTGCCCCAAATACAGAAAGCCGCCGCACTCGGCAGCGGTGGGCAGACCCTCTTGCACAGCGTCCCGGACGGCAGCACGCAGGGCGCAGTTCTCGCTCAGCTGCCGGGCGTACAGCTCCGGGTAGCCCCCGGGCAGGTACAGCCCGCCGATATTTTCCGGCAGGGCTGCGTCCCGCAGCGGACTGAAAAACTCAAGTTCCGCACCCGCGTCCCGCAAGGCGTCCAGTGTTTCGGCGTAGGCAAAGCAGAAGGCTTCGTCCCGCGCCACAGCAATGCGGACGGCGGGTGCGCACGGTGCGGCAAGCGGCGGCGCAGCCGGGGCAGGGCGGTCGGTCAGTGCTGCCAGCTGTGCCCAGTCCAGTACAAGGGCATCGGCTAATTGCCCCAGTTTTTGCTGTAAGTCTACGATCTCCCCGGCGGTTTTCAGCCCGAGGTGGCGGCTCTCGATGGCGCACCCCGGCAGATGGGGCAGATACCCCACCACCGGCAGACCGGTCTCGGCTTCCAGCATTGGGCACAGCGTTTTGTACAAAGCTTCGGAGCAATCATTGAGCAGAATGCCCACGATATAGCTGGGCGTGCGGAACTGCAAAAGCCCCCGCAGCTCGGCGGCAAGGGTGATGCTTGTCCCTTTTGGCTGCACTACCAGGAGCACCGGCAGAGCAAGCGTGTCGGCCAGTTCCCATGCACTTGCGCGTGTGGTCAGCCCCTGCCCATCGTAAAAGCCCATGGCACCCTCGCATACGGCAGCGCCATGCCCGGCGGCGTAGCGGGCGTAAAGTGTGCGCACCGTATCCGGGGCGGAGAGGTAGAGGTCTAAGTTGTGGCTTTCTACCCCCAGCGCGCTGCGGTGGAACATGGGGTCGATGTAGTCCGGCCCGCATTTGAAGGCGCAGGGTTCAGCCCCGCGCCGCTGCAAGGCGGTAAGCACTGCACAGGTAACAGTGGTCTTGCCGCTGCCGGAGCGCGGCGCGGCGATGAGAAACTGCATCATGTGCGTGCCCCCGTAATGAGAAACACTGGGTTATTGGCCATCAGCAGGTGCAGACTGCCTGCCGTTTTTGTGCGGCTGACCGCAATCTGGGTCACCTCGGCAGAAAGCCCGTGTGCAGTCAGAGCAGCCACGGCTGCGCTGAGCGTTTCCAGCGCAATGGCGGCGATGCACAGCCGCGCGTCTGGATTTTTGTGCAGCACAACGTCTATAACGGCGTCCATATTGCCCTTTGTGCCGCCGATGAATACAGCATCCGGGGCGGGCAGCGCGTCCAATGCTTCGGGTGCTTTGCCCTCGATCAGGGTCAGATTATAGGCTGCAAATTTCTCCCGGTTTTTCTGGATGAGCGCACAGGCTTCCGGGTCACACTCCACGGCATATACCTGCCCGGCAGAGGCGGCAAGCGCCAGTTCCACGCTCACGCTGCCGGTGCCCGCGCCCACGTCCCATAGGGTATCCGTGGGGGTGACTGCCAGCTTTGCCAGCGCGGCGGCGCGCACCTCCTGCTTTGTCATAGGCACAGCGCCCCGGATAAAAGCATCGTCCGGCAGGCCGGGGGTGCGGCGGGGCGGCAAGGCTTCCCGCTCGATGAGTAGCACGCTCAGCGGTGCGAAGCTTTGCGCTGCCAGCTCCCGGGCAAGGCCAAACCGGATGGTTTCCACCGGCGTGCCAAGGTTTTCGCCCACAAGGGCGTGGGCAGCGCCCAGCCCGGAGGCGGTCAGCTTCGCGCAAAGGGTGGCAGGGGTATCCCCGCCGCCAGTGAGGAAAAACACCTGTGGATGCGCCAAAACCTCGGCTACCGGGTCGCAGGCGCGGCCGTGCGCCGATACCAGCTTCCAGTCCTGCCAAGGGCGTCCCACAGCGGCGGCTAAAAGCTGCACGCTGGAAAGCCCGGGCAGCACCCGGACAGAGTATCCCATGGCCCGCAGCAGGGGTAACAGCTTTGCCGCACCGGAGTAAAACCCGGTGTCGCCGCTGTACAAAACAGCGGTGTCGATATCTGGCTGTGCGGCAAGACAGGCAAGAATTTCCTCGGATTTATACACGGCTTTGCAGTTATCAGTACACCCCACCGGTAAATGCTCCAGCAGGCGCTTTGCCCCAAGAATGAGCCCTGCGCCTTGCAGTGCAGCCAGTCCTTGCACGGTCAGGCTTTCCGGGCAGCCGGAGCCCATTCCGATCAGAGAGATCATACTAAAACCTCCTTGCAGCGTGCCAGAATTTGTGCGGCAGTTTGTCCGTTTTCAGCCGGGCGGCGCACCACGATCAGCTGTGCACCGGTGTCCTGCGCGGCCTGTGCCTTTTCGGCAAAGCCGCCCACGGCGCCGCCGTCCTTTGTGACCAGATACCGAATGGAGAATTGCTTCATCAGGGCGCAGTTCAGCGCATAGCTGAATGGCCCCTGCATGGCAATGATGTTCTTGTGCGGGATACCGGCAGCTTCGCAGGCGGCAATGCCCTCCCGCGTGGGCAGCACCCGGGGGAACAGCCGCTCCGGATTGAGCGCCGCAAAGGCGGCAAGCTCTTTTGCGCCGGTAGCCAGCAGCACATTGCCGCTGCACCCGGCCAGAAACGCGGCTGCGTGGGCTACGGTGGCAAACACCATGCTCCCGGCAGGCAGCGGGCTTTCTGCCCGCAGCAGCCGGTGGTATTCCACTCTGGCTGCTGCACACGCTGCCCGGATGTTTTTGGTGGCGTCCACCGCGTAGGGGTGGGTGGCGTCCACACACAAGGCAGCGCCCTGCAAAAGGGCGGTCATTTCTTCGGTGGTCAGCCGCCCGCAGTGCACGGAGATGCCGTCCGCTTCGCCCTGCTCCTCCGCACCCAGCGGGGTGGCTACGCTGACCAGCACCTCTGCGCCCAGCGCAGCCAGCTGCCGGGAGAACACCCGTCCCTCGGTCGTGCCGCTGAAAACCACTGCCTTCATCTGCGGTACCCCCGCGGGGTGACCATTCTGCCGCCCAGCTGCTTTGTGGCGGCGTTGCCGATGTACACGGTGGTAAACATATCTACCGCAGTGCGTTCCAGCTGTGCAAGGGACAGGACGCGGGCGGTCTGCCCCTCCCGGCCGATGTTGCGCACGATGCCGCAGACGGTATCGGCGCTTTTGCCGTTTTCCAGCAGGATGCGCACCGCCTTTGCCAGATAGTCCGGCCTGCCTTTGGAGGATGGATTGTACAGCGCAACGCAGAAATCCCCCATGGCGGCATAGGTCAGCCGCCTTTCGATGACCTCCCACGGGGTCAGCCGGTCGGAAAGGGAAATGACGCAGAAATCGTGCGCCAGCGGTGCGCCCAGCACTGCCCCGCCGCTGAGGGCAGCGGTCAGCCCAGGCACGATGTCCACGGCAACGTCCGGGTAGTCCGGGGCAAGTTCCAGCAGGGGACTTGCCATGCCGTACACCCCGGCATCGCCGGAGCAGACCAGCGCCACCCGCTTGCCGGTGCGTGCTTTTTCCAGCGCCCAGCGGCAGCGGTCAAGCTCCTGCGTCATGCCGGTGGCATAGTATTCCTCGCAGGGGAATTCATCGCGGATGAGGTCAAGATAGACCTTATACCCGCAGATAGCGTCAACGCTTTCCAGTGTGTTCGCAGCCTGCTGGGTCATATAAAAAGGCTCGCCGGGGCCAATCCCCACGACATAAACTACCTTCTCAGGACGGTCGATGTCAATTTCCATCATGTCGATCATTCTGCCACCTCCAGTCCGGGGCAAAGGGCCTGCATGCCAGCGCAAAGGTCACGCCGTTGCAGGCAAATTTCGGGTAAAATAAGCTGCCGTCTGCGTCCAGTACCGCCGCCCGCTCACAGACATTGTCCACCCCGGTCACGCTCTTTACAAAAGGGGAGGAAGTGAACTGCCCGGGCGCGCTGCGAAGCTGTGCGGCAGAGTAAAAACGCACCGGCCAGCCGTGCGCCTGACAAAAGGCCAGCAAGCCCGGTTCGTTCTTCTTCAGGTCGATGCTTGCGGCGGTGGTAACTGCCTGCGCAGCAAAGCTGTACCGGGCGCAGAAGGCAGCAAAGGCAGCTTCCAGCGTTTCGGCGCTTGTGCCCCGCTTGCAGCCGATGCCCAGCACCCCGATACGCGGCACAAGATGCAGTGCCTGCCCGGTGGGGCAAAGGGTGAGTGCAAAGTCGGCTTTTTCCTGGGTATCAGCGGGGAATAACCCTGCGGGCACAGTGCCTGTTACCGGGAAATCAGCTCGGTAATATACCGACTGCCCGGCCAGTAATTTGCCGCTGACCAGTTTGATGCGTTCCGGCTCCAGTACCATGCAGTTTTGGTGCTTTGCCCACTCGTCCACCGCAAAAATGCCGTGGGCATCGGTGGCGGTGGTGATTACTGGCACGGCCCCGCATACAGCGGCAATTGCCCGCGCCAGATCGTTCGCGCCGCCCAGATGCCCGGACAGAATAGGCACGGCAAACCGTCCGCATTCATCCACCACCACCACAGCCGGGTCGGTGGTCTTGCTCTTGCAGTGGGGCGCGATAGCCCGCACTGCAATGCCCGCTGCGCCTACAAATATCAGTGCATCCGACTGCACAAACTGCGTGCTTGTCCATTCGGCAAGAGAAGCGCCATCCTGCCCGCACCGGGCAACGCTGCCGGGCAGGCTGACGGCAAGGCGTTTTGCCAGCGCAAGGCCGGTCTCCGTAAAGGCAAGGTAGGCGCGGGTCATACCGGGTCTCCCTTGCGGAACTCGGTGGTAAAGGCGGGGTCGTACAGCTTGCTGCGCTCGTACTGCGTGCCGAGAAAATTTCCCACCACGATAAGCGCAGTCTTGGTAATGCCCGCTGCACGGGTGCTCTCAGCTAAAGAACCGACCGTGCACCGCACGATTTTCTCTTCTGGCCAGCTGGCCTTGTACACCACGGCGGCGGGGGTGTCCGGTGTGTACGCACCCTGCAAAAGCGCTGCCTGCACCTTATCGATCAGTCCGATGGACAGGAAAATCACCATGGTCGCGCCGTGTGCGGCAAGGCTTGCCAGCTTTTCCCGCTCCGGTACCGGGGTGCGTCCCTCCATGCGGGTGATGATGACCGTCTGGCTGACCGTAGGCAGGGTATACTCGGCGTTCAGCGCGGCGGCAGCGCCACAAAAACTGGAAACACCGGGGGTGTCATCGTAACAAATACCGTCTGCATCCAGCGCATCCATCTGTTCCCGGATCGCACCGTACAGGCAGGGGTCGCCGGTGTGCAGGCGCACGGTGGTTTTGCCGTCAGCTTCCATCCGGCGCATCACATCCAGCACCTGTTCCAGCGTCATCTCGGCGCTGTTGTAGATGGTGCAGCCCGGCTTTGCCAGCCCCAGCAGCGCCGGGTTGACCAGACTGCCCGCATAAATAATGCAGTCTGCGGCCTGTAAAAATGCTGCGCCGCGCTGGGTGATTAGATCCGGTGCGCCGGGCCCGGCGCCCACAAAATGTACCATGTGCATTACTCCTTCCATTCGTTCAGCAGGCGGGCGGCAGTTTCGGTCTGTCCCAGTGGGCCGTGCTGGTTTGAAAACAGCACCGCGCCCACCCGGAATGCCCCGCCCGCACGGCGGTCGAGATGCAGCTGGATGGCGGCAAGCAGGCTTTGCAGCACCGGCTCCCGCAGCCCGGCAGCATCCAGAATTTCCAGACAGGCATCCGTGGTGGCTGCATTGTACAGCGCGGTGCAAACCTCCCGGTCAGCACCGCACAGGGCGGCGTGGGTGCAGAACAGCTCCGTGCGGCAGTCTGCCGTGTGGGAGTGGGTGTTCATAATGCCGCCCGCCAGCTTGCACAGCTTGCCGATATGCCCCACCAGCAGTACCTGTTCAAAGTGCGCCGCCGCTGCCATATCCAGCGTATCTCCGATAAAGTTGGACGTTTTGACCACCGGGATGGCGGCAAACTGCGGGTAGGCTTCGTGCAGATAGTCCAGCCCGTAGTTGCCCGGGGCAAGGATGAGCCGCCGGTGGTCTTTTGTCCGCAGCGCCGCCTGATTCATCTCCAACTGGATGGTGTCCAGAATGGCCTGCTGGCTCATAGGCTCTACGATACCACTGGTGCCCAGCACCGACAGCCCGCCCTCAACCCCGATATGGGGGTTGAAGGTGCGCCGGGCTACCTCCTCGCCGCCGGGGATGGAGATGGTCACGGCAAAGCCGCCGGGGTAACAGGCGGCTTCTGCCTCCCGGCGCAGCGCCTCGGTGATCATCTGCCGGGGCACATGGTTGATGGCGGCTTGCCCGACCGGTTGATCCAGCCCGGGCTTTGTCACCCGGCCAACCCCTGCGCCGCCGGTAATGCGCACCTCCGGCGTGTCGGGCAGCAACATCACCGTGGCAGTCACCGGCAGGCCGGTGGTCACGTCCACGTCGTCACCGCCGTCCTTTTCGATGGCGCATTCCGCGCCCTCGGCAGCAGCGCGGCAGAACAGGGGGGCAACCTCCACCACGATGCCTTTTGGCGTGCGCAGAGCGACTGTTTCCGGCGCAGTGCCGGTCAGCAGCAGCCGGGCAGCCCCGGCAGCGGCCAGCGCCGCGCAGGTGCCGGTGGTGTAGCCGCAGCGCAGCAGCTTCTGCCCGCTGCGCACATAGTGCTCAAATTGAGGCTTTTTCGGCTTCGGTGGGTCAAAAACAGCGCTGTACTGTTCCTCAGTCAGGGCGTAGAGCGCCTTGATGTTTTCCCGGGCAAAGGCCTGCGCCGGGGGCATGGGGGCGGAGACGCCGTGCGGCGAAACGCAAACTACCGCGTCCGCGATCTTCTGTGCCATGTCCAGCTCGTGCAGGGTGACGATGACCGCAAGCTGCTGCTCATGCGCCAGTTTTTGCAGGATGGTCAGCAGCTCTATCTTGCCTTTTACATCTAAAAATGACGTGGGCTCATCCAGCAAAAGTACCTGCGGCTGCTGACAGACCGCCCGCGCCAGTAGAATGCGCTGCCGCTGCCCGTCGCTGACGCAGTTGAAGTCCCGGTCGGCCAAATGCGCCGCGCCCACCAGTTCCAGCGCACTTTGTACCTGTTTTCTGTCCTCGGCAGAAAGGATGCCCAGCCGCCCGGTGTAGGGGATACGCCCCGCCGCCGCAAACTCAAAGCAGGTAGTCAGCTCGGTGCGGCGAGTGTGGGGCAGCATCAGCGCCAGCTTTTGCGCCCGGGCATTGCCGGGAATGCGGGCAAGCTCCTGTCCGTCCAGCAGCACCGCGCCGCCTAAGGGCGTCAGCTGCCCGGCCAAGGTTTTGAGCAGGGTGGATTTGCCTGCGCCGTTCGGGCCGATGAGTGCCAGCACCTGCCCCTTGGCAGCGCCCAGCGCAATATCCCGCGCAAGGGCAGCTTTGCCGTAGCCGATGGCAAGTGATTTGGCTTCAACAGAGTACTTCATCGCACATCCTCCCGGTTGCGGCGCAGCAGCAGCCCAATGACCACCGGTGCACCAAATACAGCGGTGACTGCACTGATGGAAAGTTCCATGGGCGCAAACAGGCTGCGGGCAATTAAATCACACAACAGGCAGAACGCCGCCCCGCCCAAGCAGCAACCCGGCAGCACATACAGCGGGCGGGCACTGCCCAGCAGCTGCTTGACAAGGTGCGGCACCGCGATGCCCACAAAGGAGATGGGCCCCGCAAAGGCGGTAACACAGGCGGCTAGCAGGCTGGAAAGTAGCACCAAAAGCCGGGAAAACCGCCGCACATCCACGCCCACACTGCGGGCGTAGGCTTCACCCATCTGGTATGCCGCCATGGGTTTGGCAAGGCAGAAGGCTGCCGCCAACGCGGGCAGTACCACCAGCGCTGCCGTGCGTACGTTGCCCCACGTCATGCCGGAAAAGCTGCCCTGTGACCAGTTGTGCAGGTTAACGATGCTGCTGTCCTGTGCAAAGGCCACCACAAACTCGGTGATGGCAGAGCAGATGTAACCAATCATCACGCCGCATATTACAAGGATGCTCATGCGCTGCACCCGGCGGGCAGCGGCCAGCACAAAGGCCATAGCCGCCATAGCGCCCGCAAAGGCTGCAAGGATCAGCACGGCAGAGCTGGTCAGCAGACCGTAGTTCAAAAAAAGCACCATCACCAACGCCACCGCCAGCTTTGCTCCGCTGGAAATGCCCATGACAAAGGGTCCGGCAATGGGGTTTGCAAAAAAGGTCTGCAACAAGTAGCCTGCCGCCGAGAGTGCAGCGCCCAGCAGCGCGGCCATCACCGCGCGGGGCAGGCGCAGCTGGGTGATGATGCCTACGCTCAGCGCATCCTGTCCGCGGCCGGTCAGGGCGGCAAGCACAGCCTGCGGGGTAAGCGCAACGCTGCCCCAGAACAGGCTCACGGCAAACAGCACTGCCAGCAGCAGGGCAAGGCTGCAATAGGAAAAAACAAGGCGTTTGCGGCTGGTCATAAGCGGCTCCTCAGGTGATTCTGGTCAAAAAATGCAGAGTATCCGGGTCGGCAGCTTTCCCGGTGAAAACGGCGTGGAGATCCAGCATAAAGTCTGCCAGCGCCATGCTCTGCTGGAAAAAGCTGGGTGTGGTGCACCAGATGTCCCCATTTTGCACCGCCTTGCACTCTGCCAGCAACGCGCAGCGGGCAAGCAACTCTTCTTTTGTGGAGATGGTGCCCTCGATGGTGCCGTTATAGATGAGCACATCGGCGTCCTTGACCCCGGCGTAAAGATCCTCCAATGGGATATTCATCGTAGAAAGACTGTTGCCACTGTCGGCAAGGTCTGCAAAAACATATTCGCCCCCGGCCATGCCGATCATCTGCGCCACATAGTCTCCACTTTTGCGCACAGTGGCAAGGCCGCTTGATGTAATGGAGAAAAACGCGCAGCGTTTGCCGGTAGAGGGTTGCTCCAGCAGCGGCGCAATGCGCTGCGCCTGCCGGGCGAACACCTCCTCGGCAAGGGTTTCTTTGCCCAGCAAGATGCCATACAGCTTGATCCATTCCATCCGCGCCAGCGGGCTGCTCTCGTAGCTGGAACGCTCCACCAGCACCGGAATGCCGAACCGCTCCAGCTGCTCCTTCACCTCCGGGGTGTGGTAGATCATGGTATTTTCCACCGCAAGGCCGCATTCTGCGGTCAGGATGCGCTCGTAGTCCGGGGCGCTGTACTTGCCCGCGTAGGCAATGTGCCCAGACTGCATGGCCTGCTTGGCCTCGTCCAGATACCAGCCCTCGGCGCGAGTACCGGAAAGGGCGATGCTGTCCAACGCATCCAGATGAAGAAATAAGTCCATGGCAGAGGTGGACACCAGATAGATGTTCTGCACCGGCTGCTGCAGCACGGTCACCCCGGCGGGCACGGTGCGCAGAGTAGCAGCGCCCTCTGGTCGCACAAGGAACTTTGCCTGTGTGTCCGGGATGGTCAGCAGGGTAGAGCCGTCCGCATAGCAGTCGGCGGTGAACTGGGTGGCGTAGTCCAGCGGGTAGGCATGGTCAAACACCAGTTCATCGGTATCGGCGGGGGCGGTGGGTGCCGCGGCGCAGCCGGCAAGTGCCAGCGCGGCAGCGGGCAGTGCCTTTAAAAATTGAGCGCGGGTCAGCTTCATGAAAGGTTACTCCAAGGTAAAGGTCAGAGTGTATTCGATCTCGTGGGGCTTGCTCATGGCCACGGTGTCGGCGGTAACAGCCAGCGGGGTGTCCAGCGCAGCCACGGGGATCTCAAAGGTGGAATTGCCCTCGGTGTTGGTGGGCAGATACTTTTCGCCGTCCACGATCATGTAGTCGTAGTTGGGGCTGCTCCACACGATGGTAGCGGTCATCTTGCCGTCGGCTACAGTCAGGGCAGCGGGGCTTTCTACGGTGGAACGCCCGGAGCCGCCCTCCAGCACCACGGCAGCGGTGTAGCTGCCGTCTGCGGGGGTCTCGGCGGCAGTCTTAGGCTCGGCATTGCGCACGCTGACAATGTGGTCGTACCACTTGCCCTTGGTGCCCAGCAGTGCCAGTTGGAAATCGGTGTCCAGCGCTTCCACCGGGATATCATAGCCGTACACCTCCTCGGTGGTGCCGTCGGCGTAGGTGACGGTGTCCACGGTAGGGATGAGCCATGCGGTCTTGTTGGCCTCGGCATCGGCAGCAAGGCCGGGGTAGAGGTTCACGATCTTTTTGGAGGCCAGACTGACGTGGAAGGTCATCACGCCGTTTTCCACGGTCAGGGTGCCCTTGCCGTTGCAGGCTTCATTGGGGTGGAACATACTGCTGTCGGTCTCAAAGTCGGCGGTGTATACGCCGTCCGGCAGAGCGGCAACGGCAGCGGTGGAGGAAGCCACTATGGAGGAAGCAGCCACAGAGCTTGCCGCAGCGGAAGAAGCGGGAGCAGCCCCGCCGCAGCCTGCCAGAGAAGCGGCCAGCACCACACCGGCCAGAGAAACGGTAATAAACTGTTTGCAGCGCATAAAATAAATACCTCAGTATCATAAATTTTGGCCCGGAGCTTGGCTGTCCGGGGTAGGGGCGCTTTCTCCTCGTGCGGGGAATGCGCCCATAAAAGAAGCCCTCTCCGTGTGCAGGGCAGCGCCGGAGAGGGCTTCTGAATCCATTAGCCGTTCAGAAGATCCATAGCGGCCTTGGTATGTGCAATGTACAGCTGCTGGATATCTGCAATGCGGCCCAGACCGGAGATCTGGCAGTCCACATTTTCAAAGCAGCCTGCGGCGGTAAACTGGCTCAGCCAGCTGTCGGCGTCCTCACCGGCCATGTCGTTGTTGGCGTGGTCGCCTGCCACCACCATCAGCGGGCGCAGGATGACCTTGGTGTAACCGGCAGCCTTCACGGCCTCGATGACGGCCTCGCAGGAGGTGTCCTCGGGCTCGCCCTCCACCGTGCCGATGAATACGTTGTCGTAGCCCAAGGTCTGCATGGTGGTCTGCATCTGGCTGTAGCTCACCTTGGCGGTGTGGCTAGTGCCGTGACCCATAAAGACGAAAGCAGTCTTATCGGCAGCGGCAGCAGCGGCGCTCTCGTAACCGGCTTCCTTCACAGCGGCAGCGGTAACGGCCTTGGCAACGGCTTCCTTGTCAGCATTGATGACGGAGGCATCGGCACCGACCTCGCCCAGCAGGGGCTCGGCCACAGCAACGCTCTCAAACTTGTCGCGGTACTGGTCCAGCATCTCGTTCATCTCGTCATACTCGGCACCGTGCATCAGATGGGTGGGCTGCACGATCAGGTTCTTCACGCCGTTTGCCACAGCGCGGTCCAGTGCCTGCTGCATATTGTCGATCTTTTCGCCATCGCGTGCCTGCACATGGTTGATGATGATCTGTGCGGTAAAGGCGCGGCGCACGCTCCAGTCGGGGTAGGCGGCCTGCAGGGCATCCTCGATGCCCTTGATGTCAGCAGCGCGGCTGTCGTTGAAGGAGGTGCCGAAGGACACCACCAGCAGCTCGTTTTCGCCGATCTCATCGGCGTTGCGGGCATCGTCCTTGGAGGCATCGCCGGTGTCGCGGCCAAAGTAGTCGGGGTCGGCGTTTTCGCCCTCCACCAGCTCCTTCTGGGCATCGGTCAAAGCGTCCCAAGCGGCCTTTGCGGCTTCGCACTGGGCGTCGGTGTCGTCGGTGCGCTGCTGCACATAGATGGCGTCGATCAGGTCTGCCACGTTTTGTGCAGCCAGCGCGTCGGCGTCTGCACTGGTGGTCTCGCTGCTGGCGGCAGAACTGGCAGCAACAGAGGAAGCCGTGCTGGAGGCAGCCCCGCCGCAGCCGGTCAGTACACCGGCGCACAGAGCCAGAGCGGTCAGAGCGGCCGCCGTTTTGCGGATGTTGCGTTTTTTCATCTTGTTTTCCTTTCCTGATATGGGTAAAATACGGCGCCGAACAGAAGGGTACAGGAAAGTGGATCTGCAAAAAACGGGGTCTTCTGCTTGCGAAATGGCAAAGCAAAAAGACCCCGTATCTTACAGGCTTTTTGGTACAACCAATTCCTCGTGATCTGGGGCGGCAAAGCCCCGGTACCAACAGCGGGCAGGTTTCCTGACTGAAAGATCAACGCCCGCTGCCGCCTTCCCAAGCCGGATGGCTCAGTGACCGGTGCAAAAGCACCCTGACAGTGGACTCCCTTATCACAGTGACGAGATCGTGCGGGATTGACACCCGCTTCCCTTTTAACGTTCCTGCCGCTGCCCGGTGAGGCAAAGTGACGGAACGCACCTGCTGTTTTCTGTTCAGTTCGACAAAAAGTATAGCACAGCCCCATACAAAACGCAAGAAAAAACGGAGAAATGCTTGACCTTCCCCCTGCCGGAAGGTGTATACTTGGCTCGACGCTAAATAATAAGGAGGCAGCCCATGTTAAAAATAGAGCACCTGACCAAAACCTACGGCGGTAAGCCCGCCGTGCAGGACCTTTGTCTGCATATCCGCCCGGGGGAACTGTGCGCCTTTATCGGCCACAACGGCGCGGGCAAGACCACTACCTTAAAATGCTGCTGCGGCATCCAGCAATTCGATGTCGGCGAAATTTATGTGGACGGCATCTCGGTGCGGAATGACCCGCTGGAATGCAAGCGCCGCTTGGCCTATCTGCCGGATGACCCGCAGCTTTACGATTATATGACCGGCATCCAGTACCTTGATTTTATTGCAGACATCTTCGGCGTAAGTGCCGCACAGCGGGCACAGCGTATCCGGCAGTACGGCGATGCCTTTGGCTTGACGCAGGACTTGGCACAGTCCATCGGGGCGTACTCCCACGGCATGAAGCAGAAACTGGCGATTATTGCGGCGCTGCTGCACGAGCCGAAGCTGATTTTAATGGACGAGCCCTTTGTCGGGCTGGACCCGCTGGCCTCCCATCAACTCAAGACCCAGATGAAGGCCTTCTGCGCGCAGGGCGGGGCGATCTTTTTCTCCACCCATGTGCTGGAGGTGGCCGAAAAGCTCTGTGACCGGGTAGCCATTCTGCGCAAAGGTCAGCTGGTGCGCGAGGGTGCCATGGAGCAGGTGCGCGGTGATGATACGCTGGAAGAGGTCTTTCTGGAACTGGAGGATACGGGGGAAGCGCTATGATCCGTGCATTGCTCAAAAAACAGCTTTTGGAACTGGGTGCGGCCTTTGTGCGCAGCAGCAAAACGGGCAAGCGGCGCTCCCGGGTAGAAGCCCTTGGCTACGCACTGCTGTTTACGGTGCTGATCCTGCTGGTCATGCTCAGCTTTGGCTCGATGGCATTGCCTCTGGCAGTGACGCTGGTGCCGCAGGGGCTGAACTGGCTCTATTTTGTGCTGATGGAGCTTTCGGCGCTGACGGTCAGCGTGCTGGCCAGCGCCTTTACCAGCTACGGGCATTTGTTCCGCTGCCGGGATAACCAGCAGCTGCTGGCGCTGCCCATCCCGCCGGGCGCTATTTTTGCGGTGCGCTGCGGCGGGGTGTACCTGACCGGGCTTATTTATCTGCTGCTGGCGTGGGTGCCCTCTGTGGTCTGCTATGCGCTGGTGCTACCCCGCCCCGGCGGAGCCCTGCTGGCGGCGCTGCCGGTGGCACTGGCGCTGGCGGGGGTCTCCATGGTGCTGGCCGTTCTGCTGGGCTGGGCGGTGGCGCTGCTCAACCGCCGCGCCCGGCACAAAAGCCTTGTTACAGTGGTGGGTACGCTGCTCTTTCTGGCGGCCTACTATGCAGCGTTCTGCTGGGTGAGCAACGCAGTGGATGCTCTTGCGCTGGACGCCGTACAGGCGGGCGCTGCGGCAAGCCGTGCCGCTGCACCGCTGCGTCTGCTGGGCTTCGCCGCAGTGGGCAGCGCTCCGGCATTGCTGCTGTTGCTGGCGCTGGCTGCGGCCTGTGTGCTGCTCTGCGGCAAGGTGCTGGCAAAGCCGTATCTGCGGCTGTTGACCCTTGAACCGGGCAGAGCCAAAGCGGTATACCGCGCAAAGGCGCAAAAAAAGCAGCCCCCGCACCGGGCATTGCTGCGGCGGGAACTGCTGCATCTGGGGGCTTGCCCCATGTGGCTGCTCAACTGCGCATTAAGCAGTCTGCTGCTGCCGGTGCTGGGCGTGGCAGCGCTGTGGAAAGCCGCTGCCCTGCGCGCCTTTACCGCCGCTTACCCGCCCGAGACCCTGCCTATGCTGGTGTGCGGGATGGTGTGCACCGCAGCCGCCATGAACTTTATCACAGCGCCGTCGGTGTCGCTGGAGGGCGGCACCCTTTGGCTGCTGCAAAGCCTGCCGGTGACCCCGCAGCAGGTGCTGCGGGCAAAGATAGAACTGCAACTGCTGCTCACGCTGCCGGGGGCGTGGCTGTGCGCCGGGTGCGCCATGGCAGCGCTGCGCATTCCGGCAGGGCAGGGGCTGCCGGTGCTGGCGGTGTTGGCAGCCTTTGTGTGGCTGACGGCGCAAATGGGCCTTGCCTTGGGACTGTGCCTGCCCAACCTCCACTGGGTCAGCGAAGCCGCCGTGGTCAAGCGGAGCGCCGCCAGTATGCTGGCGATGTTCGGCGGGTGGCTACTGGCGGGCGGGGTGCTGTTTTTACCCCTGAGCCTGCTGGACTACGCTGTGCCGCCGCTGGCTGCGCAGGCTGTTTGTCTTGCAGTGCTGCTGGGGCTGGATTTGCTGCTGTACCGCTGGCTGTGCACCCGCGGCGCAGCCCGGTTTTCCACTCTGCACTGAGGGGGAAAACTTTATTAGAGCAAAATCGGGCAGCCTGCGGGCTGCCCGATTTTGCATTTTCACGGGAGGGGGCGTAATGGGAAACGGCAGAATGCAGTGCCTGTTTCCTGCGGAAACAGAAGCACTGCGGGCAGACCGATCCTTTCTCAATTACACCGGGACAGGGTATAAAAACTCTATTTGCCCGTTACAGCGCATCCAATGCGGTGCGAGCGGCACGGATGTTTGCTTCGCTGGTTTGCCAAATCTCAAACTCCGAAAAACCCGGCAGACCCATGGGCACGCCCTCTCGCCGGAAGGTCATGCGGCTGTCCAGCACCTGCTTGCCGGAAAGGTGGAACGCCCGGGCACCAGTCTGGGCGGCAAGGGCGGGGATGTTGGCAGCGGATACGCCTGCGCCTACCAATATTTCCACTTCCTGCCCGGCAGCTTCCACCAGCTGCCGCAGCAGGGCAGCACCCTGCGGGGCGCTTGCGGCCTGTCCGCTGGTCAAGATGGTGGCAAGCCCCAGCTGCTTTGCAGCTTCCAGCGCGGCAAAGGGGTCGCAGCAGACATCAAAGGCGCGGTGCAGGGTGCAGTCCACGGTGCGATGGGCTTTTTCTGCCGCCTGCCGGGCTGCAGCGTAGATAGGGCACAGGGCATCTGTGTCCAGCGTGCCCGCCGGGGTCAGCACGCCGGTCACGATACCGTCTGCACCGGCAGAGACCAGCTCGGCGGCGCACTCAGCCATCTGTGCCAGCTCGTAGCGGTCGTAGCAAAAATCACCAAAACGGGGGCGAAGCAGCACCCGCACCGGCAGACCGGTCTCGGCCTTGACCTGACGCAGCAGGGCAGGGGAAGGGGTGGTGCCGCCGATAATAAGGTCGGCGCACAGTTCCAGCCGGTCAGCGCCGCCGCGTTTTGCCGCCAGCGCGCTGGCGGTGCTGTCTACGCAAACTTCCAAGGTGTAGTGCATAAGCGGATACCTCCGTCAAAATAACGATGCAAAATGAAAAATTTAATTTGTCAACCGGGAAAATCCGCAGATCTTCCCGGCTGACTTTTTCACAGGGAGAGAGTGAAGGAAGCGCGTTTTTGCGCGATGCTGTGTTCTAAAAAAGACTGTTGCGCTATGATAGGCGCAACAGCCTTTGTGAGTTATGGTTTATTTTACGCTTTCAAGGAAGCGGATAAAACCGGCGCGGCCTGCTTCATCCAGCTTGTACACACCGGCATCTGCCAGCACCTGTGCGAACACATGACCCACCTCGTCCTGCAGGATGGTGTGGACGTTATCTGCGTTCAGCTCCGGATGCTTTGCAAGGATCTCTTCCGCCCACTCGGCGTGCTTTTGCAGGGCTTCGGGGTACTCTGCGGTGGGCAGGTGCGCCACCAGCACATCTGCAAGGTCGAACAGCTCCTGCTTCAGACGGCTGGGCAGCACGGCCAGACCCATCACCTCGATGAGACCAATGTTCTCTTTTTTGATATGGTGCAGCTTGGCATGGGGGTGGTACACACCCAACGGATGCTCCGGGGTGGTGATGTTGTTGCGCAGCACCAAATCCAGCTGATATTTGCCGTCCCGCATCCGGGCAATAGGCGTGATGGTGTTGTGGGGCTCGCCGTCGGTCTCGGCAAAGATAAAGCAGCTCTCGTCGGTGTAGCCGCGCCAAGCGGTCAGCAGCTTATCGGCCAGCTCTACAAGGCGTGCATCATCCGCGCAGGTCAGACGGATGCAGCTCATAGGCCAGTGCACGATACCGGCCTCCACATCCTCAAAGCCGGGGAACACCCAAGCCTTTTCAATGGGGGCTTTAGCCATGGCAAATTCGTAGTGACCACCCTGGAAATGGTCGTGGCTCAGGATGCTGCCGCCCACGATGGGCAGGTCAGCGTTGCTGCCCACAAAATAGTGGGGGAACAGACCCACAAAATCCAGCAGCTTGCGGAAGGTTGCCCGCTCGATTTTCATAGGGGTGTGTTGGTTGTTGAACACGATGCAGTGCTCATTATAGTAAACGTAGGGACTGTACTGCAAATTCCACGCGCTGTCGTTGATGGTCAGCGGGATGATGCGGTGATTCTCGCGCGCGGGGTGGTTCATGCGGCCTGCGTAGCCCTCGTTCTCCGCGCACAGCTGGCACTTGGGGTAAGCGCTCTGGGGCGCAAGTTTTGCGGCGGCAATGGCCTTGGGGTCCTTTTCCGGCTTGGACAGGTTGATGGTGATATCCAAGTCACCGTATTCGGTCTTGGTGACCCACTTCAGGTCGCGCTTGATGCGGTAGCGGCGGATGTAATCGGTGTCCTGACTAAACTTGTAAAACCAGTCGGTAGCGGCCTGCGGACCTTCGTTCTCGTACCGCTCCTCGAAGTTTGCGCGCACGATGCTGGGGCGCGGGGTCAGCACGCCCATCAGCTTGGTATCGAACAGATCGCGTGCGGTGGAGTTGTCCGCGCACACGCCGCGGGCAACGGCATCGTCCACGAGAGTCTTAAGGATGCTTTCCAGATCGGTATAGCACACCTCGCCCTCCGAGGCAGTAAAGTCGTCCAGCTGCATGGTCATCAGAAGCTGGTTGCGGATATAGATCTCGTCATCGGGCAGGATCAGCCCGGTGTCCAGCCCGTAGTTCACGAGCTGCTGGATGGCAGTGGAGATCACAGCACAGCACCTCCTTCGGGACGGATGCTCAGCACATGGCAGCGGCCAGCGCCGAGGATCTTCTCCATGTTGGTCTTAAAGTCTGCCAGCATCTCCACCGGCACAAAGGCCTGCACCGTACCGGCAAAACCGCCGCCGTGCACGCGTACAGCGCCCTTGCCGCCCAGATAGTGCTTGGCAGCGGCGATGGTCACAGCCACCTCCTGATGCTCCTTGTACCCGGCGGGAATCACATTCTGCAGATACTCCCAGCTGCTGTCGCCGGAGGCAGTCACCATCTGCAAAAAGGCGTCAAAGTCGCCCTCGCGCAGGGCAGCTACCTGCTGGGGTACGCGGTCGTTGTCGGCGTAGAAATGGAAGGCGCGCAGCACAGCGCGGTCGCCGCACTGCTTGCGGCAGGCCGGGACATTTGCAAGGAAGGTCTCGAAAGGCACGTCCCGCAGCACCTCGCCGCCGCACACAGCGGCCACAGCGCGGCACTCGTTGGGGATGGCGGCGTACTCGTCGGTCAGGTCGGCATGGTCTGCGCCGGAGTCCAGAATGCACAGCGCCAGACCGGCCTTGGAAAAGTCCACCTGCACCGGCTCCACATCGGGGTTTGCCTTGTCGGCAAAGTCGATGGTGATAATGTTGCCCACGCTGGAAGCCATCTGATCCATCAGGCCGCAGGGCTTGCCAAAGTAGACGTTCTCTGCCCACTGGCCGATCTGTGCAATGGCGATGGGGGAGACCTTTTCTGCCATGAAGCAGTCGTTCAGGATCACGCCGACCAGCACCTCAAAGGCGGCAGAGGAAGAAACGCCGCTGCCCTTGGGCACGTTAGAGGAGATGTACACGTCCAGGCCGGACAGCTTTGCGCCACGCTGACGGAAAGCCTCGCACTCGCCGCGCAGTAGGGAAGCAGTGGTGTTCTCTTCCTCCTTGCGGGCGGTCAGGTCGTCAAGGTCGATGACGCACAGGTCGTACCCCTCGCTCTGCACGCGCAGCTGGTTCAGGCTGTTGGGAGCGGCAGCGGCGATCATGTCAATGTTCACGCTGCCAGCCAGCACACGGCCGTGCTGGTGGTCGGTGTGGTTGCCGCCGATCTCGGTGCGGCCGGGGGCGCTATACAGACCGGCCTCGGTATGTGCGCCAAAGGTGGTCTCTAACCCGTCCAGAACAGCCGCATAGCGGGCTGCCTGTGCAGGGGTTTTGTCGGGGGTGCAGCAGTACAGCCCAGCCAGACGCGCAGCGTGTGCGCCCTCGGTCAGCTCCTGCTTCCAGGTGGAAATGGACTTCATCATGGAAATTTCCTCCTACTATTATGATCGGAAAAGTCGATGCAGCCGTTCGCAGCTGCCGTAGCTGCTTCTATAATAGTCAAATGCAGCGCAAAAAACCATGTGTTATTGTTGCATCTCGATGAAAAGTTGCAAAAAGTGCCTGCGCAGCCCAATCGGCTGCTGCTGAACAAATAAAATAAAAATTTTTTCGGCGAATCAAAATGCTTGGCATAAATGCACACAAATCCCGAAATTTTGAGCGCAGCGCCCAAAAAAGACGGGATGGAAAATTGCACTTTGCACAAAAAAGCACCCCCGCACCGATGCAGCCATCGGGTACGGGGGTGTGGTTCAGCGGGTAAATTCGCTGCCGGTCAGGCCGTCAAGGTTCAGCATTCCTTCCAGTGCGGCAATGTCGGCGTTCACGTCCAGCGCATCGGCTTGGAACAGCTTGTCCAGCTGGTTTTCAAAGGCGGTCACCAGCAGGTCCATGCTGCGTTCAATGCTGTGCTTGGCGTCGGTAATGTTCGTGCCCTCCACTGCCTGCCCGGAAAGGCTGGCGTAGGTGTTCAGCAGCTTGAGTGCGGTGGGCAGGTAGTAGTTCATAAACTTTTGCAGCTGCGCTTTTTTGTCCGGGTCCTTCTGCGCCAGCGCAAAAATACGCCCGCTGACTTCTTCCAGCCGGGAGATCTTCTGGCTCATCACCGGGTCAGGGATGGCATCGTTCACCTCCCGCAGCTGGCGCAGCAGGGAGGCGTACTCGTCCTCTGCGGCAGGATGAGCTTTAGGTACCGGAGCGGGCGCGGGCTTTTTCGGCTGTGGCGCAGCGCCCCGCACCACCAGTGTGTCGGTGCGGTTGTCGATGTAGGCGTCTGCGCCGAAGTATCCGTGCTCGATGGCGCTTTTCACGGCGGCACGTCCCCGGGTGGCATCCACCCCGGCGGCGGCAAACAGCTCCGGCAGGGGGATGTTATCCCGTTCGCCCACAACTTTATCCAGCAGCCGCTCCAGCTTGTGGGTGCGGTTCATCCGCAGACCGGTCAGCAGCGCACCGCCGCCGCCAATTGCCATGACGATATCGGAAAACAGCTCTCCGGGGTCGGGCAGCACCTGCCATGCACCAATGATATCCACCGCATCCATCACCCCGGCAAACAGGAAAACGGCACCCATAATGGTGCAGAGGGCGGCAATATTCTTGTGCCACTGTTTGGCGCTTTTCTGCTCTGCCGTGGGGATATCGTGGCCGTAGACGGGTGCGCTCTTCCGGTCAGGCTCCGGCCCAAGGTCGGCGCGGTAATTACCCTGGGCGCGGGCGGCTTCCTGCTCCTCCTTCTGCACCTTCTGGTCGATGCCCTTCAGGATGAACAGCAGCACCCCCAACGGCCCGGACATCGCCATGACGATAAAGATGGCAATGGTGGGGATCTTTGCAAAATAATGTTTTCTCGGCTCCATGAAACAGAATTCCTTTCACAGAAAGATAAAAATAAAAGACCACGTTCCACTCTATTATAGCGGAGCGCGGCCTTTTTGTTAAGGGGGTATTTCTGCTCCCGTGAAAATGCGCTTGGAGCGGTTCGCAGACCGTGACAAACGCAAAATTAAAAATCGTTGACGCAAAAAAGAAGCCGCTGCGCAAATGCAACAGCGGCCTCTCCATAAAAGTTTACTTCATCAGGCTGCAAACGGCCTCGGCATAAGCGGCGGGGTCGTCCACGGGCAGACCCTCGATCAGCTGTGCCTGTGCGTACAGCAGGGCACTGTACTTGTTCAGCTTCTCGGTGTCACCGGCCTCCTGTGCGGCCTTCAGGGCAGCAAACACGGGGTGGTTCACGTTCAGCTCCAGCACCTTGTCGCTCTTCACGCCCTCGCTGCCGGGCTGCTTGGACAGCACCTT
>CABQER010000011.1 GCA_902463235.1 uncultured Faecalibacterium sp. | reverse complement strand
TTTGCTTGGCCTCGCAAACGGCATTCAGGCTTTTACAAGCCTGCGTGATCAGCATCTTCGTACTTTCGCATTTCGGAAGAGTAGCCACGCCCTCCTGTGCAAGCAGATAGATTTTGTGAGCGGTATCTGTACGGAACTTGTAGTTTTTTCGTTTGCACCATCCCCGATAAGATTCCGTGAAAGCCTCCATGGAATATTGACAGACACAATCCTTGTGCCAATAACGCAGAAAGAAGTCCACCCACTTTTCATGTCCATTCGCATTTTTTGTGTTCGGATCAAATGCAATATTTACCCCAGGAAATATTTGGTCAGCCAGTGCGATCAGCCCGTTCCGCAACGCTGTTGCAGTCGCAGTGATTCGCTCGTTTGCTCTGGATTGCATTTTAAGAAGCAGTCTGGTTTCTTCTTCATTGTTGAACGGGGGTAGTGTATCCCAAAAGGTGAGCGCATAGTTTGCAATTTTAAGAGCATCCGCTCGGTCCGTTTTTAGCTTTCGGATCGTATTATCACTGAAATCGTGAATTAGCATCGCATTGACAACGGAAACAAAAAAGCCAGCTTCCTTCAATGTCAGTGCGATTGGTCTCCAGTACGTACTGGTATGTTCCATTACAATACGAATATCGCCTCCCAGTTTTTTGAGTGTGGATGCCAGCTTTTTCAAGTCACTGTTCGTGTGGTGAACCTCGAAAGGCCGAAGTGCGATTTCGCCTCCGGGTCTCCGTACCGCAACTGTGCTTTTGCTCTTAGACACATCGATACCGACGGCGGTAATAACAGCAGCTTCCATTTTTCTGACCTCCTTTAATGCCGGTTCCGCCTATGCCCATTACCGATTCAGCTTGCTTTGTGACACGAATGTACGGCAACATTTTTATCTGCCGATAACTCAACCTGCGTCGATCGAACGCTGCAATGGAGATGGCGGAGAACAGTTTGCGCGTACGAGCGTTCAGCTCAAGCAATGCTTCGTTCTCTCAGCACATCTTCATTGTAGCTTGGGTTTGGGCATCTGTATAGCTCACTGGCTGTGAGCGTCTCAGAACCAACACCATTGTAGCAAGCAATGCAGACGTATATACATCTGCTTATTTTGCGTAGCAAAATACTTGTTGGGAACACCCAAACCCTTGAACTGCATCGTGCCGATGCAGGCTACGCAGTGTTTATGATTCGGCTCAATCCAACTCCAGATCCTCAAAGCCGGTGACTGTTTCAAACCGACGGGTGCGCACCTCCATCATCTCGCTGATGAGTTCGGCGGGAAGGGCGAGTGCTCCGGCCATCCGAAGCAGAGTGCTGACATCAGATGCAGTGAGCAGGTCTGTGCGGCAGAGGAAGCGGAACAGCTCTGCGTAAGCCTGTTGAGGCGGGCAGGGCATGAACTGTGGAGCTCGGTCGAAGTACTGCACCAGAACTGCACAATACCACTGGCAGTCGGCGGGGGAAAGCCCTGCAGAGGCTTCCAGCCGAGCCAGCGCCATACGGGCCGAGAAATCCAGCCGGAACGCGTCCCGGGCCAGTTGGTCAAAGTAGGGAATTGGCTGGGTGAAGAACAGCACCGGTACCCGCAGGATGGCACCGAATTTGGCATCGCCTGCCAGAATTTTATCCCGGGCCACGGGCAGCCCCAGCCGCGCCACCACATGGCCGGAAATATCGGCCTTTTCCAGCCAGAGCAGTGCGGCAGTGTGGTCAAATGCAGACACAGCCACAGTGACAGTACGGCTCCAATTTTCACACCCAGCATCTCGGGCGGTCAGGCTCGTCAGACCGGAACTGTTGAAGCTGTGAGCGCCCAGCATTTTAAGCTGTGGAGGCAGCGTCAGCTGTTTCAGGGCATGACACCCGGCAAACGTACCGACATCTGGCATGATCTGATCCGTGGGGCGGGGCAGATAGCCCAGAGCCTGCAGCTGCTCCGGCAGATGGACGCTGGTAAGTCGGCTGCAGTCGCCGAATACACCGGCAGGCAGGGCGGAAATGGCATCCGGCAGGGTGATGGAAGTCAGATTTGTGCAGTGGTAGAACGCGTAGGGACCAATGTGAGTGATGCTGTCCGGCAGTGTGACGGAAGTCGGCCCGCCTTCGTCCAGCGTTTCGGTGGTGACTGCGCGGCCCATTCGCATACAAAATATGCTGAAACTGATAGGCGATTGCCCGAACTGCGCAAAGCAGCCCTCATCCAGATGGCTGGCAGCAAAGGCGGTAGCGGCAATGGCGGTGACAGTGCGGCCTTCTACAGTGTCGGGTACCACAGCAGGCCGTGCCAGCCGGGGCCAGCGCACCAGCGCTAGAGAGCCATCCGGCAGAGGGGCAAAGTCTGCTGTCAGGGGCAGGGCATCGGTGTCGGACTCTTCGTTCAGATGGCTGAGCCGTGCAAACTCTGCGCTCATGTCGGGAGCATCGCCGCCCCAATCATCCTCGTCATCCTCCTCCTGCAAGAGAGCTGCCAGTGCGGCTCCGGGCAGGGAGGAGGCCTTTTTTATTTCCGGGGCGGGGGGTGTCCAGCGGCTGCCCAGCGTTCCGGCGTTGGTTACTTCAAATTGCAGCAGTTCCATTTTACACCAGTCCTGTCAGATCGATCTGGTGCAGCAGCTGCTCCGACTGCCGGTGCAGCAGCAGATCCCGGCTGGCTGCAAAGTAATCGGTGCTGAGAAACTGCCCCAGAAATGCGGTGGCTACGGGGGCTACGGTCAGATCGTTTACCGCCATGCTCAGCTCCGTTCCCTTACCGAAGGCTTCCTGTAAAAAACGGAGCAGTTCGCCAAGCTTCTTCTGCGTTTCAGAGACCTCAGCCTGCAGGTCGGCGACCGAGCGCTGATAGCAGGCCTTGAGGGCGGAAAAAGGGGTGGAGCCGGAAAGTTCTCCGTGCCATTGGGCAGTCAGCGACAGCAGATCGAGATAGACCTTCTGCCGGGCAGAGGGGGCTTTGTTGGCTTCGGCGCGCCAGTTGTCCTCCAGCCCGGCGAGGGCGGTCAGGGCATCGCCGGGAACATCCAGCGTCCCGCGCTGGGCTTTGAGGGCGGCCGCGATAAGGCGCAGCGCATCGTGGCGCAGGGTGCAGCGCTCCATCTGCAGGAACACGGCTTCCAGCAGCAGGCTGACAAGGCTCATCCGCTCGTCCATCTTGGCGCTGCGTGCCTGCGTAAGGACATCCTCATCCCACACACCCTGCAGGATGGCATCAATATTGTAGGCCTGACGATATTTCTGATAGAGTTCATAGTAGATGGCAAAATCCCGGGCGACCTGCTTGTTCTGCAGATACTGGGTGGTCAGCTCTTCGCTGACTGCAAGGCCCAGCTCCTCGTGATACTGCAGGATCTCGGAAAGGTCCTCCCAGGCACGGGGCGTTACCACGGTCAGACCGTCCACAGTGGTCTCGACCTTGTAAAAATCTTCGGGACGGATATCCAGATAGCTGATGACGCTGCGGCTGACACCGTGTTCCAGCGCATAGGCCTTCCATGCTTCATAACTTGGCTCAACTTCGATCACTTTCAGGCGGTCACGGGTAGCAGCATCAAACTCCCGGACGCTTTTGTTGAAGCGGGGCGGATTGCCGGCGGTGACCACCACCCAGCCCTCGGGGATCTGATGCCCACCAAAGACTTTGTATTGCAGAAACAGCAGCATGGCAGGGGAGAGGGTCTCGGAGACGCAGTTGATCTCGTCCAGAAACAGGATGCCCTGCGTTTTGCCGGTGGTGCGCATACAGTCGTAGACGCTGGCGATGATCTCGCTCATGGTGTATTCGCTGACTTGATAGTGCTTGCCGCCGTATTCCTTTTCTACGATCACAGGCAGACCCAGTGCGCTCTGGCGGGTGTGGTGGGTCATGGAATAGCTCACAAGGCCAAGCCCCATCTCATCAGCGACCTGCTGCATAATGGCAGTCTTGCCCAGACCCGGCGCACCCAGCAGGAAGATGGGCCGCTGGTGCACCAGCGGAAGTCGGTAGCGGCCCAGAGCGTCCTTCTGCAGGTAGATCTGCACGGTATTTTTGATCTGTTGCTTTGCACTTGCTATATCCATGATTCGGTGTCCTCCTCGGTTCGGGTCTTCTGCGGTTCAAGCAGGCGGATGTTGTCAGTGGTAAGTACAGCCCGGATGGCCCAGCTGGGAACGTGGGGGCTGATGTGGTCGTCACGGTTAAAGATGAAGGCAGTCTTGTAGGCAGGGGATTTTTCCGGGTAGGTGCCCACGCCGTCGGTAAAATAGAGCAGGCCGTTGAGGTTCGTCAGCTTTTTCTCTTCCAGCAGCCTGTCTACATAGGCGAACACCGGCCGGAAGTCGGTACCGCCGAAGCCCCGGAGCTTCAGCCGGGGGATCAGCTCATACAGCTGGTCCAGACTGGTCAGCCGCTCCACGCTCTGCACCTCGGCATCGCATTGGATGAGATAGATCTCTACCCGCTCCGTGAAAGAGCCGCTCTGCCGCAGAACGTCGCAGGTGCGCTGCAAAAAGCTCTGAACGATATCGCCCTGTACACTGCCGGAGGTGTCGATGGCAATCACAAATTCCCGGATGCGCTTGTCGTCCCGGTATTCCAGCGGCTCGACCAGAGGAATGTTGCCGTAGGTGCGCAGACCGTAAGTGTAATAGATGAGGTCAAATTCGTCCTCGGAAAGCTGCAGCACCTCGTTTTGTGCCCCGAACCGGCGAAGAAGGTCGGTATAGTCGCATTCCTCAAGGGTCACGGGCTCTAACCCATCCATCAATGCTCCGGCACGCTTGCCGTGACGGCGGCTGAAGGTCTCCAGATCAGTCTTGGCCTGGCGGGCCAGCTGCTTCCATTGTCTGCGCAGGGCTTCCTTCTGCCGCTGCTGCATCTGCTGCAGCGTTTCGTCCCGGATGTCGGCTTTGCGCAGTTCGGTCTCGTTGGTGATATCCTCATCCTCCCCGGCGGGCAGCAGCTGTCCATTGGGGGCCGGACGAGAGCCGGGCCGTGGCGCAGCATACCAGAGTGCATGGTTGTCCCGGGAAAAAAGCTGGGTCAATTCCGCCAGAACATCGGCGGGGTACTGCCGTTCCAGCAGAAAATTATAGATGGATTCTGCCGTCAGGTGAGGGCAGGCATCCCGCAGGCGGCTGCGCCAGCTGTCCTGTGCAGCATCATCCGGCAGGGCGCAGGAGGGAATCTCCAGTTCCCGGATGACTTCCTCTGCGGCAATGTCGCAGGCAAGGTTCCATAGGCGGTGATCCGTTTCCTGCCGTTGAAAGGGATGCCCCAGAAGAAAGTGCAGGGTGACATGCAGCAGGGCGCGTGTGGGCACAGACTGCTGTGCCCGGAATGTGCGGAGCAGCGTGTCGGGGCAATAGTATAAGCAGCGGCCATCCCCGGCAAACAGGGTGTCCAGCGCAGGGACGGGGATCGGCTTCAGCTGTTCCAGAGCGGAGGATAAAAAACGCAGGTCGGCAGTCAACCGACTCTGTGCCAGCAGCAGCACCTGTGCGGCCAGTTCGTCCGCCGCAGGAACAGGAGTCTGGATGGGCTCGGGCATAAGAGAAAACTCCTTTCTGCCCCAAGGGCAGGGTGGTATCCTTCAAAAACGGCAAAACCAGCCGACACCACCCGGAGCACCGGGTGGAAGTCTGCTGGTTTGCACGCATTCCGTGGCATGCTGCGGGTACTCCGCCCGGCAGACGTTTCGGAATCAGAATAAAGGAATGGGTGAAAAAGGAGGAAGGTGTTTCTTTTGGTGAGACCTCAGAACAGCAGCCCACAGGCTACGCAGCCCACAGCGACCATAATAGCAGATGCAACCCATGCGTAGGGGAGGGTGTGCTTCTGGTGGTCGCCCAGGTCCTGGCCGGAAAGGCCCAGCAGCAGGAAGGTGGCACCTGTCAGGGGACTGAGCGGGAAGCCCAGCG
This sequence comes from uncultured Faecalibacterium sp., assembly GCA_902463235.1. Taxonomy (GTDB): domain Bacteria; phylum Bacillota; class Clostridia; order Oscillospirales; family Ruminococcaceae; genus Faecalibacterium. The sequence goes on along the minus strand of CABQER010000011.1, from coordinate 22,689 downwards.
TCATCTGGCCCATGATGGAAGCCTTTGCCACAGCCAGTGCGTTGCCGCCCATAGCGGAAACAGCGTTGGCGATGACCGGCATAACGCCGTAGTAGTAGGAGTCCGGGTCAAACAGCAGGCTCAGCGGAACGCTGAACAGGCCGACGATGGGAGCAATGAAGGTGCCCATGCTGGTGGGGATGATGGAGACCAGAGCGTCGGTCATGGAAGCCAGCATACCGGAATTTTTGACCACACCGGTGAATGCGCCTGCGGCAAAGACGATGGAGACCATCAGGAATGCGGCCTGTGCGTGACTGTTGATGATCTTGTGCTGCAGATCCACACTGGGGTAGTTGACGATGAGCAGGACGCAGTAGCCGATCATAAAGGTGACAGCCGGGCTGAGGCGGTTGGTAACGAGGACGTACAGGATGACCAGGATCAGTGCCACATTGAAGTACCAGCGCCAGCCGGAGCGGGCCAGTTCGTTGGAGGTGTTGGTGGTCTTTGCTTCGGTCAGACCAGTGACCTCCTGCGCGGGGATGCCTGCAGCAATGCGCTTGGCTTCCTTTTTGCCCAGGAAAGCCGCGACGAGCAGACAGGTCACCAGGCCTGCGATCCAGGCGGGCATAATGCCCACCCACAGCTCGCTGCCGGTGACTTCATAGCCCAGGCCGGACATGGCTGCGGCTGCACGGACTGTGGGGCCGCCCCAAGGCATAACATTCATGATGCCGGCGGCCAGCGCCACGATGGTAGCCTCTACCCAGAGGTTCATTTTCAGCTTCTGGAACAGGGGCATACAGGCGGGGATGGCAATCAGGAAGGTGGTGGCACCGGAGCCATCCAGATGGCAGATGCAGCCGATGAGGAAGGTGCCGATACAGACCTTGACGGGGTCTTCGCCGGTAAACTTCAGGATGCGGTTGATGATAGGATCAAAGACACCGGCATCCGAGCAGGTACTGAAAAACAGGATGGCAAAGATGAACATGACACCTGTGGCAACGATGCTGCTCAGGCCCTTGCCCATATAATCTGCGCTGAGGATGGAAAGTGCTTTGGTAAAGCGGGTGCCGAACGTGATGACCGGCTCAACATAAGCAGTTCCGGCCTTTTCGGCAGCAGCCTGTGCGGCTTGGATGATGACATTGGGGGCATTGATGAATGCTGCGATGAAGCCGGTGATGGCGGGAACAAAGATCAGAGCTACAAGGGTAGAGACCTTCTTGCTCATGATCAGTGCCAGCACCAGCAGAATGGTGACGAACCCTAATACTGCCAGCATGTGATTTCTCCTCAATAATGTGTGTAAAGGTGGTCAGAGATCAGAACACCTGCTTCTCGTGCAGAGTGTTGAACTGCTCTTCGGTCATGCCCAGAACATCCTCAAAGATGTCCCGGTTGTTCTGCCCCAGCTGGGGAGCAGGAGTGCGCACAGAGGGCTTGGTGTCCATCAGTTTGATGGCACAGCCGTTCACGGTGACCTTGCCCAGGGTGGGATGATCCATCTCCACAAACATCTCGCGCTCCTTGACATGGGGATCGTCCAGGATCTCCTTGATGTTCATAATGGGGCCTGCGGGGATGCCGTGGGCCAGTACCAGCTCGGCGGCCTCGTTGGGGGTCAGATCCTTGATCCGCTCCTCAATGACCTCGGCAATGGCATCCTGATTGGCCAGACGGCCCGGCATATCCACGAACCGGGGATCGGTGATCATGTCCGGGCGTTCCAACACCTCATTGCAGAGCTTTTCGTACAGCTTCTGGTTGCCTGCCGCGATGATGACCTTGCCGCCCTTGCAGGTGAAGCTGTCGTAGGGGGAAACAGCGGCATAACGGTTGCCCATGGGGGCCGGGATGTTGCCGGTCTCGATGTACTTCAGGGCGGTGTTCTCAGTGGCAGCGATCATGCTGTCCATCAGACTCACGTCCACCCGTTGCCCTTTGCCGGTAATGGTGCGGGCGTTGACTGCGGCAAGGATGCCGATGGTTACATGAAGTCCGCCCAGAATATCACCCAGCGCCGAACCGGCACGGGTGGGCTCCCCGCCCTTGGAACCGGTGATGGACATCATACCGCCCATGGCCTGAGCCAGAATATCATAGCCCGGGCGCAGGTGGTAGGGACCGTAGCAGCCAAAGCCGGAGACCGCCGCATAGATGATGCGGGGATTGATCTCCTTCAGGACATCATAGCCCAAGCCCAGCTTGTCCATCACGCCGGGGCGGTAGTTTTCCACCACGATATCCGCTTTTTTGACAAGCTCCTTGAAGATCTCCTTGCCCTCAGGGGCCTTCAGGTTCAGGGTGATTCCCTTTTTGTTGCGGTTGATGTTGGCAAAATAGACGCTTTCCCGCTCACCATTCAGATTTTTGGCACGGAAGGGGGGATAGCTGCGGGTGTCGTCGCCGCCTTTGGGAACCTCGATCTTGATGACGTTTGCGCCCATGTCAGCCAGCATCATGGTGCAGAAGGGGCCGGCAAGCACACGGGTCAGGTCGAGAACTGTCAGGTTCTCCAATGCCATATGTTCACTCATGTTACAGCTCTCCATCCTCAACGTGGATCTTCATGCGCATCACGGCACTGCCCATGGATTTGCCCAGGCTGTCCAGACGCAGGCTCATGGTGGCACCGCCGCCCAGAGCGTGCTTCATAACAAAGTTGAAGCCGTTCAGGCTGGGTACATCGTAGCGGGTGATCTCGCCCTTGACCATGTCGCCAAAGTAGGCTTTGAGTTTTTCGGGGGTCACCTCGCGCTCAATGATCTTATAGTATTCCGGTTTGCGTGCATACACACAGACATTGCTGGTATCGCCCTTGTCGCCGGAGCGGCCGTGAGCAATATCGTTCAGATAGATCTCTGCCATCTTACTTCACCTCCAGAATGTGACTTTCGACCTGTACAGCATCGCGAGGCACGGTGGTGGGCCACAGTGCCATCACTTCCTGCACACGGGCACGGCCGCCGAAGAAGGAGGCACCCGGAGGGCCGTTCAGCTGCATGGGGCTGATCTCGGGAATGATCTTGGCGCACTCGCTCTTGTCCTCGCTGAACACAGCAATGCGCAGGACACACTCGTTCAGGTTCTTCAGCGCCTCTTCGCTCATATCGGCCACGCCCAGATGCAGGCTGTTCAGACCGATGTAGCTGATGTGGATGTCATCGGCTTTCATGCCGCGGCGCTGCATCTTCTTCATGATGATCTCGGCGCAGTACTGAGCCTTTTCGTAGGCATCAGGCCATGCAAAGCTCAGCATGGAAACAGTCTTCCAGCCCTTGTGGTAACCCACGCAGAGCTTGAGCGTGTCGGGGCGGGGCTTGCCCTTGACACCGCCGATGCGGACACGGTTGTCACCCACCTGGGTGATGGTAGCATGGCTAATATCCACGTTGACATCCGGGGTCAGGTAGTTGGCAGGATCGTGGACCTCGTACAGGAACTGCTCCTTGCAGCTCTGTTCGCAGATGATGCCGCCGCAGTCGGGAGCCTTGGTGATCTCAAAGGTATCATCGGTCAGCTCTGCGATGGGGAAGCCCAGCTCGTCCATGCGGGGGACATTGCGCCAGTCGTACATATAGTTGCCGCCGGCACCCTGACCGCCGCACTCCAGCAGATGGCCTGCCATGATGCCGCGGGCCAGATTGTCCCAATCGTCAGCAGCCCAGCCAAACTCGTACTTCAGCGGAGCCAGGAACAGGGCGCTGTCAGCCGCACGGCCGGTGATGACCACATCGGCACCCTCTGCCAGGCATCCCTCGATGCCCTCATGGCCGATGTAGACATTGCAGTTGTAGATCTTGTCCAGAATATCATTAAAATTGCCGTCGTAGTCGAAGTTGGGGAAGGTCCAGCCATCCTTCAGCAGCTGCGGGAGCTTATCCTTGATGTTATCGCCGGTCACATAACCGATCTTATAGCCGCTCATGCTGTTGCCTTCTGCCCACTGGCGGATGCCGTCCACGCAGCCATTGATGTTCATGCCGCCTGCGTTGGTGCAGATCTTGATGTGCTTGTCCCAGGCTTCCTTGCCGGCCTCCTTCAGGATGCGGGTGGTGAAGTCGGGCGCAAAGCCCTTGGTGGGGTCCTTGAGCTGCTGCTTTGCCATGATGGAAAGGGTCAGCTCTGCCAGATAATCACAGCCCATATACTGGATATCGGCATTGCGGATCATGTGGATGGCCGCGTCCGGGCTGTCGCCCCAGAAGCCCTGGCCACCGCCGATTGCAACTTTCTTCATTCGATAGCCTCCTTATAAATGAAAAGGTAATATCAGCGTCAAACACAAGTATAACGTTTGACTCAATCGTCGTACTGAGTGTAGTACAACGATTTACTAATGTCAAGAAAAAAACGAAGTTTGGAGGAAAAGAAATGCAACTTTGTTGAAACGGCCAAAAAGAAAAAAGAAAAATATACAGAGTGCACAAAAACGGCTGGTTTGAGATTGGAGAGGCTTTTTTGGCTTGTCAAGATACGGGGAAACGGGTACAATAAACCTGATATCAGAAAAAGGTGGGGAAGAGCATGGTTACGATCAAGCAGATCGCGCAGGAGGTCGGGATCTCGTCCAGTACGGTCAGCATTGTTTTGGGCGGCAAGGCGGCAGAGCGGAAGATCAGCACGGCCACGCAGAAAAAAATTTTTGCGGCGGCGGCACGGCTTGGCTACCAGCCCAATATGGCTGCCCGGAGTCTGCGGGGCGGCAGCGGTGCCAATGAGCTGGTGGTGGCCATGTTCTGGGCACAGGATTTCCGGGCCAGCATGATGCTCCGCTTCTGGGATGGTCTGCGGGCCGAGATCGAAAAAACGGCACGTCCGGTGCGGCTGGTCATCTACCCGTATGTCAACGACCACCTGAAGGAAAGCGAGGCACTGACCAGTGGCGCAAACTGCCATGCGGCCATCATCTGCAATGCGTCCTATGCGGATCTGCAGTTTTTGGAGGACACGCAGCTGCCAATCCCGGTGGTGCTGTACAACCGTGTTTGCAATGGGTATTGCAGCGTCAATGTGGATGATTTGAAGATGGGGGCTCTGGCGGCGCGGGCTTTTGCCGATCAGGGATGCAGGACTGCGGCAGTTCTGACGAGCAGCCCGGTCTTTGAGGGGATGGAAAACCGGATGCATGGGTTCCGGCTGGAAGGGGAGCAACACGGGTTGACGATCCTGGCCAACCGGTATTGTGAAAACAGCATACGAGGCGGTTACGAGGCGGTTTCGCATCGGCTGCGGCATGAGTGGAAGCAACAGCTGCCGGACGCAGTGTTCTGCGGTTCCTCGGCCATTGCGCACGGTGCGCTGCGGGCTTTTTGTGAGGCCGGATATATCGGCGAAAAGCTGCCCCGGCTGATCGCTGTAGGCAACGGCCCGGAGGAATCCGATGCTTTTTCGATCCCAAGTCTGAGTGTAGTCTATCTGCCCATGGAGGATATGGCGCGGGAGTGTATCCAGCTAGTGCTGGGGCAGTTGGACGGCCGGATTGCCACGGCGGAAAGTCGGCTGCTGCCGATCGAGTATGTTCCCAGGGAGAGCTGCGGGCCGCTGACAGAATACGCTGCACAATAAAAAAGCCCCGCACCGGCACGCAAAACGTGCGCAGTGTGGGGAAGAAAGAGCAGTCAGCCTTCGGCGCTGATACAGTACATGGAAAAGGTGCTGGAAAATAACAGGGTGTCGGTCTCGTCTGTGATCTCCACAGCCACCACACAGATGTGCCGGCGGCGGCTGACCGTCCGGCCGCGGGCTGTCAGGTGACCGGCTTTGACGTTGTGGATGAAATTGACCGAAGCATTCTGGGTGACATACTGCCGTCCGTCAGAGCGGGCAGTCAGCCCGGCACAGCAGTCGGCCATGGTAAAAAATGCGCCGCCGTGCACATAACCGTAGATATTAGTGGTGTCCCGCCGGATGTCCAGCGACATGACGGCGCTGTCCGACGTTACCGATACGATCTCGATGTGATTGTACTGCATGAATGGATTTTCAAGCATTTGTTCAATGTTCTGTTCCTGCATAAGGAGCCTCTTCTTTTTGATTGCAGTACAACGTTGTACTGAGTGGCTTGGACAGTTTTTATTATAATCGCATTTTCCGCAGGATGCAAGCAGCAGGAGGTGTAAAATAAATGGAACGGCCATCATTACGCAGGCAGCTTGTAATGATCTTTTTGGGGATCGCCATTCCCATTGGGATTCTGCTGGGGCTGCTGCTCTTTTTTTCAGGGCTTTATAGCCGCAACCGGCTGGCAGCTGCGGCATCCGGCGGCCTTGATATGTTTACCACAAATTTTGAGAATCAGCTGGATTCGGTGGAAAACTACCTGCTCAATCTGTCGCTGAACGATGCGACCTTTCGCAGCCTGAGCGAACAGACCGACCGCACCCGCGCCTACCTGGATGCTTATGAGATCGCACAGGGGTTCCCGGCGGTATTGGCTGCCAATGATACTCTGATGGGTGTGGTGCTGCGCAGCGGCTCAGGCAACCTGTACGTGGGGCGCTACGGTGCAGCTGCCCAGCAGCTCAAGCAAAAACTGAATCTGGAAGCGTATCTCGGCCAGCCGGGCCAGACCAATAAAATGATGACAAAGGGATGGTATCTGCGCACCATCGGCCAGCGGCTTTACCTGCTGCGCAGTGTTTTCTACCAGAAAGCCAGCCTGACCGCTGCGGTGGATCTGCGGCTGGTGTTTGAAGAACTGGTGGAGAACTATGGGCTGGATGGCCGGGTCATTGTGATGAACGACAGCGGCAATGTGTTGGTAGGGGATGCCAACCTTCTGCCCACAAAGATGGAGTGGAACAGTGAGGGGTATTGCCTGACAAAGGTGGGCAGGGACAGCCGACTGGTGGTGCGCAAACAGGTCAAAGCGCTGACGGTATTGTATCTGGTCCCCTACCAGCATTTCGGGGTGGACTTTGCGCCGTATCAGATCTTGCTGGTGATGGGCGCTGTTTTTGTTCTGCTGGCGATCCCGTTCCTCCTGTTCTATATGAAGCACGAGATCTTTGCCCCTATGACGGCGTTGGTGAGCACCATGGACAGGATCGGCCGTGGTGAACTTTCGGTGCGCTCCAGTGTGGATTATCGCAACGCTGAGTTTACGCAGGTAAACGAGACCTTCAACCGGATGATCGACCAGATCACCCAGCTGAAGATCGACGGTTACGAAAAGGAGCTGGAAGCCCGCCGCAACGAGATGACTGCCCTTAAGCTGCAGATCCGGCCCCACTTTGTGCTCAACTGCCTGAAAAGTGTCTATGCCATGGTGCAGACCGGAAGCCGCGAGGATGCCCAGCAGCTGATCCTGCTGCTGAGCCGGTATCTGCGCTATATCCTCTCTTTTACGGCGACCACAACGCCTCTGCACACTGAGATCGAGCAGTGCTGCAATTACGCGGAGCTTTCCAGCGTGGGGCAGAACGATCCCGTGGAGGTAGTATGCGAGATCGACCCGGAACTCAGCGAATTGCTCTTGCCGCCGGTCTCGCTACTGACGCTGGTGGAGAACAGCGTTAAGCACGGCAAGATGATCGGAAAAACGCTGAAGATCACGATCACTGCAAAGCTCCTCGAAACGGAAGAGGGCTGCATGGCTGATCTTTCGGTGGCGGACAATGGCACAGGCTTTACGGCAGGGGATCTGAAGCAGCTGAACAGTGCAGCCCCGCAGGAGGAGAATGGACAGCACGTCGGGCTGTTCAATGTGGTACGGCGGCTGCAGCTGCTCTATGGGGAGCAGGCAGCCATCGCCTTTACCAATAACCGCCGGGGCGGCGGTGCCAGGGTGGAGCTGTTCCTGCCGATAGATCCCGTCTTACAGAAGAAGGAAGGAGAAACAGCATGAAACTGCTGATCGTAGATGATCAGAGCACCGTGGTGCAGGGGCTTTTGCACTGCACCAACTGGGCAGCAATGGGATTTACTGTGGTGGATAAGGCTCTGAACGCTGTGGATGCCAAGGCCAGCCTGCTGCGGCAGGAGGCCGAGGTCATGCTCTGCGATATTGAAATGCCCATGGAAAGCGGGCTGGATCTGTTGGACTGGCTCCGGCAGCGAGGGATGACCACCCGCTGCATCTTCCTGACAGCCCATGCTGAGTTCCGATATGCACAGGAGGCACTGCGGCTGGGCGGTTTTGACTATATCATGCAGCCCGCCCCTTACGAGCAGGTGGCGGATGCAGTGAGCCGTGCGCTGGAAAATGTAAAGGAGGAACGGGCGGCGCTGGAGCTGCAGAGCAGAGGTGCTGTTTTTGACGACCAGAAAAAGGAGATCGTGGAGACTATGCTGCGGGGCTTTCTGTTGGGCAACGCCCCGGGAAGCAGCCTGACCGCGTTTGAAGAACTGAGCCTTGTACCCCGGCGGGAGCGGGAATGCTGGGTTGCCCTGATGCAGCCGCTGCGCTGGAAGCAAGGCGAGGAGCCGTGGGAGCTGAGCCTGCTGAGCACGGCAGTGGGGAATATGAGCAGCGAGGTGTTCACGCCGCTGCAGGTGCTCAGTGTAACGGTGGCGATCCCTGCGGAGCAGTGTCTCGTTCTGGTGCTGCAAAGCCGGGTGGGGGAGCCGCTGGAGGCAGACTATATCACCCGGCAGCTGAATTATCTGCAAAGTGCGTGCGCGCAGTATATCCACTGTGAAGCGGCCTTTTATCCGGAGGGGCCGCAGCCCTTTGAACAGGCATTGGAGATCTATCAGAAGCTGCTGCAGCAACGAAGCGAGAATGTGGCCCTGAAAGGCGGTGTTCTGCTGGGCCGCCCAGCGGAAAAAGCGCCGGAAGTGTTCCGTATTCCGCAGATCGGTGCATGGCAGAAGCTGCTGCAGGCGGGATGTGCGCAGGCAATGGAGCAGGAAGCCTGCCAGCTGCTGGATAAGCTGACGGCCAACAATCAGCTGAACAGCCAGACCTTGCGGTATTTTTATCAGGATTTTATGCAGATGCTCTTCTCCTTGCCGGAAAAGAAACGGCAGGACGATATGTTCCGGGAGCCGGAAGCGTTGGAACTTTACCGCAACGGCATGAAGACTGTGCCGGATATGAAGGCGTTGGTCCATTATGTGGCCTCGGTCTGGGACAGCGAAACAGAAGAAAATAGTCGGAGTACCGTGGAGATCATTATGGCTTACATTGCCGAGCATCTGGAAAATGAGCTGCGCCGGGAAGAACTGGCCGAGGCTGTCCACCTGAATCCGGATTACATGGCCCAGCTTTTTAAGAAAGAGACCGACATGAACCTGAAGGGTTATATCATTCAGCAGAAAATGCAGGAGGCCCAAAGCCTGCTCTGCACCACCAATCTGCCCATCAGCCTGATCGCGGCCAAGGTCGGGTATACGAATTTCGGGCATTTCTCCACTTCTTATAAGAAGTTCTATCACAAGACCCCACAGGAGGAGCGCAGCGCAGCATTATGAGAAAAACAAGGATGGCTCGCAGGACATTTTTACAGCTGACCGGTGCTGCAGCCGGAGCAGCTCTGCTTGCTGGCTGCGGGGAGCGGGCGGAATCGGCGGCAGAAAGTGGAACAGAGCCCATGGTTACAGTGCTGATGCCGGGCCAATCGGATGAAACTGCCTGTGTCCGCGTTTCGGCAGCGCTGAGCGAAGTCACAAAGCAGAAGCTGGGCTTCAGCGTTTCCATCGAGCAGGTGGCACCCACCAATTACTCGGCAGAGCTGTGGAAACGGATGGTCTGCCAGACCATGCCGGATCTGTTTTTCCTCACAGAGGATCAGCCGCTGGATGTTTACCTGAATCAGAACTGCATCCTGCCCCTGAGTGCGCTTCTGGAAGAATATCCCGGGCTGAAAGCTCTGTTCTCAGAGCAGCAGTGGGCAAGTAGAACCTATTACCGCCGTATCTATGCGGTCCCGGCACGGGCAGTCTCGATGTATCAGATCGGCTTTCTGGCCCGGGCCGACTGGATGCGGGAGCTGGGGGCCAGGCCGGAGAAGATCACGGATCTGGATGCCCTGCACGACCTGCTGATGCAGGTCAGGCAGCGTCGGCCCAATGCAGAGGGGGTCCTGCCGGATAATGGACAGGTTTTTCCTTTTCCGGAACTGGATCCTCTGGGAGATACCTTTGGTATCCTGACCGAAGAAAGCGGCACCACCGTTGTCAACTGGTATGCCGCGGATGCTTACAGCAGGCTTTGCAGAACGATGCATCAGTGGTATCAGGAAGGATTGATCCTGCGAAATGCCAGCCTGCGGGATGAACCGGCCACCGATCGGATGCGGCTGGGCAACAGCTTTGGCTTTTTTGCACGGCTCAACCGGGATTCACTGGACTGCTACACCCGGGCCTGTGGCACAGAGCTGACTGCCATCCCGCTGGGGCCGACCATTCAGAACAGCTCCATCCCGGTGGAGAGCTGGTGTCTGCCGGTGACCAACAGCCACCGCAGGGAGGCACTGGCTCTTCTTGAACTGTTGTACACGGATGCATCCTGTTATGATCTCTTTGCGAACGGAGATGGGAAAGAGGAACAGCTCCATCCGTGGCAGAATCTGTATCTCAACGCCAGCGGACTGATGCCGGAAACAGACGAGCAGCCGCAGTGGGTCTCTCCGGCCTATGGGTTCAGCTTCAACAACAGTGCAGTTGCCGCAAAGCTGGATGCCTGCAGGGCACTGAAGAACAGCTATCACAATGGGCTGATATGCGGCTATCTGGATTCGGAGGAGGCGCTCCCGGAGTTTTTGGAAAAACTGGAACAGGCAGGGATACAGGAAATCCTTCAGGCAAAACAAAGCGCATTGGATAACTGGCTGAACGCATCGCATTGAAACAGGCAGGGCTGGGAGACCGGCCCTGTTTTCATTTTTTGGACAGAAGAAACCTCTGAAAATGAAAAACAGAGGTCGGAAACTTGAAAAAATGCTGCAGCTCTCGGAACAGGAACACGGAAAATGAAAAATTAGTTTCGGTTTTTTGGTAGCTGGAAAAGCTCCCGGTGCGTTAAACTAAATACAACAAAAGCACGGCAGACACAGAACCGTGCAGATGAACGCAAGAATAAGAAGGACAAGAAGGAGAAACCACTATGAAACGTATCTCTCGTCGGAACTTCCTCAAGGCGATGGGCATTTCCGCAACGGCCCTGACACTGGCTGCCTGCGGCGGCGGATCTTCCAGCTCCACCGCAGCCGGCACCGTCGGTTCTTCCGCTGCCAGCGCAGCAGCAACCGGGGAACCCAAGGCAGGCGGCACCCTGCGGCTGTGCTACGGCAACCCAATTGCAACTCCTGGCTATACCCCCCGTGCAACCGGTAATGCACTGCTGTTCTATCTGAATCTGGCTTATGAGAACCTGCTGACCTACGACAACGACGGCAATATGGTTCCCAAGTTGGCTACCGAGTGGGACGTGAACAACGATGAAAACAGCATCACCTGGACCCTGAGGGAGAACGTCAAATTTGCCGACGGTGAGCCGTTCAATGCCGAAGCCGTCAAGCGTAATATCGAGGAGTATCAGGCCAATAACCGCACAGAGGTTTCCAACATTGCTGAGTGCCAGATTATTGATGATACCCACATCAAGATGATGATGGAAGAGCCCAACTCCTCTACGCTGGAATCCGTTGGCTTCTTCGTCTACTACATGAGCCCCAAGGCACTGGATGATGTCAGCAGTCTGGATGCTGCCACCTGCGGCACCGGCCCATTCCAGCTGAGCGAGTTCGAGAACAACGCTTACGCCATCTACGCCAAGAATGAGAACTACTGGCAGGAGGGCCTGCCCTATCTGGACTCCGTGGAAATCACCGTGGTTACCGAGACCAGCACTGCTGAGACCGCATTCCGTGCCAATGAGTACGATATGCTTCAGGTACTTGATATGTCTCCGCTGGTCAAACAGGATCTGGACAATGATGGCATCTATGTGGCTGAACGTAATGAAAACGGTATGGGCGTTGGTACACTGGGTCTGATCCCCAACAGTGCCATTGACGGCCCCTGGGCCGATGCTCGCGTCCGTCGTGCAATGTGCTACGCCATTGATGTGGATGCACTGAATGCTGCTTTCCTGATGGGTACGGCACAGATGACTGATCAGTGGGCAGTTCCCGGTGCAGTTACCTACAATGATGATATCAACCACTACAAGTTCGATCCCGACCGTGCAAAAGAACTGCTGGCCGAAGCTGGTTATGCAGATGGCTTCAACACCAACATCGTAACGGTGAGTGCTATTTCTGATATGTTCACGGCCATTGCCAACATGCTGGACGAGGTGGGCATCCACTGCAACATCCAGCAAGTCGATGGTGCTACCCAGAACCAGCTGTATATGGATGGCAGCTGGGAGGGTCTGATGCCCCACTGGACGACCGTTTCTCCCGATCTGGGCCTGTACATGGGCCGCCATCTGGATTACAACGGCGCTTACTACGCCAAGGGCATCCAGCATCCTGATAAAGAGATGCAGCTGCTGGAGGAGATCCGCTGCTGCATGGATCCTGACGAGAAGCACAAGCTGGAAAAGGAAATGCAGGCAGCAATTTACGATGCCGAGACCGGTTCCTGCCTGTTTGGCCGTCCGCTGATGGTCAACGGTTCTACGATGTACAAGTATGATTACGTCATCGACGACCACGCTACCGAAGCATTTACCTCCGCATGGGATCTGTCCGCCTGCTGGCTGAACAAGTAAGCGACCAATCTTAGTGTATCACGACCGGAATACGTTTCTCCTTATTTCGGCAGATTCCGGCGCGGGTGACTGCGCCGGAATTTGTTTTTGAAGGGGAGAAAGGTTCCGCAGGAAATGGAGCAAACTATGAAATCGAACAACCTTGCCAAAATGATCGGCAAGCGTGTGGTGCAATCCTGCATCACCATTCTGCTTGTCACTCTGTTCGTCTTTGCCCTCATTCAGATGGTTCCGGGCGATCCCGTAGCCAACTATCTGGGTGCAACCGCTACCGAAGAGCAGATCACCTATTACCGCCACCTTTATGGTTTCGATCGTCCGGTCATCGTCCAGTATCTCAGCTGGATCGGCGGCCTGTTCCGGGGCACCATGGGCCAGTCCATCAGCTATCAGTCTGAGATCGCTGACATCATCCTGCCCCGTTTGGGCACCACCCTGACCATGGTGATTCCGGCTTTCATCATCGGAACGATCACCGGTATCCTGTTCGGCATCATTGCTGCCAAGAACCGCGGCAAGGCCATTGACAGTGTGATCTCCTTCTTTGCGAACATCGGCGTTTCGATGCCCATGTTCTGGCTGGGCATGATGGGAATGCTGGTGTTTGCCCTCAAACTGCGGGTCCTGCCCAGTTCCGGCTATGTGCCCATCACCCGTGATTTTGGCGGCTGGCTCAGCCACATGATCATGCCCATCATTGTGCTGAGTCTAGGTGTCAACGCTGGTTTTGTCCGTCTGACCCGCTCCTCCATGCTGGAAGTCATGCGGCAGGATTATGTGACCACCGCCCGTGCCAAAGGCGTTTCCAAGAAGGATGTTACCTTCAGGCATCAGTTGCGCAATTCCATGATCCCCATCGTCACCACCATGGGAATGCGCCTGGGTTCCATGGTGGGCTCCACCGTCCTGATCGAGAGCCTGTTCGTCATCCCGGGTCTTGGCAGCGTGATGATGAACGGCATCAGCAACCGTGACTTCATGCTGGTGGCGAACGGCGTGCTCATCATCTCCATCTTTGTTGCCATCTGCAACCTCGTGGTCGATATCCTGTACGGCATCATCGATCCCCGCACCCGCTAAAAGGAGGAATGAACTGTGGAAAACAAGACAAAAAAGAAGGGTCTGCTGGACCGTATCACGTCCTCCCGCGTGTTCCGGGTCATGTTCAGCCGCAAGATCATCGTGGTATGCGCGATTTTGCTTCTCATCATGGTGCTTATCGCCATCTTCGCGCCGGTGATTGCTCCCTATAATCCCAACAAGGATGATCTTTACAATGTTCTGAAGGGCTGCTCTGCCGAGCACTGGCTGGGCACCGACTCCAATGGCCGTGATGTTCTGAGCCGCATCATCTATGGTGCCCGCATCTCCTTTACGGTCGGTATCGTGGCCGTGGTCATTTCCAGCGTTATCGGCATGGCACTGGGCCTGATCGCCGGCATGGCAGGCGGTGTGGTGGATGCCTTCATCATGCGTGTCATGGATGCTATGATGGCTGTGCCCATGCTGATCCTGGCTATGTTTCTGGGCGCGATCCTGGGTCAGGGCCTGGGCAATGTCTGCCTGGCCATCGGCATCTCGATGGTGCCCGGCTACGCCCGTGTCACCCGCGGTCAGGTGCTGAGCGTCCGTAATGCCGATTATGTCACCGCCGGTACCCTGTGCGGTGCATCCCGGATCCGTAACACGCTGGTGCATGTGTTCCCCAACTGCCTGTCCGTCAACATCGTCAGCATGACCGCCAGCCTGGGCGGTGCCATTCTGGCCGAAGCGAACCTGAGCTTCCTGGGCATGGGCATCACGCCCCCGACTCCCAGCTGGGGCGCAATGGTCAGCGGCGGCTATAAGTACCTGTCCACCCAGCCCATCATTGCCATTGCTCCCGGCATTGCGATCATCATTGTGGTGCTCTGCTTCAATATGTGCGGCGACGCTCTGCGCGATGCCCTCGACCCGAAGCTGCGCGGCACATTGGGCAGCGGCAAAAAGACCAAGCGCGCAAAGCGCACCAAGAATGTGAAAGAGGTGGCCTGAAATGAGCGACAAGCTGCTGGAAGTCAAAAACCTGAGCGTTGAATATGATACTGAAATTTCCACCGTCTACGCTGTCAATGGTCTGGACCTGGATCTGAACTACGGCGAGACACTGGGGCTGGTGGGTGAGACCGGTGCCGGTAAGACCACCACAGCCCTGAGCGTCATCCAGCTTCTGCCCGAGGGTATCGGTTTTGTGACCGATGGCTCCATCAAGCTGGATGGTGTGGATATGCTGAATGCTCCTGAGGAAAAGATCCGTGCCATGCGCGGCAGTGTGGTATCCATGATCTTCCAGGATCCCATGTCTGCCCTGAACCCGGTGATGACCGTGGGGGCCCAAATCATGGAGGTGCTGAAGATCCATCATCCGGAGCAGAGCACTGCTCAACTGGAAGCCCGTGTGGACGAAATGATGGAGCTGGTGGGCATCCCTGCAAAGCGCAAGGTGGAGTATCCCCATCAGTTTTCCGGCGGCATGAAGCAGCGCATTGTCATTGCCATTGCGCTGGCCTGCGAGCCGAAGCTGATCCTTGCCGACGAACCCACCACCGCACTGGATGTGACCATTCAGGCCCAGATGCTGGGCTTGATCAATGAGCTGCAGAAGCGGCTGAACACTGCTATGATCCTCATCACCCACGATCTGGGTGTTGTGGCCCAGACCTGCGAGAAGGTCATGGTCATGTACGCCGGCGAGGCCATCGAGTATGGCACAGCAGAGGATATCTTTGAGACCACCCAGCGCCACCCTTACACCCAGGGGCTGTTCAACGCCATTCCCAAGCTGGATGAGAACACCAAGCGTCTGGAGGCTATTGAGGGGATGATGGCTGACCCCACCCAGAAGATCGAGGGCTGCCGCTTTGCTGACCGCTGCAAATATGCCACTGCAGCCTGCAAGAAGGCCCAGAAGATGCGGGAGGTCACACCGGGCCACTTCATCCGCTGCTGTCGGTTCGATCCGCCGCAGTCCAACACCTGAGCCGGGAGGAAAAAGACAATGGAAGAAAAGATTTTGATCGAGGCAAAGAACCTCAAAAAATACTTCAAAGTCGGCGCAAACAGCCAGCTCCATGCGGTGGATGGCGTGAACTTCAAGATCAGGCGCGGCACCACACTGGGCGTTGTGGGCGAGTCCGGCTGCGGCAAGTCCACGCTGGGCCGCCTGCTGCTGCGGCTCTATGATGTTACCGATGGTCAGATCCTCTACGACGGCACCGACATCACCAAACTGAATGCCAAGGAACTCAAGCCCATCCGTGCCCGGATGCAGATGATCTTCCAGGACCCGTCCGGTTCGCTGGACCCCCGCAAGAGTGTGAAAGAGCTGATCGGGGAACCGCTGAAGATCTATAAAGCCTGCAAAAACCGTGACGAATACGATGCCCGCATCGCCGAGATCATGGAGACCGTCGGCCTGGATGAACGTTATGCAGAGAGTTTCAGCCACGAGCTGGACGGCGGCCGCCGCCAGCGCATCGGCATCGGCCGCGCATTGGCCATGGACCCGGAGTTCATCATCTGCGACGAGCCGGTCTCTGCACTAGACGTTTCCATTCAGGCACAGATCCTGAATCTGCTGATGGATCTGCAGGATGAGAAAAAGCTGACCTATGTCTTTATCACCCACGATCTGAGCGTGGTCAAACACATCAGCCACGAGATCATGGTCATGTATCTGGGCCAGTGTGTGGAATATGCCAAGACCGAGGATCTGTTCAAGAATCCACTCCACCCCTACACCAAGGGTCTGCTGGATGCTGTGCCCATCCCCAGCCTGAAGGCCAAAAAGCTTTCCACCGAGGTCATGCGCGGCGAACTGACAAGCCCTGTGGACCCGGCTCCCGGCTGCCGTTTTGCGGCCCGCTGCCCCTATGCAACAGATGCCTGCCGCGGCAGGGATATCCCCTTGAAGGAAGTGGAACCCGGCCACTTTGTCAGCTGCACACGCTTTTGAGAACACGGAAAGGCGGGAAGATCAATGACTGAGGAAGAAAAAAAGGCTGCTGCCGAGCAGAAGCAGCGTGAGATGGAAGAGATGATGCGGCAGGCGCAGGAGAGCTACCGGCAGGAATATGCCAGTATGCCCTACGACGGCCCGGTCTATGGCTGCCGCCGGGAGGAGCTGATGCTGCCCATGCAGGACGGAGTGAGGCTCTATACCGAGATCTTCAAACCGGAGGGGCTAGCACAGTTCCCTGTGCTGATCCAGCGCAGCTGCTATCCCAATCAGCAGCCGCTATATGAGATCAACGGTGCAGAACTGACCCGCCGGGGCTACGGCTATGTGGTCCAGACCTGCCGCGGCACGGGCAAGAGCGAGGGACATTGGGAACCTAACGTCAATGAGCGCCCGGATGGCCGCGATACCCTGCAGTGGCTCAACGATCAGCCCTGGGCAGAGAGCATCGGCTATTTCGGAGCCAGTTATCTGGCCCTGACCGGCTGGGCCATTGCGGATATCGTTCCGCCCAAGGTCAAGGGAATGATGCTGACGGTCTATGGCACCGACCGTTTCAAATCGGCTTATGAAAAGGGGCTGTTCCGCCACGATGTGCTGACTGGCTGGGCAATGCAGAATGCAGGCCATCCGGTCACAGCGGACTATCTGGAAAGCTGCCGCTTCCGTCCCCACGACAAGGTGGATGAAGCACTGTGGGGTGGAAAGTTGGACTGGTATCAGGACTGGATCCACGCCACCCGCCGCACAGATGCCTACTGGCAGCAGGGCTGGTGGAAGCTGTTAGCCGATGTGCCCGGAAATACCAAGGTTCCGGTGTATATCATCGATGCATGGTACGATCACCATTTTGGCAGTGCCATCAACACTTATGCCTCTCTGGCCCCTGAGACCAAAGAGCACAGCTGGCTGGATATCGGCTGCTGGAATCATATGTCCCAGCCCTGCATTGCATGGGGCGAACAGCACAATCTGGAAAACGGCGATATCCACCGAATGCTGGAATGGTTCGACCTGCTGCTGAAGCAGAAAAAACAGCCGGAAAAGCGGGTGCGTACCTATGTGATGCGGGAGGACCGCTGGAAAACGCTGGAGGCATGGCCCGCCCCCGTGAGCCGGACTGAAAAGCTTTATCTGGGTGAAACAACTCTGAATGCCGAGCCGGCAGAAGGGGAGCTCACCTTTGTGTATGACCCGGAGACCCCCGTGCCCAGCCATGGCGCAGAAAGCGTTCTGACCACCATTGCCGAGGCAGGCAGCCTGCTGCAGCCGGAGCCGGACTATCGGCCCGATGTGGTCAGCTTCGTCAGCGCTCCGTTGGAAAAAGCACTGCCCATTTGTGGGCAAATCAAGGTGCACCTGAATGTCTCGACCGATGTGGATGATACTGCCTTCACTGCCAAGCTGATGGAAGTGTTCCCGGATGGCAGGGCCTATAACATCCGGGGCGGCATCACCACCATTGCTGCCGACCTGCCGGAGGGTCAGACCTATACTCCCGGTCAGACAGCAAAGGTCTGTGTGGAGATGTGGGATATGAACTGGACGGTACAGCCCGGCAGCTGCCTGCGGCTGGACGTCTCTTCTTCCGACTTCCCGCAGTACGCCGTTCACAGCAATTACGCAGGAGTCTGGTCTGAACGGGGAAAGACCCGCATCGCTCACCAGGAGATCTTGCTGGGGGAGGGCAGCTTTGTAGAACTGCCCCTGCACGAGAACTGAGAGAAAGGAACCAAGACCATGACGGAACAGGAACGAAATGTCCTTCTGAACGAACTGCGGCAGCAGGAGAGCCAGCGGGAAAAGCAGATCAAGCGGGAGCGGTTCCGCCGCCTGAATCCTTATGCAAAGAAAGGAGCGGTGGTGTTTGCCGGTTCCAGCCTGATGGAACAGTTTCCGCTGTATGAGTTTTTGCAGGACGATGATCTGCACTGTACCCTGTACAACCGGGGCATCGGCGGCTTTACCACCACCGAGCTGCTGGAGGCTATGGACGAGTGCATCCTTGAGCTACAGCCTGCGCACCTGTTCCTGAACATCGGCACCAATGACCTGAACGGCCCGGACTACGACCGCGCCGCCATGCTGGGCCGGTATGAGGAGATCGTGCAGCAGATCCGGAAAAAACTGCCCGAAACAAAGCTCTACCTGCTGGCCTATTATCCGGTAAACCCCACCGTGGCCGAAGACCCGGGCCTGATCGGATGCTTCCGCTGGCGCACCAATGAGCGTATCCGGGAGGCAAGCGAGGGCGTGCAGGCATTGGCCCGGAAATACGGAGCGGAATTCCTCGACCTGAACAAGGACCTGTACGATGCTGCCGGAAATCTGAAAGCGGAGTACACCATTGAGGGAATGCACCTGTATGCCAACGGCTACCGCCCTGTGATGGATGCTCTGCTGCCGCTGCTGCGCAAAATCGGAGAAGAACAGGGAGGAAAGCAATGACCGGAGTCTTTGGTGTTGTTCTGGGTCAGATCTTTCTGATGTTCCTCTATCTCATCATAGGTTATGTGCTTTATCGTACCGGACTAATCACCCAGGAGGGCAGCGAGGCACTGGCTCACCTGCTGTTATATTGCGTGCTACCCTGTGTTGTGCTAAAATCATTTTGTATTGAGTATTCGGCAAAGGGAGCTGTGGAATTGGCTGTCAGCATTGCGGCAGGTGCCGGGGTGCTGCTGCTCTCCATGGCGGTGTCGTAGCTCTTTTTCCGCAAAGACCCCATGGCGCAGATCGGTGTGGCTTTTTCCAACGCCGGGTTCATGGGACTTCCGCTGGTCACAGCAGTGCTGGGTGGAGAAGCTGTGTTCTACGCAGCAGGCTTTGTGGCCCTGCTGAATGCTTTGCAGTGGACCTACGGCCAGGCAAAGCTTTCCGGGGACAAAAAGTACATCCAACTGGGGGCAGTGCTCAAAAATCCACTGGTGCTCTCCCTGTTGGGCGGTGTGGTGCTCTACTTCTGCCGCATCCCGGTGCCGCAGTTCCTCCGCACCCCCATGGGGGCCATTGCAGGTATGAACGCTCCGCTTGCCATGATCGTGCTGGGGGTCTATCTGGCTAGGACCAACCTCAAAGCCATCTTTACCCGCCCCCGGCTCTACGCCCTTTCGGCAGTACGGCTGGTGGTGATCCCACTGCTGATGATCGTCTGTCTGATGCTTCTTCCAGCCGGATGGCGGCAGATCGGCACGGTGCTCATCATTGTGAATGCGGCCCCCATCGGCAGCAACATCGCAGTATATGCCCAGCGTCTGGGGCTGGATTCTTCCTACGCTGTGCAGATGGTCTGCCTGAGCACCTTGCTGTCGCTGATCACGCTGCCTGTGATGCTCAGCCTGGCTGCCGCGTTGGGCTTTGCATGAGTCTGAAAACAACCAACAGAAAGCAGGAGATAAGATGAAACAGTATCTTTTGATCGACATCGGCGGAACCTTCATCAAGTACAGCCTGGCCGATGAACAGGCCCGGAAAATCTCCGGCGGAAAGGTTCCGACACCACTGACGAATATGGATGACCTTCTGGCGGTCATCAAGGGCTTTGCCGCTCCCCTTCAGGGGCAGTTCGTGGGCTGCGCCATCTCTATGCCGGGCCGCATTGATACCAGAAACGGCATCGCCCATACCGGTGGAATGCTCAGTGCCTTTATGTGGGAGCAGCCCTTTGCCGCACAGGTAGAGGCACGGCTGGGCGTGCCGGTGACCATCGCCAACGATGGCAAGTGTGCCGCAGCAGCGGAGGGTTGGACCGGTGCGCTGGCCGGTGTGGAGAATGGCCTTGTGCTGGTGCTGGGCACCGGCATCGGCGGCGGCATCATCCTGAATGGGAAGGTGCTGATGGGCGCTCACGCCGCAGCAGGGGAAGTCAGCTGCCTTGTTTCCAATATGGCAGCCATGGAGACAGAAACCTTTGAGCTGGACAAGGTGGAAACTTTCTCGGATGCACCCCTGTGGGCAGGCGCCGCCTCGGCGACAGGTTTGATCCGGGAATATGCCCGGCAGAAGAAACTGTCGCTGCAGGGTCCGCTGCCCACCGGCGAGGAGATCTTTGCGGCTTACAATGCCGGGGAACCGGAGGCACAGCAGGCCTTAAAAGTGTTTACCCGGCGGGTGGCCATTGGAATCGTCAGCCTGCAAAGCGTGCTGGATGTGGAGCGCGTTGCCATTGGCGGCGGCATCAGTGCGGCAGAGGCCCTGCTGCCTGCCATTCAGACCGAGCTGGACAGCCTGTTTGCGCGCTGCCCGGTGCTTCCCATGCTGGAGCCGGAGTTGGTGCGCTGCCACTATGGCAACGATGCAAACATGATCGGTGCCCTGAAGCTGTTCTTTGAACAGAACTCCGCCTGAACCAGAACAAAATAGAATAGGAGTAGAAACTTATGAGCGTTTTCCGTGATGATTTCCTGTGGGGCGGTGCTTGTGCAGCCAACCAGTTCGAGGGCGCATGGGATGTGGATGGCAAAGGCCCCAGTGTCCCTGACCTGTGCACCAATGGCTCTCACACCAGCCCGAAATGGGTGACAACTGCTGTCCGCTCCGACCGGCTGTATCCCAGCCATGAGGCCATCGACTTCTACCACCACTACGAGGAGGACATTGCTCTCTTCGCCGAGATGGGCTTCAAGACCTTCCGCACCTCCATCAACTGGACCCGCATTTTCCCCACCGGCATGGAGACCGAGCCGAACGAGAAGGGCCTTGAATTCTATGACAAGGTCTTTGACTGCTGCAAGAAGCACGGCATCGAGCCGCTGGTCACCATCAGCCACTACGAGCTGCCCTATGCGCTGGTGGAAAAATACAACGGCTGGGCCAGCCGGGAACTCATCGAGTTCTATATGAACTACTGCAAGGCCATTTTTGAGCGGTACAAAGATAAGGTCAAGTACTGGCTGACCTTCAACGAGATCAACTGTGGCACCATGCCGATGGGTGCGATCCTGGAAACAGGCACCATCCGGGGCTTTGAAGGCCCTACCGACAAGGTGCCGGACAATAAGCAGGAGCGCTTTCAGGCGCTGCATCACCAGTTTGTGGCTAGTGCAGAGGTTGTTCGGTATGCCCACGACCACTACCCTCAGTTCAAGATGGGCTGCATGATCTGCTTTATCACCAGCTATGCACTGACCTGCGACCCGGCCGACGAGATCGCCAACCAGAAGGCCATGCAGATCAGCAACTGGTTCTGCTCTGATATGCATGTCCGCGGCGAGTATCCTTCCTACATGAAGCGCTATTTTGCCGAGAATAACATCACCATCCGGCAGGAGCCGGAGGATGCTGCCATCCTGAAGGCCGGTACTGTCGATTTCTACACCTTCAGCTACTATATGTCCAACTGCATCACCACCCACAAGGATGCCGATGATGTGGGCGGCAACATCATTGCTGGCAAGAAGAATCCTTACCTGAAAGCCTCCGACTGGGGCTGGCAGATCGATCCCGTTGGTCTGCGCTACACCCTCAACGAGATCTACGACCGTTACCGCATTCCCCTGATGGTGGTGGAAAATGGCCTGGGCGCTTACGACAAGAAGGATGCCGACGGAAAGATCCACGACAGCTACCGCATCGACTACCTGCGCGCCCACATCGAGCAGATGGCCGAGGCTGTAAAGGACGGTGTAGACCTGATGGGCTACACCCCCTGGGGCTGCATCGATCTGGTGAGTGCCTCCACCGGTGAGATGGCAAAGCGCTACGGCTTCATCTACGTCAACAAGTTTGACGACGGCACGGGTGATCTGAGCCGCGAAAAGAAGGACAGCTTCTACTGGTATCAGAAGGTCATTGCCACCAACGGCGAAGATTTAGGATAACAAAACAGACCTCCGGTGGTGCTATGTGCCCAGTTTTCTGGACACCAGGACAAAATTGAATCATTAGACTTCCATCATGGATGCTTCCCTGAATTTAGAGGGAGGCATCCATTGCTTTATGCAGCATAGTGCAATTCGTGAACCGAGATTCCACCCGGTTGGTGTCCATGTTATAGTGGCAGGAAAGCCGTTTCATCATGGTAGTATCCTCCTAGACTTGA
>CABQER010000010.1 GCA_902463235.1 uncultured Faecalibacterium sp. | reverse complement strand
GCAAGTGGCACATCATCCGCACCATCGTGCTGCCCTGCAGCATCGATGGCATCGTGACCGGCTGCATTCTGGCTGTGGGCCGCATCGTGGGCGAAAGTGCCGCCCTGCTCTTCACCGCCGGTGCCGCAGAGGTCATTGCCAAGAGCGTGGCCAAAGCCTACACCTCCAACGGTGCTACCCTGTCGGTGCTGCTGTACCTGCGTGCCTTTGAGGACGGCGATTTTGCTTCCGCATGGGGCATCGGCGCGGTGTTGCTGGTGCTGGTGCTGGCCATCAACCTTGCGGCGCGGCTGGCAAAGACTAAGCTGAAACAGAAACAGTAAAAAGAGAAGAAACCCTCTCAGTCATTGCTGCGCAATGCCAGCTCCCCCAAAGGGGGAGCTAGAGTGGTGCTGACCGGCAGATGATCAAAAGCTCCCCCTTCGGGGGAGCTGGCACGCCGTCAGGCGTGACTGAGAGGGTTTGTTCCAATTCAACAATGAGGTATTCTATGGAAAACACGAATGTGCCGGTGATATCGGCAAAAGACCTGAACCTCTGGTACGGCGACTTCAAGGCGCTGAAAGGCATTTCGCTGGACGTGGGCGAGCGGGAGATCACCGCTCTCATCGGCCCTTCCGGCTGCGGCAAGTCCACCTTTTTAAAGACCCTCAACCGCATGAACGACCTTGTGCCGAATGTGCGCATCGAGGGCGATGTGCGGCTGAAGGGCGAGGACATCTTTGCCCGGGAAATGCAGCTTACAGACCTGCGCCGCCGGGTGGGCATGGTGTTCCAGAAGGCCAATCCCTTCCCCATGAGCATTTACGACAATATCACCTACGGCCCCAAGCTGCACGGCGTGCGCAATAAGGCTGAGCTGGACGAGCTGGTGGAAAGCTCTCTGCGGGGCGCGGCCCTGTGGGACGAGGTGAAGGACCGCCTGAAAAAGAGTGCGCTGGGCCTTTCCGGCGGCCAGCAGCAGCGTCTGTGCATCGCCCGTGCACTGGCGGTGAAGCCCGAAGTGCTGCTGATGGACGAACCCACCAGCGCACTGGACCCCGGCTCCACCATGAAGGTGGAGGAGCTGATGAGTGAGCTGAAGAAGAACTACACGGTGGTCATCGTTACCCACAACATGCAGCAGGCGGCCCGTATCAGTGACCGCACCGCCTTCTTCCTGCTGGGCGAGCTGGTGGAAGTGGGCCCCACGGCCCAGATCTTCAGCGCACCGCAGGATAAACGCACCGAGGACTACATTTCCGGTCGGTTCGGTTAAAGGAGGAAACAGCTATGAGTATCCGTAAACAGTACGACACCGATCTGGAATCGCTGAAAAATTCGCTGACCGAAATGGGCCGCAACTCTGCCGATGCCGTGGAGAACGTTCTGGAAGCGCTCTGCGTTGCTGATGCCGATGCGGCTGCGGCCATCGTGAAGGAGGATGCCCGCATCAACAATATGGAGCGGGATATCGAGCACCGCTGCATGACGTTGCTGCTGCGTCAGCAGCCGGTGGCAGGCGATCTGCGCCGCATCTCCACTGCCATGAAGGTGGTCACGGATATTGAGCGCATCGGCGACCATGCCGCCGACATCGCCGAGATCATCCCCCACCTTGTCACCGTCCGCAAAGAGGGCGACCCGGCGGTAAGTCAGGCCATTGCCATGGGCAAAAAGGCCCACCAGATGATCCTGGATGCCCTCGATGCCCTGACGGCAGAGGACGAAAATGCCGCCCGCAGGGTGATCGCCGCAGACGACGCGGTGGATTACGACTTCAATGCCATCAAGCATCAGCTGGCGCAGGAGATCGCCGAAGACCCCGGCAAGGTGGACGCAGCGCTGGACCTGCTGATGGTCATTAAGTATCTGGAGCGCATCGGCGACCACGCCGTGAATGTGGCCGAGTGGGTGCAGTTCGTGCGCACCGGCCGCTATAAGGACGAGAGCATGTTCTGAGCATTTCCCTTCCTCATTTTTGAGGGTTCGTGTTTTCTTTATTTCTCCTGAAAAAGGCCGTTTCTGCCCGGTGCGGAAGCGGTCTTTTTCTGCAGGACGAAAATTGACTAAAAATTTTTTAGCTTTCTGCAATATTCCGGTGCGTCGGTTCGTATCTGAGGTGTAGGGCGGCAGGAGCCGCCATTCCCTGTGCGGCGGGCGTCCGACATCCCCCAGTCCCCGCCCGCCGCACCCTTTACGGAGGAAACGCAGATGACACAGACGAATCCTATCCTGCCGGAAGTCAGGGCCGGAACGGTCAGCCGCGAAGCACTGGTGCAGGCGGCACTCAAAGAGATCACCCAGAATTACCGCGAAGCAAGCCTTTCCAACGTGGCACGGGAGTACGGCGTTTCGCTGGCATATGTCAGCGAGTGCGTGCGTGCCCAGACCGGACGCACCTATAAGGAATTGCTGCAAAAGCACCGTATGGAGACCGCTGCCCGCATGCTGCGCCGCAGCGACATGAACATCCAGCAGATCATTTCTCTGGTGGGCTACGAGAACACCAGCTATTTCTACCGCCTGTTCCACGAGCGGTATGGTCTCAGCCCGCGGGAATACCGGCTGGTGCGCACCGGCCATGGCCGCGCCAGCGCATAAGGTACTTGCTCTAAAAGCAGGGACTGCTGCACATCGTTTTAGCCGAAAGTGCAGCAGCCCCTGCTTTTTGCCGTTTTGGAGCATTTTAGGGTACTTTGGTGCGGGAACTGGATTTTTATGGTAATTTGTAGTACAATAAGAACAATTCTCAAAGTGCTGTGCCGAACCGAGCGCAGCGCAGAAAAGACGAGGTGGAATGAATGTTTCGTGGAGCAGTGAGAGGGGATCTGCCCCAGATCCTGAAGATCTACGCCCATGCACGTGCAGTCATGAAGGCATCTGGCAACCCGACCCAGTGGGGGGATAATTTCCCGCCGCAGGAATTGCTGGAGGAGGATATTGACTCGAACCGGTTGTTCCTCTATGTGGTCAACGGCCAGATCGAGGCCGTATTTGCCTTTATTCTGGGGGCAGACCCCACCTACGCCGCTATTGAGGACGGCCAGTGGCTGGACGATACCCTGCCCTATGGCACGGTGCACCGTCTGGCATCGGCCGGAAAGCACAAGGGCGTGGGCAAGGCCGTGCTGGACTGGAGCATGGAGCACTGCCAGAGCCTGCGTGCCGACACCCACGCCGATAACAAGATCATGCAGCATCTGCTGGAAAAGAACGGCTTTACCCGCTGCGGCATCATCCATGTGGCAGACGGCTCGCCCCGCTTTGCCTACCAGAAGCTTGCCCCCACCCAGCCGCTGGGTTGAAAATAGAATACACCCCCAAAGAGCTCCGGTCTGCGGATGCAGAGCCTGCCATGCAGGACTGCGCACGCAGGCTTTTTTGTTTGCCCCCGCTCGCTCCGCCCTGCGCCGCTCGACGGTGACGGAGAGAACGAAGCCGCGAACGGCCAAACCTGTCCTTGCCACAAATACAGATCAACGGAAAACCCCCATGGGCACCGACCTGAATACAAATTTGTGAACGAAAAATGTCTGAAAACGCTTTCATTTCTCTGCCGTATGTGCTATAATAACACCCGTCCTTGTGTAAGAGACAGGAAACTGTGCGCCATTGGCGTACAATAGGAAAGAGGAGTGTCTATATGAAAACGTTGAACAAGGCAGTTGCCCGCTACAACGGCATCAGCCTGATCGTTCGCATTCTGATCGGTCTGATCATCGGTGCGGTGCTGGCTCTGGTGGCCCCCGGTGCAGGCTGGGTGGGTGAACTGGGCAACCTGTTCGTTGGCGCACTGAAGGGCATCGCCCCGGTGCTGGTGTTCGTGATTGTGGCAAGTGCTCTGGCACAGGGCTCTTCCAAGCTGGACCGCCGCTTCGGCACGGTCATCTGGCTGTACATGCTCACCACCTTTCTGGCTGCGGCCATCGCAGTGGCGACCAGCTTTATGTTCCCGGTCACGGTCGTGCTGGCAGACGCTGCCCAGTCGGACGTGGTGCCGCAGGGTCTGGGCGAAGTGATGGGCACTCTGCTCACCAACTTTGTGGCAAACCCCGTCAGTGCCATCATGAGCGGCAACTACATCGGCATCCTGTTCTGGGCCTGCATGTTCGGCGTAGCCATGAAGAAGATCGGCTCTGACACCACCAAGACCTTTATGGCAAACACCGCCGATGCGGTCTCCCAGATCGTGCGCTGGATCATCAATCTGGCACCCTTCGGCATCATGGGTCTGGTCTACACCAATGTTTCCGGCAACGGCCTTGCCATCTTTACCCAGTACGGCAAGCTGCTGGCCCTGCTGGTGGGCACCATGCTGTTCATGGCCCTCATCGTCTCCCCCTTCATCATGTTTATCTATCTGGGCTGCAACCCCTATCCGCTGGTGTTCCGCTGCCTGCGCGAGTCCGGCCTGACCGCCTTCTTCACCCGCAGCTCCGCCGCCAACATCCCCGTGAACATGGCCCTGTGCGAAAAGCTGGGTCTGGACAAGGATATGTACTCCGTCTCCATCCCGCTGGGCGCTACCATCAACATGGACGGTGCCGCCATCACCATCACCATCATGACGCTGGCCGCTGCCAACACCTTGGGCATTCAGGTGTCTCTGCCTGCAGCCATCGTGCTGAGCGCTATGAGCGCTCTGGGTGCCTGCGGTGCTTCCGGCGTGGCCGGCGGTTCCCTGCTGCTGATCCCCATGGCCTGCTCCCTGTTCGGCATCTCCAACGATGTCGCCATGCAGATGGTGGGTGTCGGCTTCATCATCGGCGTGGTGCAGGACTCTGTTGAGACTGCCCTGAACTCTGCCGGTGACGTGGAGTTCGCTGCTACGGCAGAGTACCATCAGTGGAGCAAGCAGGGCAAGCCCCTGCCGGAGTTCCTGACCGGTAATAAGAAGAACTGAAAAATTTAAAAATATAGAAAAGGGCTGTTGCCAAACTCCTTCCGACATCGCTTACGCGATGCCACCTCCCTCAATGAGGGAGGCTTCACAGCTTACCGTCATGTCAGGCTCCCTCCGTGAGGGAGCTGGCGCGGCGAAGCCGTGACTGAGGGAGTTCTTGGCAACAGCCCTTTCGCTTTTTACGGGAAAAGATGTAACGGGCAGCAGGGCGTTTTCATTACGGCCCCTCCCGTGAAAAAACAGAAGAGCAGCGGCCGCAGCCGCTGCTCTTCTGTAATAATAAAAATAAAATTTCCGCTGAAGATATTCGGGTTGCGGCTCCCTGTGTCTGCTTCGTGCCTTAGGCGGCACTCGCACCCAGCAGGCCGCAGCCCCAACGGCTCCTCCTTGTTTCTGCCGCAGGCAGCGGTCGTTGCCGTTGCAGAGCAAAGCGGAGGGCAGCCTAAATAGTAAGTCAATCCATGAACTTTGCCTTCTGCAGAGCAATCAGAATCAGCGGGATGAGCACCAGCTGAGCCACGATGCCCGGCACAGCGGTGAGCAGCGCGCCGGACAAAAACGCGCTGAACGGGAAGCTGGAACCGGTCAGGCCGGCCAGCACAAAGCGTACTGCACCCCAGACCAAACGGCCTGCCACCATGGCGGTGACAAGAGAAGCGTACATCATGGGCACGGTGTGCTTCACCTTGCGCCAGAGCGCGCCGGACACAAGGCCGTATGCGGCCAGCTCAAAGGCCATGGAGATGGCGATGGGGAACATGGGCGGCATGCCGAACAGCACCGACCGCACCAGCGGAGCAATGAAGCCCACGGCAAGGCCCCATGGGCCGCCCAGCACAAAGCCGCACAGCAGAATGGGAAAGTGCATCGGGCACAGCATGTTGCCCACCTGCGGCACATGGCCGGTGATCATGGGCAGCACAAAGGCCAGTGCAAGGAACAGTGCAGCCAGCACGAGGCTGCGGGTGGTGGAATGGGGGTTCGTTTTCATAAAAAGCTTCCTCCTTTGGCCAGACAAAAAAGGGGTCTGCCCGGCTTACAAGCCAACGGCAGACCCCTTCGTGGTGTCTATAGCAGCAAAAATAAGATGGCAGAACGCAAAGGCCCCCTGTGGGCTTTACGCTGCACCGCTGCGTAAGCGCAGCGGTGGATAAAATGCTCCATCAGGATGGAGAACACGGGCTTCTGTCCGCACACCCGGCTTCGTGCCGGAATCTGTGAAAAATATAGCAGATGCCTCTGGCTTTGTCAAGATACGGCAAAAAGCCTGCAATTTAACCAAAAAGCGGCAAATTTCCATGCATATTTCCCCGCGTGTGTACATTTTGCATGAAGAAGCTTGACCTTTTTGCATAGAATAGCTAATATAAACTTGAAAAAGAGCGCGCTGCGGGCAGCAGGACTGCACCGGCGCTGACGAAAGGCTTTTTTGAACATGTGCAAATCTGAGGTTCATACGGGAGGACCATCATGACAAATGCAGAAAAACTTACTCTGGCCAAGCACGCCTGCCACATCCGCATGGGCGTGATCGAGGGCACGCACAGCGCAAAGTGCGGCCATCCGGGCGGCAGTCTGGATATCGCCGAGCTGCTGAGCTACCTCTATTTCGTGGAAATGAACATTGACCCGAAGGACCCCAAGAAGGCCGACCGCGACCGTCTGGTGCTGTCCAAGGGCCATGCTGCACCGGCACTGTATGCAGCGCTGGCAGAGCGCGGCTATTTCCCGGTGGAAGACCTTAAGACCCTGCGTAAGATCGGCAGCTATCTGCAGGGCCACCCCAACATGAACGAGACCCCGGGTGTGGATATGTCCACCGGCAGTCTGGGTCAGGGCATCTCTGCCGCCTGCGGCATGGCACTGGGTGCCAAGCACGCCGGCAAGCCCATCAACGTCTACACCATCGTGGGCGACGGCGAGGTGGAAGAGGGCGAGTGCTGGGAAGCCTTCATGTTTGCCGCCCACTACGGCCTTTCCAACCTGTGCGTTGTGCTGGACCGCAACCATCTGCAGATCGACGGCACCACCGAGACCGTGATGAACAGCGCCCCGCTGGAAGAGAAGCTGAAGGCCTTCAACTTCAATGTCGTCACCATCGACGGCCACGACTACGACCAGATCGAAGCCGCCATGCAGGCATTCCATGCAGAGACTGCAAAGCCCACCTGCATCATCATGGACACCACAAAGGGCAAGGGCGTTTCCTATATGACCAACTCTGTAGACTGGCACGGCAAGGGCCCCAACGATGACGAGTACAAGATCGCAATTGAGGAACTGAACGCCGCATACGCCGCGCTGGAGCAGGAGGAAAACTAAGATGGCAGATGTGAAGAAGATCGCTACCCGTGAAAGCTACGGCAACACCCTGAAGGAGCTGGCCGCCGAAGGCCACGAGGATCTGGTGGTGCTGGACGCAGACCTTGCTGCTGCCACCAAGACCGGTATGTTCCGCAAGGCTTACCCGGATCGTCATTTTGACTGCGGCATTGCCGAGGGCAACATGATGGGCGTGGCCGCAGGCCTGTCCACCATGGGCTACGTGCCCTTTGTTTCCAGCTTTGCCATGTTTGCCGCCGGCCGTGCCTTTGAGCAGGTGCGCAACTCCATTGGCTATCCCCACCTGAACGTGAAGATCGGTGCCACCCACGGCGGCATCTCGGTGGGCGAGGACGGCGCTTCCCATCAGTGCTGCGAGGACTTTGCCCTCATGCGCAGCATCCCCGGCATGACCGTGATCTGCCCGGCAGACGATGTGGAGGCCCGCGCCGCTGTGCGTGCCGCCTACGCAATGGAAGGCCCCGTCTATCTGCGCTTTGGCCGTTTGGCTGTGCCTGTGTTCCACGATGCCGAGAACTATCACTTCGAGATCGGCAAGGGTGAGCAGATCACTGAGGGCAGCGACATTGCCATCATCGCCACCGGCCTGATGGTCAACGAAGCCCGCATGGCTGCGGAGCAGCTGGCTGCTGAGGGCATCCACGCCCGGGTCATCAACATCCACACCATCAAGCCTCTGGATGAGGAGATCGTCCTCAAGGCTGCAAAGGAGTGCGGCAAGGTCATCACCGCCGAGGAGCACAATGTCATCGGAGGTCTGGGCGAGGCCGTCTGCGCCGTGCTGAGCGAAAAGCTGCCCACCCCTGTGCGCCGTGTGGGCGTGCAGGACGTGTTCGGCTGCTCCGGCCCGGCATGGGACCTGCTGAAGTTCTACGGTCTGGATGCTGCCACCATCTGCAAGACTGCCCACGAAATGCTGGGCAAATAAGCGCTTCTCCCACTGTATCTGCGCCGCCGCGTCATTTGCTGACGCGGCGGCGTTTTTGCATGCCGCAAATTTTTTTGCCAAATACTGCAGGATATGATATGCTTACAGAAAAAGCGGAAGGGAGAATCGCAATGCTGATCGTGGACAAACTTGCGTTTCAGGAAAAACTTTCGGAAGGGGAAAAAACGCTGGCCGCCTATATTTTGGCGCATGGGATGGAAATTGCCAAATATTCCACCCGCAGTCTGGCAGAAGTGACCTACACCTCTCCGCCGACCGTCCTGCGCCTTTGCAAAAAGCTGGGTTTTACCGGCTTTGATGACTTCAAGCAAAATTTTGTGCGTGAACTGGAATATCTCGACCAGCAACAGGGCAAGGTGGATTTCAATTTTCCCTTTGCTGAAAACGACAGCCCCATGCGGGTGGCGCAGAACATCGGCGAGCTGTACGAAGAAGCCGTCAAGGACACTATGCAGCTTCTCCGGTACGAAGACCTGCACAAAGCGGTGCTCCTGCTCAAATATCACGAGGAAATCCACATTTTTTCCGCCGGGACGGCCATCAATCAGGCCGAATCCTTCCGAGAAAAGATGCTCAAGATCGGCAAGCGGGTGGTCATTTTCAACAATCTGAACTACCAGCGGTATCAGGCCTGCTGTCTGTCCGAGAGGGACCTTGCCATGATCATTTCCTATTCCGGCGAAACGGCGCAGATGCTGGAGATTGCCCGGCAGTGCAAACGCTCCGGAACACCCATCCTTGCGCTGACCAGCTTTGGCGAAAACAGCCTGACCTGTTATGCGGATTGCAAGCTGACCCTTTCCACCAAAGAAAGCATCTATCAGAATCTTGGGGACTATGCTTCCCATCTGTCCATGACCCTTCTACTGGACATCTTGTATTCCGAGTACTTCCGGCAGAACTACCAGAAGAATTATACCTACAAGCTGGAACGCGCCCGAGAGCTGGAACAGCACCGCACCTCCACCAATCCTATTTTGTTGAATCTGCACAAAGAAAATGCGGAATGAAACACTGTTCCGTTTTTGATCGTGCAAAAAGAAACAGAAAAATTAACACTGTACCAATAAGTTTAAAAAATATTGCACAAAAACCTCCCTGCAAGTATTCTATACCTGCAAGGAGGTTTTCAAGCTTATGGAGATGCCAAAAAAGTTCCTGTGGGGCGGTGCGACCGCCGCCAACCAGTACGAAGGTGCCTACCAGACGGATGGCAAGGGCCTGAGCATTGCCGACGTGGAAAAAGGTGCACGCCACGGCGTCCCGCGCGAGATTCATACACAGGTCATGGAGGGCAACTACTACCCTAGCCATGAAGCCGTGGATTTTTACCACCATTACAAAGAGGACATCGCGTTGTTTGCCGAGATGGGCTTCAAGTGCTTCCGAATGTCCATCAACTGGCCGCGCATCTTTCCGCAGGGCGATGAATTGCAGCCGAACGAGGCCGGGCTTGCTTTCTATGACCGTGTGTTCGACGAGCTGCACCGCTACGGGATCGAACCGGTGGTCACGCTTTCGCATTACGAAACGCCGCTGTATCTGGTGCAGCACTATGGTTCCTGGCGTAACCGAGCCCTGATCGATTTCTTTGCCCGGTACTGTGAAACGGTGTTCCGGCGTTACAAGGGAAAGGTCCGGTACTGGATGACCTTCAATGAGATCAACGAGACCATGAACCAGAGCGAGCCATACCATCAGGCAGGCGTGCTCTTTGCCGAAGGCGAGGAGCACAACGCTGTCAAAGCGCTGGTCAGCCACAACATGTTCCTTGCCAGTGCAAAGGCCGTGCAGATCGGGCATGCGGTCGACCCGGAAAATAAAATCGGCTGCATGATCCAGTATCCCACCACCTACCCGCGCACCTGCGCACCCAAGGATGTGCTGGCACAGAGATTCCAGATGATGCCGAACTATTATTACACCGATGTGATGTGCCGCGGACACTACACCAGCCTGTGCACGGCACAGCTGCGGCGCATGGGCACTTCGGTAGAGATGCAGCCGGGCGATGCCGAGCTGCTGGCCGCAGGAACTGTGGATTACATCGCATTCAGCTATTATTTTTCTTCAGTTGCCCGTGCAACGGAAGATACGGATTGCTGTGTAGAACGCAGCAATCCGTATCTCCAGCGTACCGACTGGGATTGGCCCATCGATCCGGACGGCCTGCGCATCGCACTGAATGAGCTGTATGACCGGTATGAACTGCCGCTGTTCGTTGTGGAAAATGGTCTGGGTGCCATCGACACCGTAGAGCCGGATGGCAGCATTCAGGACGATTACCGCATCCGTTTTCTGGGCAGTCACATTGATGCGCTGCGGCAGGCCATTGAGCTGGATGACGTTCCGGTGATCGGCTACACCTGCTGGGGTCCCATCGACATTATTTCGGTGGGCACCGGCGAGATGCGCAAACGGTACGGCTTCATTTACGTAGACAAGAAGGATGACGGCAGCGGCACGTTGGCCCGCAAAAAGAAAAAGTCGTTTGCATGGTACAAAAAAGTCATTGCAAGCAACGGCGCAGACACCGCCCTGTAAGCAATGCATTTTTTAGGATATTGAAGGAGGCAAAACAAATGGATGCAAAGAAAACTGCCCAGCAGGTGCTGGAACAGGTCGGCGGCGCAGAAAATGTTACATTTCTGACCCACTGTGTCACCCGCCTGCGGTTCAACCTCAAGTCAATGGACGGCGTGGACGAGGCCAAGGTCAAAGCCGTACCCGGCGTGGTGGGTGTCGTGAACAAAGGCGGCCAGTATCAGGTCATCATCGGCAACGAAGTGGCTGCCGTGTACGATGAACTGATGAAACTGGGCGACTTCGGCGGTAAGGAAGTCAAACAGCCTGCCGCCCCGGCCGAGGAAAAGAAGAGCAGGGTCAGCATCATTCTGGACACGCTGGCCGGTGTGTTCACCCCGCTGATGCCGTTGATCGCCGGTGCCGGTATGATCAAGGCTCTGCTGTCTGTGCTGACCCTCTTCGGCTGGATCGACAAGAGCGGAAATCTGTACTATTTCCTCAACTTCATCGCAGACTCTTCCTATTACTTCCTGCCGATCTTCCTGGCCAACTCCGCGGCCAAAAAGTTCGGCTGCAACCCGCAGATGGCCATGCTGCTGGGGGCCATCCTGCTGCACCCGAACTTCATCGCCCTGAAAGCCGATGCCGATGTGGTCCATGTGCTGGGTCTGCCGGTGAAGATGGTAACCTATTCTTCCTCAGTCATCCCCATCTTCCTTATCACGCTGGTACTGCCATACGTGGAACGATTTGTCAATAAGGTCGTGCCCTCTGTGGTCAAGTTCATCCTGCGGCCGGTGCTCACCATCCTCATCATGGCTCCCATCTCCCTGTGCGTGCTTGGCCCTCTGGGCAGCATCATCGGCGATGGTCTGGTCAACGTCCTGCTGGCCATTGAAAAGGTCTGCCCCTGGGCACTGCCCACCGTCATCGGTGCCTTTATGCCGTTCCTGGTCATGACCGGTATGCACTACAGCCTGCTGCCCGCTTATGTCAACTCTCTGTCTATGCTGGGCTATGAGACGGTCATCGGCCCCGGTAATCTGCCTTCCAACATTGCACAGGGTGCCGCAGCCCTCTGCGTTGCCATCAAGACCAAAAACAAGAACTTCCGTCAGCTGGCCGTTTCCGGCGGTGTGACCGCTCTGCTGGGCGTGACGGAGCCTGCTCTGTTCGGCGTCAACGTCCGTCTGCGTAAGCCTCTCATCGCCACCACCATCGGCGGTGGTCTGGGCGGCCTGTATGCCGGTTTGACCGGTGTGCGCCGTTTTGGCGGCGGTGGTGCCGGTCTGGCAGCCATCGGCCTGTATGTCGGTGAAAATCCCATGAACGTGATCAACGCACTGATC
Source organism: uncultured Faecalibacterium sp. (assembly GCA_902463235.1). Classification (GTDB taxonomy): domain Bacteria; phylum Bacillota; class Clostridia; order Oscillospirales; family Ruminococcaceae; genus Faecalibacterium. Next base: position 16,882 of record CABQER010000010.1, on the reverse strand, counting down.
TCTGCCGCGATCGCCTTTGTGGCCACCTTTGCGATCCTCTGGTTCATCGGTTTTGATGATGTGCCGGAAGAAGCCTGATCTCTTCTGAAACAAGCAGCGCCGGAACGATTTTGCCGTTCCGGCGCTGCTTGTTACGCCTCTCCCAGCAGCTTTGCACGGCTGGCGTATACAGCGGTGAATACCTCCCGCAGCCGTTGGATCTCGGGACGCGGGTCGTCCCGCAGGGTCAGCAGACAGGTGTCCGGCAACGGCAGCTGCAGCGGCAGGTACCATGCCGCCGGAAAGGCCGGGTATTTCATCGGGCACAAAAACATGCCGCGCCCGGCAAGCAGATCGTTGTAAACACACTCGTAGTTTTCCACCATGTGCCAGCTTGGTGCGGAAAACGGCAGGCCGGGCTGAACAACGGCAAGATCCACCATTTCCTGATACAGCGGCTCATAAAACAGCTGCTGCCCGGCAAGATCGGCCAGCGCCAGAGCGCTGCGCCCTGTGAGCGGGTGCTCCGGCGATACGATCAGGTAAAAGGTGTTGTGCAGGATGGGGGTGCGCTCGATCTCCGGCTGCAGCGGCCCAAAGGGCAGATAGAGGGCTGCGTCTGCCTCGCTGCAGAGCATTTCGTGGGGGTTGCGTGACACGGGCCGAGTGTCCACCGCAAACTCATATCCCGGCAGCGCGGCGTGCAGCCGTGCCATCAGGATGGGATAAATGGGATCCCGCTGCAGCAGCACCGGCGGCAGGCGCAGGGTCAGTGTGCGCCGCCGGGCAAAGCCCTTCAGCGCGGTGCGGGCGTTCAGGATGCTGCGATAGATCCCCTCCGCCTGCGGCACAAAGGCCCGGCCTGCTTCGGTCAGCGCCACGCGGGTGGTGCTGCGCTCAAACAGGGCCAGATCCAGCTCCTTTTCCAGACTGCGGATCTGGTAGCTGAGGGCGGGCTGGGTGCAGTACAGCTCCCGGGCGGCTGTGGTAAAATTCAAGGTTCGGCTCACGGTGAGAAAACACAGCAGCTGGTGGTCGTTCATCCGAAAAAAGCTCCTTTCTGTGCAGGGGAAGATCCGTCTGCTCTCAGTATAACATGGCGGGAGACAGTTATAAACATTTTTTATTGGTGTGACAAAATTTTTTTGTTTCCCTTTTACTTTGTTATATTTTATACTAAGTGCGGCGCGGGAAAAACTCCCGCAGAGACGAAGAGAAATTGATGAGAAGAAAGAGGAAATCCAAATGGAAAAGATCTCCCGCAAAGGCTTTTTGAAAGTCGCCGCCGCTGCCGCCATGAGCGGTGTCACCGCCGGTGCACTGGCTGCCTGCAACTCCGCAGCTTCTTCCAGCACCGCCGCTACCGGCGATGCCATCTACACCGCCGGTACCTACACCGGCACGGCCACCGGCATCGGTGAGGTGAAGGTGACCATGACCTTCAGCGAGACCGCCATCACCGAGGTGGTCATCGATGCCTCCAACGAGACCGAAAGCATCGGCGGCGTGGCCGCACCCACCCTGCAGGAGGCCATCATGGCCGCACAGGGCACCGAGATCGACAACATCTCCGGCGCTACCGTCACCACCAATGCCGTCAAGAAGGCGGCTGCCAGCTGCATCGAGCAGGCCATGGGCGTCAAGGCAGACGGCGCAGACAGCTCCGCTGCCGCTTCGGAGAACGACTGGCTGGGCACCGAGCCGGAGATCGACGAGAGCAAGGTCACCAAGACGGTGGACGTGGATGTGGCCGTGGTGGGCTGCGGCGTTGCCGGTGTGGCAGCCGTGCGCAGCATCGCCGAGGACGGCGGCAAGGTGGCAGCCTTTGAAAAGGCTGACGGTCCCCAGTGCCGCAGCGGCGAGTATGCCGTCATCAACGGCAATGTGCAGGCCAAGTGGGGCCGCAACACCTGGACCCGTGAGCAGATCGACGAGATCGTGGATTCTCACATGGTGGAAAGCACCTACCGCTGCAAGCGCTCCATTATGAGCAAGTGGGCCCACAACATCGGCGATGCCTTTGACTGGTGGGTGGAAGCAAACCCGGATCTGTACTACGCCGAGACCACCCGCAGCGCCATCCCTGACGAGAATGCAAACAACTTCCTGATCCCCATTTTCTACCCGCTGCCCGAGAACTACGACTGGAAGCAGGAGCGCTTCCCCTGCTACCCCACCTCCGTGGAGTTCCTGCCCAACCAGTCCGTCACCGTCAATGCCAACATGCAGAAGGCCGTTGACACCGGCAACGTGGACACCTTCTACGGCTGCTTTGTGGAAAAGCTCATCATGGAGGACGGCCGCTGCGTGGGCCTGTATGCCCGCGATGCTGCCACCGGCGAGTACATCAAGTGCAACGCCGCCAAGGGCGTCATCCTGTCCACCGGCGATTACTCCCAGAACACCAAGATGCTGCAGCATTTCTGCCCCGAAGTCATTGAGAACAACATCCAGTGCCTGTTCACCAACGTGGACGTGGAGGGCAGCTTCACCAATCAGGGCGACGGCATCCAGCTGGGCATGTGGGCAGGCGCTCAGGTGCAGCAGAGCCACGCACCCATGATCCACCATATGGGCGGCGGTGCCGACCTGTCCGGTGTGGGCGTCATGGGCAACGCAGGCTTCCTGAATCTGGATCTGAACGGTAAGCGCTTCATGAACGAGGACCTGCCCGGCCAGCAGCTGGAAAACCAGATCGAGCTGCAGAAGAACCGCGAGAGCTGGCAGATTTTCGACTCCAACTGGCCCCAGCAGCTGCCCTACATGCCCGCAGCCCACGGCGGTGCCTGCTACTACGAGGACTACGCCAGCGAGGCAGAGGGCCCCAAGAACAACACCACTTACCGCAACTACAAGAGCCCCTATCAGCTGGAAGCAGCCGTGGCCGACGGCCGTGCCGTCAAGGCTGACACGCTGGAAGAGCTGGTGGCAAAGATCTACCCCGATGACACCGCTGCCCAGCAGGCCGCTCTGGAGTCCATCCAGCGCTACAACCAGCTGGCCAAGGACGGCTACGACGAGGACTTCCACAAGCCCGCATCCCGCATGTGGGCGCTGGAGAACGGCCCCTTCTACGCCGACAAGTTCACCACCGCGCTGCTGCTGGTCTGCATCGGCGGTCTGGAGAGCGACGAGAACTGCCACACCTTCGATGCCGACCGCAACGTGATCCCCGGCCTGTATGTGGCAGGCAACGTGCAGGGCAACCGCTTTGCCACCGAGTACCCCATCGGCCTGAAGGGCGTCAGCCACTCCATGGCCATGTACTACGGCTACGTTGCAGGCAAGAACGCCATGCAGGAAGTCTGAGCCTGACAGCACAATAACATAACCATTCCCCGCCCGGAGCAGTATTCTTTCTTCCTGCTCCGGGCTTTTTTGCGCCCCAATGTGACCCGGTTACGGAAAAGCCCCGGCGTTTTGGGTATACTGATGCCATAAGAACAACCACGAACGAACCCTTTCAGGAGGTAGAAATATGGCAGTTGTTACGATCACGAAGGAAAATTTTGAGCAGGAGGTACTGCAGAGCGCAAAGCCTGTCCTGCTGGACTTCTGGGCCAGCTGGTGCGGCCCCTGCCGCATGCTCAGTCCCGTCGTGGACGAGGTGGCCGAGGAGCGCACCGATGTGAAGGTGGGCAAGGTGAACGTGGACGAGCAGCCGGAGCTGGCCGGCCAGTTCGGCGTGATGAGCATCCCCACCCTGCTGGTGTTTGAGCAGGGCCAGCTGGTGCGTCAGGCCGTGGGTGCCCGCCCGAAGGCCGGTGTGCTGGAGCTGCTGGGGTAAATATGTGTGCTGAAAAGGAGCTGTTGCGCCATGCAACGGCTCCTTTTCTTCTTTTCCCTGTACAAACGCACAGAAAAATCGTATCATTGAGTTGAAAACACCGTCACTTTCCTACTTTACAACTTTACCTAGATAAAGTAAAATAAACTCAAGTAAGAAATGGGGGAACCGACAATGGAATTCAGCATTGCAAACCTGCAGCCCAAGGAGCGCGCCTCCTTTGCGCTGCGCGCCTTGTACGAAGCGGCGGGCTGCCGCAAGTATCATATGGGCCGGTTTGAGGAGTACGGCCTGTATCAGGAGAACCGCAGCTTTTTGTCGTCCGAGCAGGTCATCACCTTTACCGATCTGGATGGCCGTCTGCTGGCCCTCAAGCCGGACGTGACCCTCTCCATTGCCAAGACGGCGCAGCCCGCCCCCGGAGAGACCCTGTGCTACTACTATCACGAGAACGTCTACCGCCCTTCCGCCGAGAGCCACACCTTTAAAGAGATCAGCCAGATGGGCCTTGAGATGCTGGGCGCGGTGGGCGAAGCACAGGTGCAGCAGGCGGTGTGTCTGGCGGCGCGGTCGCTGGATGCGCTGGGGGCCGAGTGGGTGCTGGAAGTGAGCCACATGGGCTACCTGTTCGGCCTGTTCGACGCGCTGGGCGTGCCGGATGCCGCCCGCGCAAAGCTGCTGGAAAAGCTGCGGGAGAAAAACGCCCACGAGCTGCGGGCTGCAGCCGGAGCCGCCGGTCTTGCCGATGCCGCCGATACCCTGTGCAGCGTGCTGAGCCTCTGCGACAGCTATGCCGATACCCTTGCAAAGGCCGCTGCTCTGTGCCGCAATGACACCATGCGCGCGGCTGTGGCCGAGCTGGAAGCGCTGGCTGTGCCGCTGGAAAAGGCGGGCGGCGTGATCCGGCTGGACATGACGCTGGCCGGTGAGATGGAATACTACAACGGCCTTGTGTTTCAGGGCTACCTGAAAGCCCTGCCCCGCCCCCTGCTCAAGGGCGGCCGCTACGACCTGCTGATGCAGAAGTTCACCCCCGGGGCCGGGGCCATCGGCTTTGCGGTCTATCTGGACGAGCTGGACCGCCTGAGCGCCCCGCTGCCGCCGGTGCAGAAGAACAGCACCGACAGGGTGATGCTGAACGTGGCTCTGCCCAAGGGCCGTCTGGGCGATAAGGTGTATAACCTGCTGGCGGGCATCGGCTACGGCTGCCCGGAGGACTACAACGCCACCCGCAAGCTGGTGGTGGAAAACCCGGAGGCCGGCATCCGCTACTTCCTCGTCAAGCCCAGCGATGTTGCCATCTATGTGGAGCACGGTGCCGCCGATGTGGGCATCGTGGGCAAGGACATCCTCACAGAGGCTTCTGCCGATGTGTACGAGCTGCTGGACACCGGCCTTGGCAAATGCCGCATGTGCGTTGCCGCCCCGGCCGATTACAAGGACGACCCCAGCCGCCCGGTGCGTGTGGCCACCAAATTCGTCAGCATCGCAAAGAGCTACTACGCATCCATGGGGCGGGACATCGATATCATCAAGCTGAACGGCTCCATTGAGCTGGCCCCCATTCTGGGCCTTTCGGACGTCATCGTGGATATCGTGGAGACCGGCACCACCCTGCGGGAGAACGGCCTGAAGGTGGTCACCGAGTTCATGCCCATCTCGGCCCGGTTCATTGCCAACAAGGCCAGCTACCAGTTCAAGCACGCCGAAATGGACACCATGCTGGAAAAGCTGCGGGCGGAACTGCAGAACAAGGAGGAAGCAAAATGATCAAGCTGTATCACTTTGACGAGCTCAGGCCCGAAGAAATTTTGAACCGCGATATCCGCGCGGAAAAGAACGTGGAGGACGTGGTGGACGGCATCATTGCCGATGTGCGCGCCCGGGGCGACGATGCCCTGAAGGATTATGCGCTGAAATTTGACGGCGCGAAGATCGATGCCCTGCAGGTGACGCAGGAGGAGATCGACGAAGCCTTTGCGGGAATGGACCCCTACTTCCTCGAAACGCTGCGCGAAGCCGCCGCCAACATCGAGAGCTTCCACCGCCAGCAGGTGCACAAGAATTTTGTGGTGAACGACAAGCCCGGCATCGTGCTGGGCCAGAAATATACCCCCATTGAAAAGGCCGGTGTCTATGTGCCCGGCGGCACGGCGGCCTATCCCTCCACCGTGCTCATGGACGTGATCCCGGCAAAGGTGGCAGGCGTGTCCGAAATCGTCATGACCACCCCCGCCGGAAAGGACGGCAGGGTGAACCCGGTCATCCTTGCCGCCGCTGCCACCGCAGGCGTGACCAAGATCTTCAAGACCGGCGGCGCACAGGCTGTGGCGGCTCTCGCCTACGGCACCCAGAGCATCCCTGCGGTGGATAAGATCGTTGGCCCCGGCAACATCTACGTTGCCACCGCCAAGCGCAAGGTGTTCGGCAAGGTGGGCATTGATATGATCGCAGGCCCCAGCGAAATTCTGGTGCTGGCAGACGGCAGCTGCAACCCCGCATGGGTGGCGGCAGACCTGTTAAGTCAGGCCGAGCACGACAGGCTGGCAAGCCCGGTGCTTGTCACCGACAGCGCAGACCTTGCCAAGGCCGTACAGACCGAGCTGGAAGTACAGATCCCGCAGCTGCCCCGCGCCGCCATTGCCCGCGCCAGCGTGGACGACAACGGCAAGATCATCCTCTGCACCGACCTGCACAAGGCCATCGAGGCCTGCAACATCATCGCGCCGGAGCACTTGGAGGTCTGCGTGGAGGACCCCTTTGGGGTGCTGAACGAGATCCGCAACGCGGGCAGCATCTTCCTTGGCCGCAACGTGCCGGAGGCGCTGGGCGATTACTTTGCAGGCCCCAACCACACCCTGCCCACCAGCGGCACCGCCCGCTTCTCCAGCCCCTTGGGCGTAGACGACTTTGTAAAGAAGTCCAGCTTCCTCTACTACACCCGGGAAGCGCTGGGCGAGGTGGCCCCCCGCATCGCCGATTTTGCCGAGCGCGAGGGCCTGCACGCCCACGCCCGCAGCGTGACCATCCGGTATGAAAAGTGAGGATTTGAACCATGAGTAAATTCCTTTCTCCCACGCTGGCCGCTGTCACCCCCTACACCCCGGGTGAGCAGCCGCAGGATCAGCAGTACATCAAACTGAACACCAACGAAAGCCCCTATCTGCCCTCCCCGGCGGTGATCGCTGCCGTGAGCGAGCACGAGGTGGAAAAGCTGCGCCTTTACTCCGACCCCGCCTGTGCCGACCTGCTCAAGGCGGCCGCAGCCCACTTCGGTTTGCAGCCGGAGCAGATCATGCCCGGCAATGGCAGCGACGAGAACCTCTTCTTTGCGCTGCGTGCCTTCTGCGACGCAGACCACCCGCTGGCCTATGCCGACATTACCTACGGCTGCTACGGCGTGTGGTGCGGACTGATGCACATTCCCAGCCACATCATCCCGCTGAAAGAGGATTTCACCCTTGACCCGAAGGACTACTACGGCCTGAACCAGACCATCGTCCTTGCAAACCCCAACGCCCCCACCGGCATTGCACTGCCCCGGGCGGAAATTGAGGGCATCTTAAAGGAAAACCCGAACAATGTGGTCATCGTGGACGAGGCCTATGTGGACTTTGGCGGCGAGAGCTGCGTGCCCCTCATCGACCAGTACGAGAACCTGCTGGTGGTGCAGACCTTTTCCAAGTCCCGGCAGCTTGCCGGTGCGCGTCTGGGTCTTGCCATGGGCAATGCAAAGCTCATTGCCGACCTGAACCGGGTCAAGTTCAGCCTGAACCCCTACAACATCAACCGCCTGACCCTGAAGGCCGGGCAGGCCGCGCTGGAAGACACTGCTTATTTTGACAGGACCCGCGCCGCCATCGTGGACACCCGCGCATGGACAAAACAGCAGCTGGAACAGCGGGGCTTTGCCGTGCTGGACAGCCGCTCCAACTTCCTGTTTGCAAGTACCAACAGGAAAGACGGCGGAACACTCTACAAAGAGTTGAAGAAAAACGGCATTCTGGTGCGCCATTTTGACGCGCCCCGCATCCAGAACTGGCTGCGCATCACCATTGGCACGCCGGAACAGATGCAGATATTCGTGAACACACTGGATAAGATCATGGAGGAATGAACCATGCCGAACCGAATGATCTCGCTGGAACGCAACACCAATGAGACCCAGATCGACCTTACCCTTGATCTGGACGGCACCGGCCGCTACGAGGTGGACACCGGGTGCGGCTTTCTGAACCACATGCTGGAGCTGTTCGCCCGCCATGGCCGGTTTGACTTAGTGCTCACCTGCCACGGCGATGTGCAGGTGGACTACCACCACACCACCGAGGATGTTGGCATTGCACTGGGTCAGGCCTTTGCACGGGCACTGGGCGATATGCGCGGTATCCAGCGCTACGGCAGCTTTTATCTGCCCATGGATGAAGCGCTGATCCTGTGCGCCGTCGATCTTTCGGGCCGCTGCACCCTGAACTGGGACGTCCATTGCAACACCGAAAAGGTGGGCGATTTTGATGTGGAGTGCGCCAAGGAATTCTGGCTGGGCTTTGCCCGCAGCGTGCCCGCCACTGTCCACTTTGTACAATTTGCGGGAGAAAATACACACCACATCCTCGAGGCCTGCTTCAAGGGCGCAGGCCATGCACTGGGCGCGGCCGTGAAGATCGACGAAGCCCACAAGGACGAAATTCCTTCCACGAAAGGACTGCTGGTATGATCGCAATTATCGATTATGGCGTGGGCAACCTGTTCAGCCTGAAGTCCAGCCTGAAGCAGCTGGGGCTGGAAGCCGTTGTGACTGCGGACGCGGACACCATCCGCAAAGCCGACCGGCTGATCCTGCCGGGCGTGGGCGCTTTTGCCGATGCCATGGCCAAGCTGGAGGCGACGGGCCTTGTACCGGTCGTGAAAGAAGAAGCCGAAAGGAAGCCGCTGCTGGGCATCTGCCTTGGCATGCAGCTGCTGTTTGAAAAGAGCTACGAGTACGGTGAGCACGAAGGCCTTGGCTTTGTGAAGGGCGAGGTCTGCCCGCTGGAGCCCGACCTTGCGGACAAGAGCCTGAAGGTGCCGCAGATCGGCTGGAACGCCTTGCACATTGTAAAGGACGACCCGCTGTTCCAGTACATCCGTGAGGGAGAATACGTCTATTACGTCCACAGCTACTACGGCAAGAACTGTACGGAGAGTACACTGGCTGTGAGCGACTATTCCATTCCCGTCACCGGCGCGGTGCGGGCGGGCAGGGTGTATGGCACCCAGTTCCACCCGGAAAAGAGCGGGGATACCGGCCTGCGAATTTTGAAGGCGTTCAGCGAATTGTAAGCGGGCTCGCCCTCTCAGGCGCTAACGCGCCAGCTCCCCCAAAGGGGGAGCCCTTGGCAAAACCGGAAACTTTGCCGTACTGCCAAGGCCTCTCCCTTTGGGAGAGGTGGACACGAGCAGTGCGAGTGGACGGAGAGGGCGAGGACGCTAAAGGAGAAACAACGATGCAATTATTTCCAGCCATTGACCTGCGGGGCGGCAAGGTGGTGCGCCTGACGCAGGGCGACTACAGCCGCATGACCGTCTATGGTGAGGACCCCTGCGCACAGGCGCGGGAGTTCCTTGCAGCGGGGGCCAAAAATCTGCACGTCGTCGATCTGGACGGCGCAAAGGACGGCACCCTTTCCAACTACGATACCATTGCCGCACTGGCAAAGCAGGGCGGCTTATACATTGAGGTGGGCGGCGGCATCCGCACCGAGGAACGCATTGAAACATACCTCTCCCTCGGCGTGGGCCGCTGCATCCTGGGCAGCGTGGCGGTGACAGATTTTGCCTTTACCGCCCGGATGCTGCAGAAATACGGCGATAAAATTGCCGTGGGCGTGGACGCAAAGGACGGCTATGTGGCCATCCATGGCTGGAAGGAAGTGAGCGCCGAGCCGGGCGTGGACTTCTGCAAGCGGCTGGCAGATGCCGGATGCACCGCCATCATCTACACGGACATTGCCTGCGACGGTGCCATGAGGGGCACGAACCTCGGCCTGTACCGCACGCTTGCCAAAGAGGTGCCCGGCGTGGCCTTTACGGCCAGCGGCGGCATCTCGTCCGAAGCAGAGCTTCTGGAACTGAAAAAAATGGGCACTGCCGCTGCCATTTTGGGCAAGAGCCTGTACACCGGCGCACTGGACCTTGCGCGCTGCGTGCAGCTGGTGCAGGAGTGAACGGAGGGGAAACGACATGATCACCAAACGCATTATTCCCTGCCTTGATGTGCGCAATGGCCGCGTGGTCAAGGGCACGAACTTTGAAGGCATCCGGGATGTGGCCGACCCGGTGGAAATGGCCCGCATGTACAACGCTGCCGGTGCGGACGAGCTGGTGTTCTACGATATCACCGCCAGCTTCGAGGGCCGGGCACTGTTTACGGATATCCTGACCCGCGTCGCCAGCGAAATTTTTATCCCGCTCACGGTGGGCGGCGGCATCAACACGCTGGAAGACTTCGACCGGGTGCTCAAGTGCGGCGCGGACAAGGTCAGCGTCAACTCGGGCGCATTGAAGGACCCCGGCCTTATCCCGGCGGCAGCACAGCGCTACGGCAACCAGTGCGTGGTGCTCTCTGCCGATGTGAAGCGGGTGGACGGCCAGTTCCGGGTGTTCGCCAAGGGCGGGCGCGAGGACACCGGCCGGGATGCACTGGACTGGATCAGCTGGTGCGTGGACCACGGCGCAGGCGAGATCTGCCTGAACAGCATCGATACCGACGGCGTGCGCAGCGGCTTCGACCTTGAGATGCTGGATGCAGTTGCGGCGCGGGTGAACGTGCCCATCATTGCCAGCGGCGGCGCAGGCAAAAAGGAAGACTTTCTGGAGCTGTTCCACCACAAGGGCATCGACGCAGGTCTTGCCGCGGGCATCTTCCACCAGAAGCTGCTGACCATCCGCGACCTGAAAGAATACCTCAACGCAAACGGCGTGGAGATGCGGCTGTAACGCCGGGGCATTTCTCCCCGGCGCGGGGAGAAGCCGTAACGCGAAACTGGATTTCCGCAAAAACAACCCGCAAACTCTTGCGTTTGCGCACCGAATACGCTAAACTAGTAATATCCCCATCCGGGGAGGGAGAACCGTTATGAATCTGAAATTTGATGAAAAGGGCCTGATCCCTGCCATCGTGCAGGACCACTACACCAAAGAGGTGCTCACCCTCGCGTACATGAACGCCGAGACGCTGGCGCTCACCATTGCCGAGGGCCGCACCGTGTTCTGGAGCCGCAGCCGTCAGGAGATCTGGCGCAAGGGCGAGACCAGCGGCAACGTGCAGCGGGTGGTGTCCATTACCGCTGACTGCGATGCCGACGCACTGGTGGTAGAGGTGGTGAAGGACGGCCCCGCCTGCCACACCGGGGCAGAAAGCTGCTTTTTCAAGGAAGTATATGTTTCCCCGGAGCTGAAGCAGTTCAGCTGGCAGGGGCTGTATGACCTCATCAAGGGCCGCAAGGATACCCCCACGGAGGGCAGCTACACCACCTACCTGTTTGAAAAGGGCAAGGAGAAGATCCTGAAAAAGGTGGGCGAAGAGTGCACCGAGGTCATCATTGCGGGCGAAAAAGAGGATAAGGAAGAGACCGTTTACGAGATCAGCGATCTTGCCTACCATGTTCTGGTGCTGATGGTCAGCGCCGGCATCACGGTGGAGGATGTGACCCGTGAACTGGAAAAACGTCACGTCATTGACCACAAGGTCAAACAGGAAAGGATGCAGTGAATTATCTATGGCAGATTATAAGAAGTCCAGTGTCCATTGCCACTCCACCATGTGCGATGGCAAAAATACCTTGCAGGATATGGCAAGCGCTGCGTGTGCGCAGGGCTTGACCACGCTGGGCTTCACCGGCCATAGCTACACCCAGCGCGACCGCGAATACTGCATGAGCCCCAGCCGCACCGCCCAGTACAAGGCCACCATTGCCAAGCTCAAGGCCGAATACAGGGGCAAGGTGGATATCCTGTGCGGCATCGAGTGGGATATCCTGAGCGAGGATAAGCGCACCGGTTACGATTACTGGATCGGCAGCGCACACCACCTGTACGGCAAGAACACCGGCAAGTATTACGAGATCGATTTCCGCCCGCAGGACCTGTGGGACTGCATCAACGATGATTTTGACGCAGACCCCCTTGCCGCTGTGGAAGCCTACTTTGCCGAGGTGGAAAAGGTTGCTGCCCTCAAGCCGGATATTCTGGCCCACATCGACCTCATCAAGAAGCTGAATGCCAACGGCGAGTTCTTCGACGAAGAGTCGCCCCGCTACAAGGCCGCTGCCCTCAAGGCCCTGCAGGCCGCAAAGGCAAACGACTGCCTGCTGGAAGTGAACACCGGCGGCGTGTACCGCGGCTACCGCAAGGACTTCTACCCCGGCCCGTGGCTGCTGGGCGAGTGGCAGAAGATGGGCGGCAAGGTCATCATCACTTCTGATTCTCATGATATCAACAGCCTGACCTACGGCTTTGACGAAGCTGCCGCCGCCATCAAGGCTGCAGGCTTTACCAGCGTGCAGGTGCTTACCGGCAGCGGCTTCGAGACGCAGGAGCTGTAATTTTATGGCACGGACTCCTTCCGTCACCTTCGGTGACACCTCCCTCTGAGAGGGAGGCATTGGCAAAACCAGAAACTTTACCGTCATGCCAAAGGCTCCCTCTTTGAGGGAGCTGGCAAATCCGGAGGATTTGTCTGAAGGAGTTCAGGCCCGCAAAAAGATCGATCATCTGCAATGCCTTTTCCTGTTTTTTATAAATCGGGAAGGGATTGCAGATGTTTTGTTTTGTGTACAGATATCTTAAAAATTATAATTTTGGAGGAACCCTATGACCCACGCGCAGCCCCAAAAGAAAAGCTTCTTCAACATGAACGTAGACCTGATGCACGGGCCTATTTTAAAAAGCCTGCTGCTGTTCATGCTGCCCATTCTGGTTTCCAACCTGTTCCAGCAGCTCTACAACACGGTGGATACCATGATCGTGGGCAATGTGCTGGGCGATACAGCCCTTGCCGCCATTGGCTCCTGCGGCTCGATCTACGAGCTTTTAGTCGGCTTTGGCATCGGTATCGGCAATGGCCTTGCCATTGTTGCAGCGCGCTCCTACGGCGCGCAGGACGAAGACCTGCTCAAGCGCACGGTGGTGGGGTCGGTCGTCATTGGCCTGATCGCCTCGCTGGTCATTACAACGGCAGGCTTTTTCGGCCTGCATGCCCTGCTGCAGCTGCTGGATACCCCGGCAGAAATTCTGGAAGATGCCTACAGCTACATCATCGTGATCGACCTTGGCGTTGTGGTCATGTTTATGTATAACCTGTGCGCAGGCCTGCTGCGCGCCATTGGCAACAGCGTGATGCCGCTGGTGTTCCTGCTCATCAGCTCGGTGCTGAACGTGGGGCTGGACCTGTGGTTCATTGCCGGGGTTGGCATGGGCGTGCGGGGCGCAGCGGTGGCAACGGTCATTGCACAGGGCATCTCGGTGGTGCTGTGCGTTCTGTACGTGCTGGCAAGGGTGCGCATCCTCATCCCGGAGAAAAAGCATTTCGCCGTGGGCAGTCATCTCTACTGGGAGCTGTTCAGCCAGAGCATCTCCATGGGCCTGATGAGCAGCATCGTGTCTGCGGGTTCGGTGGTGCTGCAGTACGGCATCAACGGGCTTGGCACCCTGACCATTGCGGGGCACACCGCTGCCCGCAAGCTGTTTGCCTTTACGGATATGCCGCTCATCTCCATGGCGAACGCCGGTTCCACCTTCGTTTCCCAGAACCGCGGCGCAAACCAGCCCGACCGTGTGCGCAGGGGAATGCGGCAGATGTATCTGTACTCGGTGGTGGTGATGGTCGCCGCCGTGGTGCTGATGAACTTTGGTGCTCAGTGGATGGTGCAGCTGATCTCCGGCTCTTCGGAACCCATCGTGCTGGAAAACGGTGCGCGGTACCTGCTGTGGAACGCACCGTTCTATGCCGTTCTGGGGGTGCTGCTGTGCACCCGCTACGCGCTGCAGAGCCTTGGCCAAAAGGTGCTGCCGCTGTTCTCCAGCGTGATCGAGCTGGTGGGCAAGGTGATCTTTGTGCTGGTGTTCATCCCGAAATTCCAGTACAATGCGGTCATCCTGTGCGAGCCCATCATCTGGTTCTTCATGACGGCATATCTGGTGGCGGTGTACCTGCACGAGCCCTTTGTGTTCCCGAAAAAATAACCCTCTCAGTTATCGCTGTGCGATGCCAGCTCTCCCGAAAGGGAGAGCTTTTTGCATTTTACGGGAAGCACAAAGAAAGCTCCCCCTTTCGGGGGAGCTGGATGCGAACAACGTGAGCAGACTGAGAGGGGTTACAGCGCCGAATAGCCAAAGCTGTTCACCAGCGCATCGATGTGCTGGCCGGCCTTGCACAGGGGGCAGTCGCGGCTGTCAAAGCTGGCGTAGTCCGGCAGGCTGGCGGGGTCGAAGATCGAGGTGACCTCATAGCCCATGCACTCATGGGTGGTGGCAAAAATAGCGGAAAGGCCTGCCACGGTGCCGCCGTAGTAGTTCACGGCCTCCACAGCGGCCTGCACGGTGTAGCCGGTGGTGATGGAAGCGGACAGAATGAGCACATGCTTGCCCTTGACCATGGGGGCCAGATTGTCGCGCAGGATGATCTGGCTGCCGGTGGTGTACTCCGGGGTGATCACATAAATGGTCTGGTGGGCGTTCATGTTGGCAAAGCCGTCCTTGGTCAGCTCGTTGGCAAGGCAGGTGCCGATCACCTGCGTGCCGTCCAGACAGAGCACGGTGTCCACAATGGTGCTGTGCTGGTAAGCGGCCACCAGCTCCTTTGCCACGGCCTTGGCCTCGGAAAGGCGGGACTTCTGGGTGGTGACATCGATGTAATAGTTGATATGGCTGTGGCTGGTAGCAAAGTGGCCCTTTGCTACGCGCAGGAACAGGTTACTTTTTTTGGTGGGAAGCTTTACCATATTGATCATCGAAACAGCACTCCTTTTCAGGTTTTCCGGGTTGCCCCTCAAATGCAAAAAGCACCGCATCGCTGCGATGCTCCTGCACATTTTTATAACCCTATTGTACCGGAAAAGAAACCTGTGCACAAGGCATAAATCCACTAAAAAACTTTGTGCGTTTTACATGATATCGCCCAAAACTTGGATACAAATGGCTCGCATACGCAAAAAGACCCGCACCATATGGCGCGGGTCTTTAATGCAAAAGTAAAATCAGGTCAGAGCGAACCCTTGATAGCCTCGGTGATATCCCAAGTGCCGTAGATATCATTGTAGGAATCATTGGGTTCACCAGTAGCGCCATGCTTGGGAGTATACAGCACAGCTACTTTGGTAGCACCGGAGAGATTCAGTTTGAGAGTCAGAGTGGCCTCGGTGACGCTGTCCTTGAGAGCTTTGGGGTTAGCGGTATCGCCCAGACTGGGCTTAGGAGTGGTATTATAATAATAGTGCTTCGTGCCCGCATCAGTCGTAACATCGACCTGGAAATGGCTGTCAGTGATCTCCAGCAGTTCGATCTTGGTGACGATCTTGAAGTTGCAGGTCAGGGTCTGGGTAGCAGAATTATAACTCGGTTCTTTGCCAGCACTGTTCAGCACAGTGGCTTCACAGATGCCGTCGCCCGGCTTCAGGGTGCTGCCAGGCACACCGGTAGGACGGTTCGGGTTGGAGCAGCCGGTCAGCATGCCGGAACCTGCAATGGCAACAGCGGTAAGAGCGGTATATTTCATAAAGTCACGGCGGGAGAATGTATAGGACATGTTCGTTCCTCCTTTAAAAAGCAGATCAGTACGGCCTTGCGGCATTACCTATAAGATAGGCGAAACCGGGCCGGATGTCAATGCCTTTTGGCAAAATAAAATGATGAAATTTTGAGCTGTGACGTTGTTTTGCGACGAAATTTCGTCCTGTGCGGGCCGCGTATCAGGCGCGGGTCACGTCTGCAGCGGTCATGACGAAGGTCATGGTCTTATCCGCTGCAAAGGTGGGCATGTAAGTAACGCTCAGCTGCTGCCAGCCCTTGGGGACCATCAGCATCAGCTGCAGATAGCCGGTACCCTGCGGGGGCAGATTGGTGGAATCCGAGAAGGTCTGAGAGTTGGAGTTGTACAGCGAGATGTTGGCACCGCACTCCACGCTCTGGCCGTCGCAGGAAGCAGAGAAATCGGTAGAAGCTGCTGCCAGTGCGTGGAAGTTTGCATCCACGTTCTCCTGCGGGGGCACGGGATAAGCAGCATTGATCTCGGCCAGATTCTGTGCGCCGATGTTGAAGGTCTGGTTCTTGGTGCGGTTGACCACGGTGACCAGAACAGCAATGTATTCGTAACCGGCCTGTGCAGGTGCGGTATCAATGTTGAACAGGCTGGTCAGCTGAACGCCAAGGCCGTTCCAGTTGCTGACCTTATCACCGACCTTGACATCCACGATGGTGGCGCTGCCATTCTGCTGGCAGCCGCCCAGCAGGCTTGCTGCGCCCAGAGCAGCAACGGATGCGCCGGTGCACTTGAGGAAGGTACGGCGGGAAATGGAGTTGGACATAAAATAAATCCTCCTTTTGATAGGAAAAACCGTATTCCAGAATGTTCTATTCTGTTTATACCCTTTCTGCCCGAAAGATGCAAGGGTTTGGGGGCTGAATTTACAGCTTTTTCACAGGAATATCACCCTTCGTGGGTAAGGCCCTTCACATGTGTTTCGCTGGTTTTGACCAGATTTAACAGGCTGGGCGTATAAAGCGGGAACTCGCGGGTCAGGCTTTCTGTGGTCATGGTCAGGCAGGCCGGGTCCTTTACGCCCTCGCCGCCGTTCACATCCTGTCCGTCCAGCAGGGCTTCCACGTTGGCTTCGGACATGCGCATCACGGCATCGGAGCAGCCGCGCCAGCGGATGGGATCGATGCTGAACATACTGGCGGCGTTGTGCGGCTCGGCCGAGTACAGCAGGCGGAACATTTTGGCTACGGCCATCATCAGGTAGGCGCTCACCTCGGTGGTAAGGGCCTTGCTGTGGCACTGGCCGATCTTGGCGTACAGCACGTTCAGGCTGTTGGAGATCAGCTTTTTGTTCATGGTGGGCAGCACGCTGCCGTGGT
>CABQER010000009.1 GCA_902463235.1 uncultured Faecalibacterium sp. | reverse complement strand
CATAACGACAGGCACTTGTAAGCCATCAACGAGCCACCAGCCGCAAGTGCAGGGCAGAAAACTTCCGCGCCCTTGCGCCTCATAAAAATTGGAACTTTGATTTTCTCGCCTGGCTTTGCCACGGTGGGACGATCAAAGGAGCGTGCGTTTGAACAAAAAGAAAAAGTCCACAAACACTTCCCCCTATCCCGATGAAGCCATCGACCGTCTGGCACGGGCATTCTATCCGGCGATTCTTGCCTGCTGGAACAGCGAGGAAGGCCAACGCGAGTTTGCCGCGTGGCAGGCGGAACAGGCTCATCATGCCCCCAGCAATGAGAAACAGAGCGTTCCCGACGGGGAACGCCCTGTTGTACATATCGCTATCGTATGTGGATTTTGGCAGGGTGTGTCCTATTCAGGGGCGCACCCTGTTTTTGTTTTGCCTTTAATTTTCTAACCCATGACTCCCAGCCACATTCCTCAGATATTCCTTCGGATTGCCATTCAGAATCAAATCGGCATAGCCAAGCGGGTCATTGTAGATGAGATAATCCAACTCCGACCTCTGTGCCATGGTCACATCCAACGCATCCTCAACCCCAGTGCAGTCGATGGAAATTTTTCTCCCATCCCGGAGCAGCAGCTCCACGCAGCCGGTGTCCATGTTGAATTTGCAGGCTCTTTCATCGTACTTCATGTTTGTGTCCTTCCCGCCTTACGGCACTCTTACACTGGTCTGTCGTGCTTTCTTATGATAAGGTCTAGGACGTTTTTCGATGGAAGCAAGGGATTCATTCTGTTTTCCGAAGAATACAAAAAATCCGAACCCTTCTCCTATCGGAAAAAAGTTCGGATTTTGTTGTTGTGGTGCACCTCCAGGGACTCGAACCCTGGGCCCACTGATTAAGAGAGCAAGCCGCCGGTTCGTCTCAATTTCTGGAAATTTCGAGTCATCGTTATTTTTAATCAAAGCGACGTGATTTTTCACCCGGTAATTTCTGCACTCTTTGTCGGATTTTGCAGCGAAAAGCACCCTTTGCACGTTTTGAAACCGTGCAAAATCCGTGCAGAAACCGTGCACTTACTCCCCGACAAATAAAATCGCCCTATCCCCCACCGGCTTGACGGCATTAGTTTGAGTGGCCGCACCCCCGCTTTGTACCCGAACAAACAAAAATACAGAAGCCGCACGTCCTGTCAATGCGCGGCTTCTGTGTTAAAAAAGGGGGATTGATATGGTTCTTGCGGTGGTTCTCAAGTCTCCGGCATCTGATACTCGTAGGTCTGCATATACTCTTCTACCTGATCCAAGGTGGGCATGGCATCGGAGCAACTATGGCCGGTAATGGTGATTGAAGCAACTGCTGCAGCATACTCCAGTGCTTCTTCCAGACTCTTCCCACGTATCAACGCATTCTCGGTCATACCACGCACGACCTTTTCTGACAGGTCAGCCGAGTAATATTCGGCGTAGCCCTCCAGCACCGATTCCAGAATAATACCCTCCGGACCAGCCGAAATGACTTCCGTTGCCGATACCAGTTTCACGCCGTTCCGCTTCAGTTGGGTCTTGTATCGGGCACTGTCATAGCGGTTTCGGGTAAAGTGGTCGAGCTTCCAGACAATGATGACGTCAAAGATGCCACGCTCACTGTCCCTGATCATCTGCTGGAACTGCGGGCGGTTATCGGTCTTGGCAGAGATGGCACGGTCAATGTAGTGCTTCACCACCGTGAAGCCGCTCTTCTCCGCATAGGCGGTGCATTCCCGGATCTGACCTTCAATGGATTCTTCGCGCTGGCTGTCAGTAGAATAGCGGGCATAGATCACGGCGGTCATGGCAGGTGCCTCCCATTTATACATCATTGAACGGTGGAGCGTTCTTTCAAGGCAACGTTTCGTATAATGTGCATACTATAACTTATAGAAAATTGCAAGGTTAATATTTCAAAAAATAATAAAAAAATATTTTAGAAAACTCGATAGAACATCCTTGCAAATAAAACGCACCGCTCACTCATCTGAAAAATGCAGATAAGTGAACGGTGCACGCTTACTTCATATTATCCTGCAACCTGCTTTTTATCCACGAGTCCCTTCGATCTTGGAATCGTGGCTTTCTCCGCGCAGGTCTGCCGGGTTCAGGCTTCCGGTCCAGCGACCATCTTTCTGCGCTGCGTTATACTCTTCCCACGCCGCTTCGCTGCGGATGGCGGTGCCAGTCAGGTACTTGTCATCCCACGGATTCAGCGGATCCGGATCGGTGGGATCCCATCCGCGCAGAGCTTCGTCCTCCGGGTCGATGTAAATCGTGCCCGGCTTGCCCATGGGGCCGGGGTCCGCTGCGTCATCGTAGATAACCACCGGCGTACCGATGGGGCAGTTGTCGTAGATCCACTTCACGTCCACCGCTTCCAGCCGGATGCAGCCCAGCGAGGCCAGCGAACCCAGCTTGTTGTACTCGTCGTACTCCAAATCGTCCTTGTGTTGGGTGTAGTAGGGCACGCTGTGGAACAGGTAAGAGCTCCAGATACGGGTGGCGTACTGGCCGTAGCACGGGCCGGAAAGCAGCCGCCAGTGGTAATTGACCGGCGTGGAGAAATAGCCCAGCGGAGTGTCTGTGCCGCCGCTGCATACCATGGCCATATAAGGCACTACGTACTGTCCGGCCTCATTGGCCGCATAGACCGTAACGGTGGAAGCCGCACGGTTCACCGCCAGCAGATAAGGGAAGCCCTCCTTCTGCTGGATGGTAAAGCCCTTCTTGGTCAGGTTCTCTTCTGCCTGCAGCCGTGCCATCAGCGCCTGTGCGTTAGCCTGCCATTGTGCCGGGTCCTTTACGCTGGGAGCCGTGTTGGTGGCATTCAGCGCTGCGGTCTGCTGCACCTGTTGGTAATACAGCTCGCTCTCACTGAGCTCCGGAGAGCTGCTCGCAGCCTCCGTGCTGGCCGGAGCGGCCTCGGCCTTGTTCTTTCTGCCATGCAGCCAGAAAACTGCAGCCGCCGTCACCAGCAGCAGAAGCAGAAGCACCCACGGCATCGGACTTCTTCTGCGCCGCCGGGCATGGCGGTTCCGCGTCCGGTAGGTTTTCTTGTAAACTTTTTTCTCTCTCATAGCCTTATTCCCATCTTATCCGTTCACGGGTCAAAAGCTCAGGTAATCCGAGCTGACCCATCCATACGTTTCATTGTACACCACGCACACCCACGGATACACGCCGTCGCTGTAGGCAACCTCATAGACCGTATCCCCCTTCGGGATAGTCAGGATCTTATTGTAGTCCTGACCCGGGCCAGTACGCAGGAACAGACCCGTTTTCTGCGTTGCCACAGTGGCTGCTCGCCATTCATCGCTGGAAAGTATGGTGTCTGGCTGGTAATCCAGACCGTCGAACGCATTTTCCGTTGTGCCATAGGGCGTGTTCTCCCACAGGTTCTGGGCATTGGTCAATGCATCGCTGGAGTGGTCATAGGCGGTGCGCAGTTCCTGAATGTAATTCAGAACGCCTTCTACTCCGCCCAGTGTCGACACATCGATCTGATCCAGCGCTGCGCCGATCACTTCTTCTGCGTAGTTTTTCAGATCGTCGCTGTCGGGGCAGCTGTCCAGACCACTGTCCAGCGCCTGAAGCGCAGCCTTCCAATCCCCGGCGGCGGCAAGGTCCTGCGCCTGCTCAAGGGTGTCCTGCACCGTGTAGCCTTCCTTGGCCTTCTGGTATGTAATCTGGTGCCGGCCCCACATGGTCGCTGTAAACTTTTCGTTATCATACACATGGTATGCGGCTGCGTAATCGCCCCGGTTCATGGCAGCTTCTGCCTGCACGGTCAGTTCCTCGAACCTGTTGTCCAGATAGAACCAGCCCGCACTCAGCGCCACAACTACAACGACTATCGCCGCCAAAGTTTTTATTCTGCCGATCAGCTTTTTGTGCTTGAGCGCCTTTTCGGCATTTGCCTTGCGGGCTGCCACGATGTCATCGCAAATATTGGACATGCGCACCGTATACTCCTGATACTGCTGCAGCTCGTCCTGGATCGTTCTGCTATAATCGCTCATAATTCCTCCTTGAGCCTTCCGGCTGCGTCCTTACCCACCAGTCTGTTTTTCATCGAGACCGTTTTGATCGTTTTGCCTTCGGTCTCAGGATCCCGGACTGTGTAAACTCATCCTTGATATCCAGCACATATTCGTCTGCTTCCCGCATCAGGTCGTTGTATTCCTGCTGCGTCAGCTGTCCCCGCAGCTCATCGTGCTGCCACTCCGGAGGATACATTTCATCCACTATCCTCTGCATTTCATCCTGCTCCTTGTTTGAAAGATTTGCAAACGACAGATGAACGGTCCGTGTTTCACCGTTTTTATAGGTGATCGTATCGTTTACCATGTATGCCTCCGGACGGACGGAGCCATCGGCTGCTTTTCTACTGCTATAGGCGATGCGCTCTGTCTGGAGCCTCGCACCGTCCTTCTGAAGAGACGCCTCGGCGTTCTCCATCCGTTTGTAGCTGCCCAGATTCAAATCTCTATGCTGGCTGGAGATATTCGGCTTTATGGTCGGGCCGTCGAATCTTGCGGCTACGGTATGGCCTCTGTGATCCCCGGCTTCCTTCAGGCTTCCGCCGACATTCTTCGGCATTCCATCGCGGGATGCCTTCTTGTTCTGCAGCTCTCCTCGTACTATCGTCGTGCCGGTCACCTCATCCGTTGTAAAGGTGTAGCCGTTCGCCTCCACCGTTGTCTGCGGGCGGTTCTTTTGGTCAGTGCGCCGCATTACAAGCGTCACCCTCTGGGTATTGCCCAAAACCGGTGCCCGCCTGACATTGCTTGCAGCTGCACCCTCTCCCGGCGCGACCACACGGTAGATTCCGGCATGAAGTGCGCCCTTGGTATCGTATGTCGGCGTAAAGGTCTGCTTTCCGCCAACACGCGCCTTGTATCCGCACTGCTCTGCCCATTCCTTCTGCGGAGCCACTCTGCTTTCATATACGACCTTTGCCCTTGTGGACTCCACCGTCTCCACTCTTCCGCCATCATTCGTGGTGCCAAGCTGCAGGTTTTCCACA
Organism: uncultured Faecalibacterium sp.; assembly: GCA_902463235.1. GTDB lineage: Bacteria > Bacillota > Clostridia > Oscillospirales > Ruminococcaceae > Faecalibacterium. Next base: position 24,041 of record CABQER010000009.1, on the reverse strand, counting down.
CGTTCCTGTGCGGTATTGCCCGGCTGCTCCTTCGAAAGGAAATTGCCTGAGGCCCTCTTTGTCGGGTCCTGCACGCTGGAGCTGTCGCTCGTCATGTAGTACCGGGTCCCGCTCGGCCTCAAGTGCACCCGCCAGCCGATACCAGAGGCCTTGACGCTGTCGAACCATTTCTTGCCGGCCTCATTCTGCCCGGCGCGGTAAGCCTCCATGGTGGCCTCATCGTCTATTGTATGGACACCCTCCAATGTGGCAGCGCCCCGGATCGTTCTCTTTCCGGCGTTTGCTGCACCATTGCACAGGAAGCCCGCTTCATCGGCCCATTTGCCGCGGTTTTCCTGCGCCATCTGCCGGATGTCCGACACATCTGCCTGCGATTTGCCGCCCGGCGGCGCCATTGAAACCACAGGCGGCGATGTAAAGTCTGCGCTGGTGGTTTTGGCCGTTTCAATCGAGGACGGGCCGACATCGGGTGTGCCGACCGGCGGCGGTACCATGCCCGGTGCCTGTCCGCTGCCGGTCGTCGTGCGGCCTGTGCCGCCACGGCCAGCGCCGCTGCCACCGGAAATGCTGCCTCTTTGTGCTGCAGCGCCCTGAATTTTCACATTGTCATCCAGATAACGGCTGATCTCGTCCTGCAGCTGGGCGATCTTCTGGCATTCCTGTTCACAGGTCTGCACATCCTGTGCCAGCTGCCCGGCAGGCTGCCTTGCAGAGGAGCCATACTTCAGCCGGCTGATCTGTTCCATGCCGGACTGGGCCTTACTGCGCTCCTCAATATGGCCCGCAAACATCTGATCCGTCTGCTGCAGGGACTGCCGGTATCCGCGCAGGATCTGCGTGCACTGCGAAATCTTCTGGGCAATCTTTCCCATTTGCTTCTGCAGGGCCGCAGATTCTTCTTCCAGAGAATCGATCTGTGCCTGATTGGCCGAGATCTCCGCCTGACAGCTGGCGATCTCGCTTTCGATCGAAGCAGCTTCACTGCCGTCCTCGTCCTCCTCATCATCCAGCGAATCCAACTGCGAATACAGCGAATCGAGCTGGCCGTAAAGCGCATCGTTCTGCGCTTCCAGTGAAGCGATCTGCCGTTCTGTGGCTGCAGCCTGCTGTGACAGACGCTCCGCGTCTCTTTTTGCCGCCACCAGATTTTCTCCGGTCTGGCGCACATTGCCTTCCGCGCTGACAACTTCGCCCTGCAGCTGCTGGATCGTTTTGGGCTGGCTCACAAGCTCCTCACATCCTTTATCCTATCACACTGGTTCGCCCCGCCGGGCTGCCGCTTCGTTTTCTTCCATCACAGCGGCCCATGCCCGGGCCCGGGGCAGGACTGCTTCCAGTCCCTGCCCGGCCATCCAGGCCGCAAAGCCGTCTGCCTGCACCAGTTCCTGCACGCAGGCATCCAGATCGGATGCACCAGCCTGCAGGCGGGCGGTCAGCTCGGCCAGCGTGCCGATCTGCTGTCCGCCGCAGGTGAACTGCAACCGCACGCCCAGCGCCAGTTCCAGCTGCCGGGCTGCCAGCGCCGGGGCCTTGCGCATCAGGTCTTCCAGCTGTTGGGCGTAGGTGATCTGCTCCGACGTATAGCCGTTGCTGCTGCAGTACACCGAAAGCGCACCTGCACAGCAGAAAGCGGTCAGCTCGCTTTGTTCCGGCAGCAGAGCTGCAAGTTCCGGATAACATCTGCCGTGCCATACAATCTCCCTGCCGGGGCAAAACGTCTGCAACAGCTCGAACAGTCCGGCATCCGGGTCCATCTGCCGGATGCACTGACTGCAGAGCTCGTAGGCATCCTTCCGGAACTGGTGCAAGAATGCGTCCAGCTGATGCTGCTGCAGCAGAAACGAAAGCTGTTCCCAATCCTGCAGCGCTGCAGTGCGCAGATCCTCCGCCGTGGTAAGTTCTTCATCCCGGAAATGCACCGTCAGTGCGGCGGGACGCTGCGGCGCTGCCGCCTGTTCCGTTTCTCCGATCCAGTGCAGCAGGCCGGACTCATCCAGCCGGTCCTTCGGTTCGACCCGCAGCATACTGCGGAGCAGCCGCCGCATTTCCTCGGAAAGTGAGGCCGCATACAGCATTTCCCGCTGCCAGCAAAGCTTAGTCTGGAAGAGATTCGCTTCCGGGATCAGCCGTTGGCCAGTGAGCAGCGTATACAGCGTTAGGCCCAGTGCACAGATATCCGATGCCGTGGACCATGCTTTTCCGCGGGAGGTCAGGATCTCCGGTGCCACATAGGAAAGGGTAACGCCCAGTCCTCGTTCCAGCTGCGGTGCAAACCCGGTCATATTGCCAAAGTCCACCAGATACAGCGTCTGCGCGGAGGCATCCCAGACCAGATTTTCAGGCTTCAGGTCGTTGTGCAGCAGACCTCCGGCGTGCAGTTCCTGCAGCAGGTGCACCAACTGCGGCAGAAGGACAGCGCGGAGCTCCTGCTCCGAAAAGGTAATTTCTTCCGCAAGGCATCGGCCCGGCACACGCTCCATGCACTCCCACAGCTGACCTCCCACCATGCCGTAGGCCAGAAGCTGCGGCATATGGTGCGGCTGCAGCTCCTGCAGGCGCTGGTAGATCGCTTTGCGATCCCGCTGAGGATCCTTATAGCGTTTGAGGACACAGTCCCGGCCCTGTGCATCCTGTGCCTGATAGACCGTGCTTTCTCCACCCTCTGCAAGCACTTGTCCGACTCTGCAGCCCAAGACCGGCCTGTCGGACCATGCCCATGTATCCGGTACGGCAGACGTGCTTTCAGCTGCAGCAGGGCGTTTTGCGGGATCCACCGGGCGGGTCTTTGCCTGCCGCAGCTGGCCGGCCTGCAGGGTGACTGCCGTTCTGTTTGGCATCGTTCCATCTCCTTTTCAGGCTCCGTACAGGGTCATTGCCGCTGCAGAGCCAGATCTTCCTGCCGGTAGCGGGCAAGAAGCGCATAAAAACGCACAACGTCGGGCGCTGCCGTGATGTACTCCGTCATCCGTCGCAGGGTGCGGACTTTCCGGCGCAGCGCAGTGGCCTGCGGATGCAGGTTGTCCGGCTGCTGCAGGACCGCAAACGGCACCTGATCCACATCCTGTGCAAGCCTTTCCCGCAGCAGGCGCAGCACGGCAGGATCCCCGCTTTTTTCCGCCAGTTCACAGAGAAACGCCGCTGTAAAAAATTCCATGTCGTTTTTCCTCTCTGGTGTCACTGCCCGCTCTGTACCTTACCACAGATTGTCCTTTGGCATAGCACGGATGGCATCCTGCAGGCGGCGGATGAACTGCCGCATCCAACTGTCGGTAGGCTGGTCATACAGGCGGATCTTCGGGGTCTCGGTCGCGTCCATATCAAAATAGACGGCATTTTTCGGCTTCATATTGGCCGGAGCCTGACCAATGATCAGTTCCGCGATCTGCTCTTCCGGAATGCCGCCGACCAGACGCTGCTCAAAGCAGGGCAGCACGTCCCGGTACAGGCTCAGGAAGCTCTCTGCGCTGTTGGCCCAGACGATGAAGCTCATGTTGTTTTCCGGGCCGCGCTGCAGCAGGGAAACAAACTTTTCCCGCGGTGCCTGCGTGTAGGCATCCGGCTGGATGAGCAGACGGCGGGCACGGTTCAGGCCAAAGAACACCACGAACTGCCGCCGTCCGGTCGGCAGTTCCTTCTCCAGCATATCCAGACCGTCCAGCACGTCGCCCGCGTGGTAGACACGGATCTTTTCCGGCAGACCACGGACCAGCTGCCCGAACATATCATCCTGCGGTGCATCGGAGGACAGGTCGAACAGCGTAATCGCCGGTTCGGTGCTCGTGTCCTGCTGCCGCAGCATCTCGTACAGCAGACTGCCCATGATAAAGGCTGTCGTGATGCGGGCACGCTGCTGGTCGTTTCCGGTCAGCAGCAGATTCTTGCCTCGGCGGCTGAGCAGCTGCGGATGGAAGTTGTTTTCCAGACTGAGCGGTTCGCCCACAAACAGGCGGTAGCCAAGGCTCATATCGTTCTGGTCGATCTCACCGGTCTCTTCAAAGTGGCTGAGCGGGTTAGAGCGGTCGTCCTGAATGCTGGACAGCAGCAGACGGGTGCCGCCCGTAACTTGGAAGCCGGCAGCAGCCTGTTTCTGGGCAATTTGTTCCAGCAGGGCGCGCTGCTCCTCTTCGCTGCAGAAGGCGATGCGGCACTGCACGTTGTGGTCCTTGTTGCCTGCCGACGCATTGAAGATCGCCACACCCTTGTCCAGATTGATGAGCTGATCGGCCATCGGGTTATCCGGCAGAATGATGCGTGCAGAATCCGGGCTGCTCTTCAGCGCGATACGGGTCTCGAACTGATTGTACACGGTTTCCGGCAGGGCAGCGGCGTTCTTGATGTCCTGCGTTGCCATGATGAGATAGATAGCCGGGGCACGGCCTACCAGTGTCAGACGCTTGATAATCTCGGCAGCTTCGCTCATGACGGGATCATCGCTCCGGCCAAAGGCCTCCTGGAACTCGTCGATGATGAGGATCGTGCGCGGCATCCCGTGATGTGGGTTGCCTTTTTCGGCCATTTCACGGCGGTAGCCTTCCAGACCGCGGCAGCCTTCCTCTTTGAAGATGTTATTGCGTGCCTGCATCTCTGCTTCGATCTTCTTCAGCACGGCCAGGCCAAACTCCGGCTCAGTGTCGATCGAGATGGCACGGAAGTTCTTCAGATCGTATTCGGTATAGACCTTGAACTCCACGCCGTCCTTGAAGTCCATCAGGTAAATTTGTACATCTTCGGGGCTGTACTTCATCAGCAGACCCATGATGAGGGTATGCAGCAGAGTGCTCTTGCCGGAACCGATCATACCGGTGACCAGTGTGTGGTACTTGGGGCTGAGCGCATCCGAAGCCAGTTCCAGCGACAACACCTTGTTGGCACCGGACAGGGCAAACGGCACAGACAGGCCTTTCTCGTCCGAATAGCGGAACCAGCGGTCCGGCTGATGGGTCAGGCCGCTCGTCACATCGTCGTAGGTAATGGTCACGCGGTCCGCATTGTACACGGCCTTCTTCATCGTTTCGATGGCGTCATCTAATTCTACGCGGTTCTCCGGCAGCTGCAGCGGCAGGTACTGGACCTGCGGATTCGCATGGGGATGTCCGGTGCGGATCGCGCTGGACGGACGCGGCGGGACGCGCAGCATCCCGTTCTCATAGCGGTAACAGCTCAAATGCTGCACGATGCGCTGCAGCACCGCATTGTAGCGCGGGTCATTGGCATCGTTCGATCCGTCGAGCTCACCCACCTCACCGGCAAGAATGGTATAGATGCCGTTCTTGGGGCCGTTGCTCATGATGTTTTCCAGCTTTTCCAGCGCTGCCTGCGTAAAGCCGCGCGGGAAATCCACCACCATCAGGAACTGCAGCGGCTCGGCATTTTTGCCGGCAGCCTGATTGTACTCCAGAATGTCGGCGTACTGGCCGCGCAGATAGTCCTGATTGATGGTCTGGGCACGGTCCAGCAGCACATCCAGACGCTCTTCAATACGCTGGGAATTGCCCCACACGTGGGTATCCACCAGACGCTCATCCACATCCGCAAAGCGCATGAAGCTGGCAAACGCCTCACCTGCATCGCTGGGGCTGATGAAGGTAAAGCGCACCTTGCCCGCCACATTGGTCATAAACAGCTGCATCGTCATGGCGTTCAGGTTGGACACGACGATATCCCGCAGGTTTTTGGGGTATTCGATGATGGACGAGAAGTTCTTGTCCGTAAAGGCCGTACCGCAGGGCAGTTCCAGATATGTGCTGTTCCCCGTGCGGCGCAGCGCATAGCCGAAGTGCTGTTCCAGACATTCCCGGACCACCTCGTCGTCAAGATAGGAGGTCAAGTCGCAGCGGCTGCGGCCAAACAGCAGACCGTCCCCGTTGTGCTTGGCCGGTGTATAACCCTTGTACTGTGCCTCGCTACGGACCACCGTTTCGTAGGCCTGCTTTACCTGTTCCGGCTCCAGATCCTGCACAAACTGCCGACGGAGGGCTTCTTCCAACTCTTTCCGGCGGACAGCTGCCGACTGGGTATGTTCAGCACGGCGCTGCGCGGTCGTCTGCTGCTGTACAGCCTGACGGCGGCTGTATTCCGCAGCGTGCTCGTTCAGTTCCTTCTGCTGACAGGCACTGTTTTCACCCACATTTTTCTGCAGTTCCGACCGGTTCTGTGCTGCAGCGTCACTGTACTCCGCATCTGCTTGTGCACGCATCTCCGAGAGGTGCTGACAAATCTTCTGGTAAGCCTCATCGGCCTCTTTCTTCAGCGCAAAGACCGGTGCCGTGTAGTCCTCTGCCTTCGGCGGCAGGTTATTTGCTTCCTCACGCAGCATGTCTAATGCACCGGCCGTGGAGATTTCAAGATTTCCCATGCCTTCACGTCTGCGCACGCAGTTGAGAATCTGCTTGTCAAAGTCCTTGCTCATCTCTTCCAGCCAGTCCTGCATCTTCTGGGCCTGCGCCAGCGTTTCCTTGCGGCGCTTTTCGGCTTCTGCTGTCTTTACGTTGGCATTTGCATCGTAATGCGACTTCTGCCGCTGTGCGCGGTCATTGATTTCCCGTAGGGAACTGGTGTGCCAGTTTTCCAGCTGCCGTTCTTCTTCACTCTCGGTCTGGCTCAGATTCTGCAGCTCCTTTTTCAGCTGTTCGTTCAGCCCGTCTTTATCGTGCTGGTAATCCTGCAGAAGAGTAAACAGATCGTCCGGAAATTCCGCCATGATCTGATAGGGTTCTCTCATAATGTGCCTCCTCGTTTTTTCTTCAGTCTGCCGGGATCACTCAGGCATGGGCTTCCAGCCACGCTGCAGCTTCCTCGCTATCCAGTTTGGCTGCACGCTCATACAGCTTGCGTGCTTCTTCCAGCTCGTCGCCATCTTCCTGAATGTGGGCCATTTCCAGCAGTGCATCCACATTATCATTGTCCATTGCAGCACGCAGCCAGCGCGCTGCCTCCCGCAGGTCCTGTTCCACGCCCAGTGCGTGGCGATACTGCTGATACAGGCAGAACTGCGCATCTGAGATGCCCTTTTCTGCTGCTTTCAGAAAATACGTATGAGCCTTTTTCTGATTCTGTTTCAGCACGCCGCCCAGAGCGTATTCCAATGCCAGATTTTGCCATGCCCAACCCTCATCGTTCTGGCGTGCTATTTCCAGATAGCGGATGTAGTTACGGGTATCGCCCATGTCCTCATAGACCCGGGCCAGCCGGTTCTGCATCGGCGCAAGGTCCCGGTCTGCGCACTTTTTCATCAGGCGGAGGCCTTCCTCCTGCGGGCAGTCGTACACTTCTTCAAAGAACATTTGTGCCAGAGCAGTCTCGCCCGGGCCATAGCCATCGCTTGCCGCCTCTTTAAACCAGTAGATTGCCTGTTCATTGTCCTGCGGAGCACCGTCAGTGCCGTTGACGTAGGCCATGCCGATGTTGAACTTTTCCGACGACGGCGTACCGAACTGCCGTGCCTGCTGCAGGCGAATCTCCCAAGGTGAGAGAACAGGTTGCTGCGGTTCCGGAGCAGCCTGCGGCTTTTGTTCTGACGCTTCCTGTATCTGCGCTCTGGCCGCAGACACTGCCTTTCCGGTCAGTCGGCCTGCTTGATAGATCAGCGAATTGAAAAGACCCATATCTGTTTTCCCCCTTTACGCGTTCTCGTCCCGCTTTGCCTCGAAAAGCGTTTCCGGCACCACGATGACCGGGCGGACGCCCACATAATCGGCATAGGTGCTGTCGCCGTACAGGTCCAGCGTTCCGTCCGGATTTACAGTCTGGGTCAGCTTGTGCACAAAAGCCAAATGCTCTTCGCACCAGACGTCATCATCGTCCCGTTCGGTCCGGCTGCCGCCAAATCCGACCAGCCGCCAAATGCCGTTGCCCGTCTTTGGATCCCGGTAGGCTCCCTGCGCGTATGCGTAGGGCGTTACCTTTGCCTGCAGGATCTCGTCTGCAATCTCCGGATACTGCTCATACAGTTTCTCAATGTCGAACTGTTCACCGATGTTCACTTTCAGGAGTTTTTCCTCGCCGCCCAACAGACTGGGCACATTCTGATACAGACACGATACGCATTCGATAATCTCGTTCTGCTCCTCCTCGGTAAAGGCTACCCGGAGGAACTCCCTGTTCAGCCATGTCGCCAACGCGGAATCTGCCCAACAGATGTTCTCTGGCGGAGTCTGCTTGTCCTCCCAGAAGGCATGGGCATCTAGAATATCCCGGCTGATGAGCTGAATCTGTCCCTCATCATAATAAGGGCAGAACACCTGCCAAACGATAGGCTCCACCTCGCCGTCCTCGCTCATCGGGTAACGCCCGAATACGATCTGGTCGCCCAGTTTGTAATCGACCTTCGCCGCTTCTTCCTGCTCCGGCGCTGCCGGCACGTCGTTTTTCGCCTGCTCCTTTGGCTGGACCAGCGGTTTGGCCAGAAGTTCCTTCCAGTCTTCGCCCTGCCACTGCAGTGCCTCGCCCAGCGCCAACAGACAGCCGTTCACGTCCGGGCTGATCGTGCGCTGCGCGGCCAGTGCCTGCTGCACGGTCCGGATCACATCCTGCTGCTGTGCAGCATCGTCCGGTGCCGCGTTGATAAAACACCTGTAAGCGTCTGCCCTGTCCAGCTGCTGCAGCGCTTCCGCAAACACATCCGTCTGCGGGGCCGTTTCGTGCAGGACCGCCGTTACATAGCCCGGCTGCTGGAACGCCATACGGCCAAAGTGCAGGATGATCTGTCGGAATGCCACACAAAGTTCTTCGTATTGTTTTTCCATCGTCTGACTCCTCTCTTGTCAATTCCCTCTGCGCCTCAACCGCCAAACATCGACAGCAGGAGCAGAATGACCGCAACGACCAGAACGATCTTCAGCGCACCAGTTGCAAGCGGCATCAGCAAGATCACAGCACAGGGGACAACGTAGAGAAGAGCCAGATAAAACCACTGGAACAGCGACTTTTTGTAGGACTCTTTAAATGGCATCGGCAGGAAATAGCCCAGCGTCGCGCCCACAACAGCGCCCGCAACGAGCTCAAAAAAGCCGCCGCCCATGATGCCAAGCACTACACCGATGGCTGCGCCGCCGCCCAGCATGAGCCAGTGAAAGGAAGACCACTTCATAAAACCACCCTGCTTACCATGGGCTGCAACCTTCTGGGTAAACGGTTCCAGAGCCGGTTCTGCCCACAGCTGCTGCGGGCCGCGTTCATAATCTGTCATAATTAATTCTCCTTTGCAATACCTGTTGTTTATTTCTTTGGTACTGTTCAAAATGCCTTCGCCCTGATGCTCAGAGCAGCATCTTCTTCCTCTGTAATGCGCAGATTCGTTGGCTCAAGAGCCTTATAAATCTGATTGTATTGATTCCATGCGATCTCCCGCTCAGATTTCAGCGTTTTCTTGATATTGTCAAAAATTGTTTTGCATTCTCCTAAATCCGGCTTTACTTTGGCTTCATGAAATACCACTTGCAGCATACTACCGTAAGCTGCAACGTCCAGAAATACCTGCTGTGCCTTTTTTACAACTTCATCACGCTGCGCTCGTACATCCTGCGCTTTTTTAGCAGATTCCTTGCTTCCAATGGGATCACTATTTCTGCCATTTGCCAGCATTTCATTGTATTTCTTTCTGATTTCGTATCTCTGCCTTTTCCAGCCATCCTGATGGATCTCCAAACTCTGGCGGAGATCTTCCTGATAGTACGGGCTGGAAAGCAGATTGCGCACGATGGTGACGGTCTCTGCATTGTCCTCTTTGCTTTCAAAGTAGGGGATCTGCACTTCAAAGGGCTTGAGCAGCGGTTCGTAGCTGCACAGCGCGTGGCCCGGGCTGAACACGCCCATGCGTTCCAGCTGCACCTCGTCTGCCGACATGGTGCCGCCCAGCAGGCCGCGGTCATCCTGCGCCGTGATGCGCAGGCCGATCTTGAGCGAGGTGTTCTTGATGACCTCCGGTGCCATAGCCGTGGGCAGCTGGTCTGCGATGACGATGCCCTCGCCCAGTGCGCGGACCTCGGCCAGCATCTTGACGACAAAGGCCGTGGCCGCTGTTTTGGTGTCCGTGTTGCCGTCGGCAGACTGCTCTGCAGTGGGTCCGATCAGGTTGTGTGCTTCCTCAAAGAACATCACATGCCGCGGACGACCGTCCGGAAGCTTGTTGTAATCCTGCACCTTCAGCGTTTCGCGGATGAGGGTGGACAGCAGCAGGGACAGGAAGTTGGCCGGGTACTTGCCCATGGATTCCAGCTCGATGACCGCCGAGCGCTTCAGCCACGCCTCCGGCGGCAGAGTGGAATGGCTCACGTTGAACACATCGCCCATTTCACGGGTCAGCAGGCTGCCGATGCGCACCTGCAGCACCGATTTCAGGTTGCCTTTGATTTCAGCTTCATAGTCCGTGTGTTCCAGCTTGTCCGCTACTTTGTCGTACAGTTCGGAAAGGGTCGGATAGGTAAAACCCAGATCCGGACGGTTGACCATGGACGGGAGCCAGTTGTGATCCCGATACACCTCTTCCACCGAGGAATCCAGCAGGAAAGGCATGGGCGGGTCCAGCGTAAAGGCACCGTCAAACACATCGATCAGGTTGCGGATATGCTCAGCCAGCGTCATGCCGACCGGGAACTCGAACGGATTGATGTGCAGCGGGAAGGGGGTGTTGGCACTGGGGGAGAACAATTCCAGATCCTCCATCCCCGGCACCGCTGTCAGGATGCGGTACTCGTGCTTGGCAGGCTCCAGGATCAGCACCGGGATCTGATACTTCACATGCATGGAGGTGATCAGATGCATCATGCTGTTGGTCTTGCCGCTGCCGGGCACGCCCGCAAGGAATGCGTGCTTGGACAGATTTTTCAGCGGGAAGCGGATCTCGTGGCCTTCGTTGTCCTTGCCCAGCAGCAGGCCCTCCGCGTACAGCGTGGGCAGCGTTTCCTTGGGGGCATCGATGAACTCGCCCGCATACAGCGCCGGGAACACCGCAAAAGCCGAAAGCTCCGGCAGCAGCATCAGATGCGGCAAAAGCTTGAGCTTTTCCGGGGCATCCGCGCCCGCGCAGCTGATGATGTTCAGCGGCGAGATGTCCGCAAGCGAGCAGTTTTCCTCGTAGGTGCGGATCTCATGGCTGCCCTCACTCAGTGCTTCCGAGGCTGCTGCGTCCAGAATATACTGGGCCAGATTGGAATCATCGGCCAAGACCTCGACATCCGTCAAAAAGTGCGGCGTCGTATCCAGATCTTCCAGCAGGTCCTCGTACAGATCCAGCGTATCCTTGGCGTTTTCGTCCTTTTCGTTCGCACTTACGGATGATGCCGATTTGGTCACTCGGATCTGGGTAGTCCGGCGCAGGAAGGAAAGGATCTGTTCCAGATTCTGCCGCATCTCCTGCGTCTGATCGACAGGCCGGATGTTCACGCAGTACACACAGGGCCGGTTGATGGCGCTCATCAGCTTCATCATGCTGTAAAGCCGGGCGGTCTCGTTCATCTCCCAGCTGCTCACGATGTAGAACTGCTGGCCGTCCGTCTGATTCAGCGAGCGCATCACCCGCTCTTTTTTGATCAGATGTGCGGCATAGCGGTACCGGCGGGATGCCATGCGGGCGTTTTCCTCTTCGCGCTTCTTTTCAAGCGCTTCTTCTTTTTCGTTTTTGCACGCCTTTCCGCCGATCTTATCCAGCTCAAAGTATGCACCGATCGCAGAAGAGCGCAGCGTCTCCTCCATGAACGACGGGATGCACGTATCGACCCGGAAACAGATCCGCAGCCGGTTTCCCAGTTCCCGCTCCGGGTCATATTCGTAGATGAGCTGGTAGCCCTCGTTCAGCAGCCTTCCGCGGCGGTTCATCTGCCGCCAGAACGCCTGATGCTGCTTCAGCACGCCTTCCACATCGCCTTCATCCAGCTGGGAATACTTGCTCAGGGTCAGATCCGGGATCTGTTTCAGCTCGTAATATTCCTGTTTCCATTCGGTGGGTCCTTCCATCGTTTCTGCTTTTCCCCCTTATCAAAGCGTACAAAGCTTATCAGTGCCGCATAACTGCATCCAGATCACTGTTGAAATCATCGTCTGCCTGATCTGCATATTCCTGTGCCTGATCTCTTGTTTCGCCAAAAGCTTCTGCGCTGTCTGCTGCGCGCTGCGAAGCATCTGCGCCGGATTTGCCGAAGCGGTTGCCGTTGATCTCGGAGAACTTGCTGCTGGCGTCCTGGCTCTTTTCTTCCTGTTCGGTAGCTTCGTCTGCAGTTTCTGCATTGAGATCCTTGTTCTGGTCCAGAACGTCCTTGACCTCGCTATTCATGTTGTCAGTCGCTTCCTGCGTGGAGCTGTCGTCCACCTGTTCGATTGCCTCCATAATATCGTCATCCATATCCTCCGGCATCTCGCCCAGAATGTCCCGCACGCTGGTGATATCATCCACCACCTTGTTGCCCAGTTCCTTGACCTGTTCGCCCAATTCCTTGACATTTTCAGCCTTTTTGCGTACATTTTCCAGTTTCTGTCCCATAATGATAGCTCCTCTCACTTACTTGTTATCTGCAGCAGACTGCAGCTGTGCGATCTGCTGATCGGTAAATTTGTTTGCGCAGAGAACTTCCTGCAGATAGTCCGGCAGGAAAAATTCTCCCACCTCGCCTGTGCTGCGCAGCGCCATCAGCTGCGGCACCTTTGCACAGCTGCCGTCCCCGCGCACCAGCGCAAAGGAAAACACCCAGCCGCTCTGAAGTTCCAGCACTTCGTTCAGAACGCTTTTGCCCACCAAAAGGGCTTTTGCGTTCCGGTACGCCTGTTGTACATCGATCATACGTTTGTTCACCTCGGTTTACAGCATTTCTGCACCAGGTCCGTCGGTTCCAGATCATCGATCCGGATCAGCTGGGTCTTTCGTCCGCGGGCCATCCGGAAATACCGTTGGATCGTTGCCATATCATGGCTTCCGCTCTGCTCGTCGTAGCAGACGACCTTGCCGTTGATGACCTCGGCCTTGAACACATGACCGCTGGAAGGTTCCGTCAGATGTTCCAGATTTTTGATCTTCTCCGGGTCGGTGAGCAGGGCATCAGTCTTATAGTTCCGGTAGACCCACTTGCCGTCCTGCACATCCACGGTATAGAGGTTCTGGTCCGCATCACGCGCCACACCGGCCCAGTAGACTGCCACGATCGCGCGGGCTCCTTCGCCCCATTCTTTCATCTGGCGGTTCACAATCCGTGCCGACATCATGCCGCTGTCCGCCGTGCAAGATACCGGTTTGGCATCCTTGAACGCTGCCGCAAAACCGTTCGGGTTCACGGAGCCATCCGGTGCGAACAGATAAGGCAAGCCCCCCTGTTCAGCGCTGGCCCAATACGCTTCCGGCTCACCCTGTGCATTCAGCCGGTACATTGTCTGGCCAACAGCAGGCTGTGCAACCACATCATAACCTCTGCGCCGCATTTCACCAGCCACCACACAACGCTGGCAGTTTACACGGGTAGAGAGGTGCCCTTTTTGATAGTCCGGGTTCACAGTGGCAATGTCATCCAACAGGCTGTGCGGTCCTTCAATGCGTTTCCAGTTGGAAGGGATCACCGAAGGCTTCTGCGGAGGGGGCATGGGCGGTGCCCAAGAGACTGCCCCCTGGTTGGACGCGCCCCGGTTGCTGGCTCCCGGATGCCGTGACGGGCCATCGTCATCGTCCCTGCCATAGCCGCCGCGCTCCCGGATACGCTGCCCGGTGCCCGGGCCATTGCCCTGCGGACGCGGCGCTGGCTGTGCAGGCTGCATATCCGAATCCTTTACGATGAGCCGGTCCCGGAACGACTGCTTCTGCTGTTTTTCCGGCGAGAGCCCTTCCGGTTCCGATGTGATGCCAGTAGGATTTCTGCCCCGGCGCATGTTGCGCAGAAAACCCGTCGGGGTATTCATCTCTTCCACTGCCTGTGCCGACGGTTCTGCCGTCGGGATGACACCCGGTCCGCTCTGCAGCGAACCATTCTGCCGCATCCCGGTCGTGCCGGTGGTGGACGCCCGGCGGTGTGCTGCCGCACCTGCGATGCCCAGACCGGCCACTGCTGCGACCGTCCCTGGGATCACTCCATCGCCCAGATAATGCTCAATGCGCTGCTGCAGCTGCGCCACCCGGGATTGTCCCTGCCGGGACGCCTGCACGACCTGCTCCATGCTGCGGCCTGCACCAATGCTCGTTCCCTTGTTTTGGTACTGACCGATGCGCTGGAACAACCCTTGCGCCTCCCTATGTCGGCTGGCAAGACCAGCGTATTCCTGATCTGCCTGGACCAGCGCACTGCGCATCTGCACCAGCTGGGACTTTTCCCCTTGGACCTGCTGCAGCAAGCTCTGCAGCTGCTGCTCGGCCTGCCGGGCCTGTTGTTCTTCCTGCCGGGTCTGGCTCTCCACCGCGTACTTCTGGCTCTGCAGCTGCGCGATCTGCGCTTGGATCTGGCTGCGGAGCTGCTCGGCACTACCGCTGTCATCGTCCGCATCGTCAATGGAAGCCAGCATCTCCCGCAATTGTTCGATCTGAGATTCCAGCATCGCGGCCTGCTGACGCAGCTGCCGCACTGCCATCTGATGCCCCCGCAGGGCCTGCTGCGCCTCCTGCCCCTGCTTTTGCAGTTTCTGTATATTCTGACCACTGGTTTCGATCCGGCTTGCAGATGTATCCAGCTGCGCCGCCAGCGATTCCACTGTCACGTAATTTCCCATGGTTCATTCCTCTCACCCGGTCAGCGAAGTGACCAGCCGCACCGTTCCATTTTCTTCCACGATCTCTTCGATCGCATAAGACTGGCCCTCTGCCCAGCCTTCATCGGTCAGGCAGACCGCAAGCGGGTTGACAAGATATTTTTCCACAATGTTGCCGATGCCGCGTCCGCCAAATTCCAGTCCGTCCAGTGCACGATTCACCAGCAGTTCCCAAGCGGCGCTGCCCGGTTCCAGTTCGACATGTACCCGGGCATTTTCCTGCACAGCACGCATTACACTGTGGATCTGCTTGTTCAGGATGCCCGGCACCGATTCCGGCCGAATGTAGTCAAACACAATGATGTTGTTGCCAATACGGTTCAGCGTTTCCGCACGGCCAAGCCGGTTGACAAAATATTCATGCAGTCCGTCCCGGACTGCTTGCTCGATCTCCTCGTAGCTGTTCTCCGGCGTGATGAGGGCCTGCCGCATCCCGTTGGGCAGGGTGTGGTAGATGCCCGCATTGCTGGTGAACACGATGACCGTTTCCGAGAAATAAATGGTTTCGCCTTTGGAATCGGTCAGGCGGCCATCGTCCAGGATCTGCAGGAACTTGTCCATGATGGACGGATGCGCCTTTTCGATCTCATCAAACAACAGGATGGAGAACGGATGATTCTTGACCGCATTGGTCAGTTCGCCACCGGCCTGATAGCCCACGTAACCGGGTGGAGAACCGATCAGACGCTGGTCGGAATGTTCCTGCGAATATTCGCTCATATCAAAGCGCAGCAGAGCGCTCTCGTTGCCAAACAGGTTGCGCGCCATGGATTTGGCCAGTTCCGTCTTGCCAGTGCCGGTAGGGCCTGCAAAGAACAGCACACCCTTGGGCCGTCCGGAAGAAGAATGCTGAACGCCGGAAAGCCCCTTGACCGAACGCTTGATGACATTGACCACCGCATTGATGGCCGGTTCCTGCCCAATCACATCCTCGGCCAGCCGTGCGCCAAAGGACTGCAGTTCTTCGGACGTCAGACGGCTCCACGGGTTTTCCCGGCGGCCATAACGGTAAAGGCTGAAGGCATCTGCGTAGTCCTCTGGAGCCGTGCCTCGGTCCAGACACTGTGCCAGCAGCCGGTCCAGTTCCAGCAGGCTGAAGCCGTCCGAGATCGCCGCCAGATTTTTCAGGCGGCGTTCCTGTTCCGAGCCACCGTTCCAATAACGGCTTTCTGCATAGGTGCGGATCAATTGCAGCCGCAGTCCGCCGGAAGGTTTTGGCACCGTGAGCACCCGGGCATACGGGTTGCTGTGGTAAAGCCATTCCGGCAGGTCTGCCGCATGTTCCACCAGCAGAAGGAGCTTGTTCATCCGGAAACCTGCATTCGTGCTGGGAGCGGTCACGCTCTCCCGCGAGGCCAGAAACAGGGTGGCGAAATTTTCCAGATCTGCATCCGTGAGGTGGGCCGGAGAAGCCAGCATCAGGGAGGCCAGATCGAACACCACCGCCACGCTGGACGACAGGTTGCGCACCGCCTCCCGGGCGGCCTTTACCGCCGCTGCCATGGAGGCACGCGGCTCCTCGCAGCCCGAAAGGGTGCAGAACTGCTGCACCTGCTCTTCACCCTGCGGAAAATGATTGTAAAACCCATCGATGCGATTGTAAAAGACGATGTTCTGATACCCTTCCTTTTGCAGATAATCGTTCAGATACTGCTCCATGGGGATTAGGTTCACTTTTTCGTCTGTGACCAGCGCCTGCAGATCCGATACCTGTCCCTCAATGATGAACAGGGATTTCATCTGCTGACAGGTCTCAAGCGATTCCATCCACGCCATTTTTTTCGTCATTGCACTGTTCCACCTTCAACGGAAGATCGTACAGCCAGAGGATGTCCCCTGCCTGCAGCCGGACGGATATGCCATGTTCCAGCGGACTGCGCTGGCCGCTGTGGGTATAAAAAGTCCCGTTCAGGCTCTCGCGGTCCTCGGCCAGAAGCTGCCCGGCACCGTTGACCCACAGATACACATGCTTCCGGCTGACCAGCATATCGCCTTCAAAGTATTCGGCACCCACACTGTTGCGGCCCAGACACACGGTGTCCTGCGGCGGGATGCGAAGCTTTTGGCCGAAATAATCCAGCTGCCATGCGCCCGGCTTTTTGGGGGTCGGGGCAGCCTGTACATTGCGGACCGGCGGTTCTGCGGTCTGCACGCTCTGGACCGGTGGACGCGCCGTCTGTTCCGGAGCCGGCGTAATGGGACGGCGGGCGCTCCCTGCACCCGGAGCAG
Organism: uncultured Faecalibacterium sp.; assembly: GCA_902463235.1. Taxonomy (GTDB): domain Bacteria; phylum Bacillota; class Clostridia; order Oscillospirales; family Ruminococcaceae; genus Faecalibacterium. The sequence goes on along the minus strand of CABQER010000009.1, from coordinate 7,097 downwards.
CCTGTACGACAGGGTCTGCCCCCACCGGTACACGCTGCCGGATCGGCGGCGTGGTGGTCTGCGGCTGCTGCAAGGGCTGCCGCGCCTCTGCGGCTGCCGGAGCCGCCGGGGCCGTCCGTTCCGGGTAGACCACCCGCCAAGTTCTGTCCACCGGCCGTCCGCAGGCCGGGCACTGCCGGACCGTCAGATCCATTGCGACCATCTGGCCGCAGGGACATTGTCTGTATTCCTGCATTGCGCTCTCCTCACTTCTCGCTGACGTTCATTTCACGCAGCACGGCGGTCTGTGTGGCCACACTGTTCTGCGCCGCAGTCCCGCTGCAAAAAACGATATTTTCCTCGGCGGGGGCTTCATCGTACAGGTCTGCGACCAGCACGCCCTCCCGGGCCAGCTCTTCCTGAATCTGCGGATAGACCCGGCAGAAATGCACAGCCTGTTCCGCTGCAGAGCGCCGCTCTTCCGTGGAAGGGGTGCTGTTTCGGGTGATGCCGTGCAATTCCATTTCAAAGGCACCGCCCGGGCGCTTTTTCACGGCAAGCACGGTGTTGGGCGCGACCTGATAGGACATACTTTCCGTCTCTGCCGTCTGCACACTACTGGCCTGCAGGGTCATACCATGGCGTGCAAACACGCGGGCCAGTGTTTGTGTGATATACTGCTGCCCCTGCTGCTGGACCAGCAGCCGCATCATGCGCTGCAGCTGTGCTTCGCAGCGGGCCGGGTCCTGCAGGATCTCCGGCTCTGCCTGCTGCTGCAGCAGACGGCAGAGCGCTTCGTACCGGCGGGCGTTCTTCTCCTGCTGCAGCTGCGCACCGCTGTGTTTCTGCTGCCGGGCCTGCAGCTCCCGGAGCCGCGCTTCGTTCTCCTGCAGGAACGCACTGCGGAACAGCGGTGCGCAGCTCTTGGTTCGGCGCAGAAGGTCCTCGGCGGCACTTTGCAGTTCCGGGTCCCCGGAGGTCTGCAGTTCCAGCACACCGGCCAGAAACGCCTCCCATTCATTCTCCCGGTCATCGGCGCTCTCTACCCGCAGGGACACCACATTGCATACCCGGGCCTGCCGTGGTGCGGCAGACTGTTCCGGAAAAGCTTCGGCCTGCGGCGCAGCCGCTTCCGGTGCAGATACTTCCTGTACAAACCGCTGTTCCTGATATTCCTGCCTCTGCCGGGCCAGCTCCTGTGCCTGCTGGCTGCCCTGCGCCCAAGCTGTGCTGGTCTGGTTCTGGCGGCGTGCCAGTTCTTCCCGTGCAGCCTGCTGGGCGTTCCGCGCCGCCGCAATGCTCTGTTCGACCTGCGTCAGCATCTGCTGGCATTGCTGCTCGATCTGCTTCTGCTTCTGCAGCTCCAGATAAAACCGGCCCGCAAGATAACTGCTCATACCATTTCCTCCTGAAACTGGTTGGTATTTTCCAACACAGCTTCCAGTCCCTGATAGTCCATCCATGCCTCGAACTGTTCCGAACGGAGCAGGCTGTCCACACAGCGGTCCAGCGCATCCCCGGCCTGCCACAGCAGGCGGCTGAGGTCGTCCACGGAATGGATGGTCTTTCCCTCATACACGAACGCGGGATGGACATCCAGCGCCAGCTGCAGTTGGCTGAGTGCATACTGAGGGTCGTGCTTCATGATCGATTCAATCTTTTTCGCGTAGGTAATGGCCTGCTCGGTATAGCCCATCTTCTGCAGGCTGCTGTAGTAAAAGGACAGCAGCTCTGCACAGCAAAAGCGCACCAGCGGGGTCTCGGTCAGTGGCAGATCCGATTCCATGGCATCCCGCAGCAGGGCAACGTCATTTTTGTACAGCTTGCCCAGCCACAGGATCTCCTGCATGGGGTATACACTCTGCAGCAGGCAGTACAGTCCGGCGTCCGGGTCATACATCCGGATGCAGCGGTTGCATAGCTGAGCGGCGTCCGGCACATACTGCGCCAAAAACAGGTCCAGCTGATGTTCCTGCAGCAAAAAGCGGGTAAAATCCCAGTCCGTGCACGCAGCCTGCAGCAGGTCGGTCAGGTCCCGCAGCTCGGAGCCATTCCGGAAACGGACGGTCCGCAGCACAGTCTGTGCCGGAGCGGCCGCAGGCTTTGGCGCAGCAGGTGCGGCAATGCCCAATTGCTGTGCAAGCTTTTTCAGGGTTGGCCGCTGCTCTTTGTTTACGGCAGTCAGCTCCCGGATCAGGTCCCGGAACGGCATCTCCCGGGGGAGCTGCCGTTCCTGCTGCCAAAAGCATTTGGCCTGCATCAGGTTCTGCGCCCGGATCAGCAGCTGGCCGGTGGCCAGCGTGTACAGGGTAAGCCCCAGCGCACACAGGTCAGACGCCGCACTCCATGCACGCCCCCGGGACGAAAGGATCTCCGGTGCCGCGTAGGCCAGCGTTGCGCCCAGACCGCGTTCCAGCCGGGGTTCTGCCTCGGTCAGACTGCCGAAATCCACCAGCCAGAAGCTTTCCTTTTCTGCATCCCACAGCAGGTTTTCCGGCTTGATGTCGTTGTGCAGCAGGCCGTTCTCGTGCAGCGCCTGCAGCGCACTGATCAGCTTGGGTAAGATCTGCTGGCGGAGCACCGGCTCCGGCAGAGGAGCCAGCTCAGACAAGGGCCGCCCGGACACCGGCTGCAGGCACTCATAGATCGCATCGCCCTCTCTGCCCCAATCCAGAAACGGCAGATACGGGCAGGCAAGTGTTTTCAATCGTTCGTAGGCCGCCGCGGCATCCCGCCGCTCGACCCGGTGATAAAGTTTCAGGATGCAGGAAGAGCCATCCGGTCCGCTGGCGCGGTACAGCACGCTTTCGCGGCCATCACACAGCCTGCAGAGGATGCGGTAGTGCCCCACATAGCTGCCGGGGCGCTTTTCCGCATTGCTTTCCGGCTGAGGTGCCGCTGCTGCGCTGATCGACGGAAGCGTTGGCTGCTGCCGCAGTGCACCGGCCGGCAGGGTCGGCTGCTCACGATGGTCCATCTTCTGTGCTGTCCTCCTTCGACGGGATGCCGATCAGCAAAAGCCGGTCATCCTCCCAAAACGGCTGCAGGGTCCTTGCTTGTGTGGCAAAATCCCGATAACGCTCCGGGTACCGCCGAACCACCAAGTGTTGATTTTCCGATCCGTACAGGCCCACGCCCCGGTTCAATTCCTCCCGGTAAGGGCCTTCGACCACAGCGGCTGCTCTTTCCACCACCTGCCGGGCGGCCTGCGAAGGAAGCTGCTGCAGCTGGTAGCCCGTGTAGATCAGGATGTCATCCGTATAGCGGGCGGCGAACCACTCCATGAGGGCCAGCACGGCTTCCGGCTGGTCTAGCGGCTCTCCACCGCTGATGGTCAGGCCGCTGCACCCTTCCAGTTCCGGAAACTGCTGCAGAAGGTTCTGCAGCGAGATGGCCGGACCATCTGCCGGCTGCATTTCCGGGCTGATGCAGTGTGGGCAGCTGCGGCTGCATCCCTGTACCCATACGCCCAAGCGGCGGCCATAGCCCAGCGCTGTGACCGGGAACAGCACCCGGTGCAGCCGGATCACTGGCTCTTCTGTGCCAGATTGGAAAAGCAGTTCCTGCATAGACGTGACCCTTCTTTTAACGTGCTCGTACCGCACAGCAGGCAGCGCCCGCGCGCCAGACGCTGTGCCGTCACGCGGCTGTTCAATGCATAGCTTGCCACACTGAAATAGCTGTACGGATCCAGTGCATAGAACCGGCCCGGAAAGACCTCTTCCAGCACATGCCGGGGATCTGCATCCAGCAGTTCGGCCCGGTCAAGGTCTGCCACGCAACAGCCGCTCACAAAGCCTTCGCGCAGGGCCCGGCCGATCTCTGCCGGGCGGATATTCGTCAAAAGGCCGCGACCCTGATACCATACACCACCGGTACGGGACACGCTCTGGTAGTGCCCGGGTGCCGTCGAGGATTGCAGCTTCATCGGCTGCCGGAGCAGGTATGTGGGCAGCTGCAGGGAAGTGCCGAACCGGGCCTCGTCCCGCAGTTCCACAGCCCACTCCTGCTGCAGCTGCTGCAGGGTGAGCCGCTGCAGACGGGGCAGCAGAACGGACCAGTAAAAGTCCAGCAGCCGTTCCGCCGTGCTGTCGGCAGGCGGAGGTTCCATGCCCTGTACCGCCGATGCGCCCCCCAGCACCAGCAGCCGGTACAATTGGATCTGCACCTGCTGGCGGATAGCAGCTGTTTCGCGCACAAGTTCTTTCTGTGTGAGAAAGTGCAGCGCTTCCAGCGGCGGCACCCAGCTGTGCAGCACGGCCTGCGAGGTCTGCCCGCGCAGCTGGTTCCACTTGGACGTGTACTGCTTCATCTGTTCCCGGAACCATTGCAGTTTTTCGCGGGTGTCGATTTGCCCGGCCCGGTCGTGCAGCTGCTGCAACGCCGTGTGCAGCTGGACTGCCTGCGGCGAAACCGCCCTCACGCCGCCGGTCCGCACCGGGCAGCATGCATCCAGCCAGCGGCACAGTTCCTGTTGCAGCAGCTGAAACAGCTCTGCGCGGCCGCTTTCTGCCGCCAGCTCACAAAGAAAGACGGCTGTGATATCGTTCATCGCGTTCTCCCCCTCGGCGGACGATCAGTACGGATTTTCCCTGTAGCGCCGCTCTGCCTCCTGACGGTTCCGCCGGGCGGCTGCCAGTGCATTCTGCGCTTCGGTCTGCCGGGTCTGCAGTTCTTTCTGCTTCTGTTCCCACTTCCGATCCTGCTGGGTCTGCGTTTCGAGCTGCAGCAGGATCTTCTCGGTCAGGTACAGCGCCGCCGGGTTTTCCATATCCACCCGGAGCGCTTCCAGCTGCTGCACGAGTTCTTCCGTGGGAAGCGCCTGATCCAGCAGGATCACCGCCGAGAGGAACTGCTGCATGACCGGATCCGGCACGGCACCGTCCCGCTGCAGTGCGGCCAGCTGCAGTTCTTCGTCCTGTGGCGGCTCCGTCTGTAGACGCGTACGCAGGTACAGATCCAGTTCCGCGTCGCTCATGGTGATGGGGTCATACTCCATCCCGGCATCCGACGGCGCGGGAATGGTCGGCTGGAACGGGTAGCCGCCAAACGGCTCCCACAGCAGCTCCATATCCTTTTTTTCCTGTGCGGTGCGCAGTTCTTGTGCAGCGGCATCCGTTGCCATCTCGTTCTCTCCTTTGCTCAGATACCCACAGAGCGCAGCACCGCCAGCGTAATGGCAATGGCGACAGCACTGATACCGGCAAATGCGCCCACGCGGACAGTCATGCCGCAGGCACGCTCGGTCTGTGCCTGTTTTTCCAGCAGCTCGTTCTTGGCGGCATTACGCGTTTCTGCCGCAAGGTAAGCGTCCTTGTCCAACTGTTCCAGCTTTTTCAGGATATCGCGGATCTCATTTTCTTTTTCCAGCATAGCAATTACCACCATTCCGTATCATTCGGTTTGTTCTGCTCTGCACTCTGCTTTTCGGCCAGTGCGTGTTCCATATTCTGGATAAACCGTCCGGTCCAGTCATCGCTGGGTTTCTCGTACAGGCGGATCTTCGGATTTTCGGTGTTATCCATATTGAAGTAAATGGCATTCTTGGGCTTCATGCTGCCGGGAGCCGGTGCATACGTAAAGATGCTGTACTGGTCGTCCTGAATGTCGCTCACCAGACGGTGCTCGAAGCTGCCCAGCGTTTCGTTGTAGTTTTCCATAAAGCTTTCCACGCTGTTGGCCCAGACGATGAAGTTCATGCCGTTTTCCGGCCCGGTCTGCAGCAGCTCGATGAGCTTGTTCTTGGGTGCCACGCTGTAGATATCCGGCTGCACCAGCAGACGGCGGGCACGGTTCAGGCCAAAGATCACCACGAACTGGCGGAAGCCGCTGTTCTTTTCCTGCAGCAGCGTATCGATGCCATCCAGCACATCCGGCATTCCATAGCGGCGGATGGTGCCCTCCGGCAGGGTACGGACCATCTGATCCAACAGGTCGCCGGAACCCGTATCCACACCGAAATCAAACAGCGTGATGAGCGGGTGTGCAGCGGACTCCTGCAGACGCATCGATTCGTACAGCAAACTCATTACGACAAAGGCGATGGTAGTGCGCACGCGGCCCTGATCCCGTCCGGTCAGCAGCAGGTTCTGGCCCTTGCGGCTGGTAAGCTCGGGGTGGAAATTGTTCCGCATCGACAGTTCCTCGCCGACAAAAAGGCGGTAACCCAGACCATCGGCATCCTCGTGGTCGAGCAGTGTGCCCGTTTTGGCAAAGTGGTTGAGCGGGTTGGAGCGGTCGTCCTGAATGCTGGACAGCAGCAGACGGGTGCCGCCCGTCACTTGGAAGCCGGCAGCAGCCTGTTTCTGGGCAATCTGTTCCAGCAGGGCGCGCTGCTCCTCTTCGCTGCAGAAGGCGATGCGGCACTGCACGTTGTGGTCCTTGTTGCCTGCCGACGCATTGAAGATCGCCACACCCTTGTCCAGATTGATGAGCTGATCGGCCATCGGGTTATCCGGCAGAATGATGCGTGCAGAATCCGGGCTGCTCTTCAGCGCGATACGGGTCTCGAACTGATTGTACACGGTTTCCGGCAGGGCAGCGGCGTTCTTGATGTCCTGCGTTGCCATGATGAGATAGATAGCCGGGGCACGGCCTACCAGTGTCAGACGCTTGATAATCTCGGCAGCTTCGCTCATGACGGGATCATCGCTCCGGCCAAAGGCCTCCTGGAACTCGTCGATGATGAGGATCGTGCGCGGCATCCCGTGATGTGGGTTGCCTTTTTCGGCCATTTCACGGCGGTAGCCTTCCAGACCGCGGCAGCCTTCCTCTTTGAAGATGTTATTGCGTGCCTGCATCTCTGCTTCGATCTTCTTCAGCACGGCCAGGCCAAACTCCGGCTCAGTGTCGATCGAGATGGCACGGAAGTTCTTCAGATCGTATTCGGTATAGACCTTGAACTCCACGCCGTCCTTGAAGTCCATCAGGTAAATTTGTACATCTTCGGGGCTGTACTTCATCAGCAGACCCATGATGAGGGTATGCAGCAGAGTGCTCTTGCCGGAACCGATCATACCGGTGACCAGTGTGTGGTACTTGGGGCTGAGCGCATCCGAAGCCAGTTCCAGCGACAACACCTTGTTGGCACCGGACAGGGCAAACGGCACAGACAGGCC